>NZ_CP168006.1:3810379-4147169 GCF_041521385.1 Alcaligenes faecalis | reverse complement strand
AAGAAGGTCTGCGCTTTGCGATTCGCGAAGGCGGCCGTACCGTTGGCGCTGGCGTGGTGGCAAAAATCATCAAGTAAAAAAAAGAGTAGTAATTTTAGGCGAAAGGGGTTAATATCCTCTTTTGCCTAAAAGCCAAACATAGCATTTAGCGCGCTATGATTTGTCACGGTATAGGGGTATAGCTCAATTGGCAGAGCGTCGGTCTCCAAAACCGAAGGTTGAGGGTTCGATTCCTTCTGCCCCTGCCACCACAGTCACTCGCCACCGCCTCGCGTGGCGTCACTCGTCGGAATATGTCGAATACCAACGTAGAAACCGTTAACCGAGGTTCCGAGCGCATCAAGCTGGGCCTAGCGGTCCTAGTCGTCGCCGCCGGTATTGTTGGCTATTCCGTTCTGGATGGCCAAAATTCACTGGTTCGCGCTGGGGTATTTGTTGCCAGCTTAATCGTCGCCGTATTGATCGTCTGGTTTAGCGATACAGGCCGTCGCCTGGTCGCTTTTTCTCGTGATGCCTATACGGAAGTACGTCGCGTTCACTGGCCATCCCGTAAAGAAGCAACACAAATGACAGGTATTGTCTTTGTGTTTGTTGCCGTTATGGCCATCTTGTTGTGGCTGATTGACAAAGGGCTCGGCTGGATCATTTATGGCCTGTTGCTGGGCTGGAAATAAAGGGCACACATGAGCAAACGCTGGTATGTGGTTCACGTTTATTCCGGCATGGAAAAAAGCGTGCACAAGGCTCTGGTGGAGCGCATTGAACGCGCTGATCTCCAAGAAGCGTTTGGTCGCATTCTGGTTCCATCGGAAGAAGTCGTTGAAGTAAAAAACGGCAAGAAATCAATTTCAGAGCGACGTATTTACCCCGGTTACGTACTGGTCGAGATGGCCTTGACCGACGAAACCTGGCACTTGGTAAAAAGTACGCCGCGAGTCACCGGCTTTTTGGGCGGTTCCGGTAACCGTCCCGCTCCCATCTCCGAGCGCGAAGTGGAAAAAATCCTGTCGCAAATGGAAGAGGGCGTTGAAAAGCCACGGCACAAAGTGCTGTTCGAGGTTGGCGAACTGGTACGCGTCAAGGACGGTCCGTTTGCAGACTTCAACGGTAACGTCGAAGAAGTTAACTACGAGAAAAACAAGGTTCGTGTCACCGTTACCATTTTCGGCCGCGCTACCCCTGTCGAACTCGATTTCGATCAAGTCGAAAAGACCTGATTAATTACAACCCCCGGGAAGCCTGCCGTATTGTGCGCCAGGCGTCATCACCCGCAAGGAGCTAAGCATGGCGAAGAAAATCGTCGGCTTTATCAAGCTGCAAGTCCCAGCTGGTAAGGCAAACCCATCCCCTCCAATCGGTCCGGCGCTGGGTCAGCGCGGTCTGAACATCATGGAATTCTGCAAGGCGTTCAACGCCCAGACACAGGGTCTGGAACCCGGTCTGCCAATTCCTGTGGTGATCACCGCTTTTGCTGACAAGAGCTTCACGTTCATCATGAAGACTCCTCCAGCAACCATCCTGATCAAAAAGGCTGCTGGTATCAAGTCCGGTTCTGCACGTCCTAACGCGGACAAAGTCGGTACGCTGACTCGCGCTCAGGCTGAAGAAATCGCCAAGACCAAACAACCCGACCTGACCGCCGCCGATCTGGACGCCGCTGTGCGTACCATCGCTGGTAGCGCCCGCAGCATGGGCATCAACGTTGAAGGGGTGGTGTAAATCATGGCTAAAGTAAGCAAACGCGCAGCCGCTATTGCTGCCAAGATCGACCGCAACAAGTTCTACCCTGTGGCCGAAGCTCTGGCCCTGGTAAAAGACACTGCTACTGCCAAGTTCGACGAATCCATCGATATCGCTGTTCAGTTGGGCATCGATCCCCGTAAGTCCGACCAACTGGTTCGTGGCTCGGTGGTTCTGCCTGCTGGTACTGGTAAAACCGTGCGTGTTGCCGTTTTCGCCCAAGGCGAAAAAGCCGATGCTGCTCGTGAAGCGGGTGCTGACATCGTTGGTCTGGACGATCTGGCTGAGCAAATCAAAGCCGGTCAAATGGACTTTGACGTTGTGATCGCTTCGCCCGACACCATGCGTGTGGTTGGTACCCTGGGTCAGGTTCTGGGTCCTCGTGGCCTGATGCCAAACCCCAAGGTTGGTACGGTGACGCCTGACGTTGCTACGGCTGTCAAGAACGCCAAGGCTGGTCAAGTTCAATACCGTACTGACAAGGCCGGTATCATTCACAGCACTATTGGTCGCGCTTCGTTCAACGTTGAACAACTGCAGACTAACCTGGTTGCCCTGGTTGACGCCTTGAACAAGGCTCGTCCAGCCGCTGCCAAGGGTGTTTACCTGCGCAAGGTTGCCGTGTCCTCCACCATGGGTGGCGGTGCACGTGTTGAAATTGCATCTCTGGCTGTTTAATCAACAGTTGGAAAAAAAGAACTTTGGGCTGTGATCCTGTTTACAGGGACACTGCTGTCAAAGACCGTTGGAGCCGTTGGTTGACTTGTCATCTCACAGCTTAATCGGGGCAAAACGTCCCATCCAACGTAGACGGCGCCCGTGGAAGAATTCGTTATAGAACTCGTCCAGGTGCGCCGCATTCGGTTGATGTTGGGAAGCCTTCCCGACATCGTTTGAAGGAGTGTTCAACCGTGAGTCTCAATCGTGAAGAGAAAGCGGTAGTTATCGAAGAAGTCACTGCTGAACTGGCAAAGGCTCAATCGATCATTATCGCCGAGTACCGTGGTCTGGACGTCGCTTCTGCTACCGTATTGCGCAAAAAAGCGCGTGAGTCTGGCGTCTACCTGCGTGTCATGAAAAACACGCTGGTTCGTCGTTCGTTGGCAGGTACCTCGTTTGACGGTATCTCCAACCAGCTCGTGGGTCCTCTGATGTACGCCATCAGTGAAGATCCTGTAGCTGCGGCGAAAGTCGTTGCAGATTTTGCCAAGACCAATGACAAATTGGTCATCATGGGCGGTGCGCTGCCCAATAGCGTTCTGAATGCTGATGGTGTTAAGGCTCTGGCCACAATGCCCTCGCGCGACGAACTGCTGGCGAAACTGCTGGGCACCATGCAAGCACCTATCGCTACTTTTGTGCGTACGCTTAACGAAGTTCCCACCAAGTTTGTTCGCGGCCTGGCGGCTGTGCGCGATCAGAAAGAAGCTGCGTAAGCAGTTTTCCTTCAGGAAACTTCGTCGTTGCGAACGACAACCAAACCTGGCATTTACCTAATATCTGGAGTTCTTAAAAATGGCTACTAAAGCTGAAATCCTTGACGCCATCGGCGCAATGTCCGTGCTCGAACTGTCCGAGCTGATCAAAGAAATGGAAGAAAAATTCGGTGTGTCGGCTGCTGCCGCCGCTGTTGCTGTTGCAGCTCCTGCTGCTGGTGGCGCTGCTGCTGCCGCTGAAGAGCAAACCGAATTCACCGTGTTCCTGGCTGACGTTGGCGCAAACAAAGTTAGCGTCATTAAAGTCGTGCGCGAAATCACCGGTCTGGGCCTGAAAGAAGCCAAAGATCTGGTTGACGGTGCTCCTAAGGCTGTTAAAGAAGGCCTGTCCAAAGCTGACGCTGAAGATGCTCAGAAGAAGCTGGAAGAAGCTGGCGCCAAGATCGAGCTCAAGTAAGAGTATCGATAGATGCCCGGGAATGCGTTTCAAGCCTTCCCGGGCTTTTGCGTTTCCAGAAAACCCACGATTTTTAATGAGTATTGTAGAAAGTCGGGTTTTTTAGAGTCGTAAACCAGGGCCGTGGTTGACGGTCCGTGTAACCCTTGAGTCGGAGTGCTCATGCCTTATTCGTACACCGAAAAAAAGCGCATACGCAAGAGCTTCGCCAAACGTGAAGACGTACAGCAGGTTCCTTACCTGTTGGCTACCCAGCTGCATTCTTTCAGAACCTTCTTGCAGAAGGACACGCTGCCTTCTCAGCGTAAGGTTGAAGGCTTGCAGGAAGCTTTCAGTTCTATATTTCCAATAGTAAGCCATAACCAAATGGCGCGGCTAGAGTTCGTGAGCTATACGCTCGGCGAGCCGGTGTTCGACGTCAAAGAGTGTCAACTTCGTGGTTTGACCTATGCCTCCCCCTTGCGGGCGAAGGTTCGTCTGGTCCTCATGGACCGCGAGGTGAGCAAGCCTACCGTCAAGGAAGTAAAAGAGCAAGAAGTCTACATGGGCGAAATGCCCCTGATGACTGATAACGGCTCTTTTGTGATCAACGGTACCGAACGAGTCATCGTTTCCCAGTTGCACCGTTCTCCCGGTGTGTTCTTTGAACACGACCGTGGTAAAACGCACAGCTCGGGCAAGTTGCTGTTCTCGGCGCGCGTGATTCCTTACCGTGGTTCCTGGCTGGACTTCGAGTTCGACCCGAAGGACATTCTGTTCTTCCGTATCGACCGTCGTCGCAAAATGCCTGTGACCATCTTGCTGAAGGCCATTGGCCTGACGCCAGAGCAGATCCTGGCCCACTTCTTCGAGTTCGATCACATCGAACTGCACCAGGAAGGTGGCAAGCTGCAATTCGTTCCAGAGCACTGGAAGGGCGAGGTTGCCCGTTTCGACATTACCGACCGTGATGGTCGTGTACTGGTTGAAAAGGACAAGCGTATCAATGCCAAGCATTTGCGCGACCTGCAAGCAGCTAAGATCGAATACATCTCTATCCCGGAAGATTTCCTTCTGGGGCGTGTGCTGGCCAAGAACATCATCAACGCCGAAACCGGCGAAGTGATTGCCAACGCCAACGACGAAATTACCGAATCCATTCTGGCCGAAATGCGTGCAGCCAATGTGCGTGATTTCGAGACCCTGTACGTCAACGAACTGGATCAGGGCGGCTTCATCTCCCTGACCCTGCGTACTGACGAAACAGCGGATTCCAATGCTGCCCGTATTGCGATTTATCGCATGATGCGCCCCGGCGAGCCACCAACCGAAGAAGCGGTTGAGGCTCTGTTCAACCGTCTGTTCTACAGCGAAGAGTCCTACGACTTGTCGCGCGTGGGTCGCATGAAGGTCAACAGCCGTCTGGGTCGTGGTGACAGCATCGAAGGGCCCATGACCCTGACCGACGAAGATATTCTGGACACCATTCAGGTGCTGGTGAATCTGCGTAATGGCCGCGGTCAGATCGACGATATCGATCACCTGGGTAACCGTCGTGTTCGTTGCGTGGGCGAATTGGCTGAAAACCAGTTCCGCGCCGGTCTGGTGCGTGTGGAACGTGCTGTTAAGGAACGTCTGGGCCAGGCCGAGACCGAAAACCTGATGCCGCACGATCTGATCAACTCCAAGCCCATCTCCGCGGCTGTCAAGGAGTTCTTCGGTTCCAGCCAGCTGTCGCAGTTTATGGACCAAACCAACCCATTGTCCGAGATTACGCACAAGCGTCGTGTTTCGGCACTGGGCCCTGGTGGTCTGACTCGTGAGCGTGCGGGCTTTGAGGTGCGCGACGTGCACCCAACCCACTACGGTCGCGTGTGCCCGATTGAAACGCCTGAAGGTCCAAACATTGGTCTGATCAACTCCATGGCGCTGTACGCTCGTCTGAACGAGTACGGCTTCCTGGAAACACCTTACCGCAAGATTGTTGATGGCAAGGTCAGTGAGCAGATCGATTACCTGTCAGCTATTGAAGAAAGCAATTACGTCATCGCTCAGGCTAACGCCGAGTTGACCGAAGACGGTGCTTTTGCCAACGATCTGGTTGCCTGCCGTGAAGCGGGTGAAACCATGATGACGGCGCCAGAAAATATCCATTACATGGACGTGGCTCCTTCGCAGATCGTGTCTGTGGCTGCTTCGCTGATTCCGTTCCTGGAACACGATGACGCCAACCGAGCACTGATGGGCGCCAACATGCAGCGTCAGGCAGTTCCTTGCCTGCGCCCTGAGAAGCCTTTGGTCGGTACCGGTATTGAACGTACTGTTGCTGTTGACTCGGGTACGACCGTACAAGCCCGTCGTGGCGGTGTGGTGGTAGACGTTGACGCACAGCGCGTGGTTATTCGCGTGCACGATGACGAGAACGTGGCTGGCGAGGTCGGTGTAGATATCTACAACATGACCAAGTACACCCGTTCCAACCAGAACACCAACATCAACCAGCGTCCTATCGTCAAGCGTGGCGATATCGTGGCTCGTGGTGACGTGCTGGCCGACGGCGCATCGACTGACCTGGGCGAATTGGCGCTGGGTCAGAACATGCTGATCGCCTTTATGCCCTGGAACGGCTACAACTTCGAGGACTCGATTCTGATCTCCGAGAAGGTCGTGGCTGATGATCGCTATACGTCGGTTCACATCGAAGAGCTGACGGTTGTTGCCCGTGACACGAAGCTGGGACCTGAGGATATCACCCGCGATATCAGCAACCTGTCCGAAATTCAGCTGAACCGTCTGGACGATTCCGGCATTGTGTACATCGGCGCTGAAGTGCGTGCCGACGACGTGCTGGTCGGTAAAGTGACCCCCAAGGGTGAAACTCAGCTGACCCCAGAAGAAAAGCTGCTGCGCGCCATTTTTGGTGAAAAAGCCTCTGACGTTAAAGACACCTCCCTGCGTGTGCCTTCGGGCATGGTCGGTACGGTGATCGACGTTCAAGTCTTTACCCGTGAAGGTATCGAGCGTGACAAGCGTGCCCAGTCCATCATTGATGATGAGCTGCGTCGCTACCGCCAGGACCTGAACGACCAGTTGCAAATCGTTGAAGACGACGCTTTTGACCGTGCCTTGAAGTTCCTGGTCGGCAAAACCGTTAACGGTGGTCCTCGCAAGCTGCCCAAGGGCACCGAACTGACCGCTGACTACCTGAACGATCTGGATCGCTGGCAGTGGTTCGACATTCGTCTGGCTGATGAGCAACACGCACTGGTGCTGGAGCACACCAAGGAATCCTTGGAGCAAAAGCGTCACCAGTTCGATCTGGCGTTTGAAGAAAAGCGCAAGAAGCTCACCCAAGGCGACGAGCTGCCTCCTGGCGTGCTGAAGATGGTCAAGGTTTACCTGGCTGTTAAGCGTCGTCTGCAGCCCGGTGACAAGATGGCTGGTCGTCACGGTAACAAGGGTGTGGTTTCCCGCATCGTTCCCGTGGAAGACATGCCGCACATGGCTGACGGTACCCCTGTGGACATCGTTCTGAACCCGCTGGGCGTGCCTTCGCGTATGAACGTGGGTCAGGTTCTGGAAGTTCACCTGGGTTGGGCAGCCAAGGGTATTGGCCACCGCATCAACGACATGATGCAAGAAGAAAAGAACGTGCAGGTTTCCGAACTGCGCGCGTTCCTGGACAAGGTCTACAACACGACCGGCAAGAAAACTCGCATCAACGAGTTGACTGACGACGAAGTGATGAACATGGCCACCAACTTGCAGAAAGGTCTGCCATTGGCTACGCCCGTGTTCGACGGTGCAACCGAGCAGGAAATCGACAAGATGTTGCGTCTGGCCTATCCAGACGATATCGCCGAGAACCTGCAACTGGCACCGCACCGCACTCAGGTTCGCCTGTTTGACGGTCGTACAGGCGAGGCCTTTGAGCGTATGGTCACTGTGGGCTACATGCACTACCTGAAGCTGCATCACTTGGTCGATGACAAGATGCACGCTCGTTCCACCGGCCCATACTCGCTGGTTACTCAGCAGCCGCTGGGTGGTAAGGCGCAGTTCGGTGGTCAGCGTTTCGGGGAGATGGAAGTCTGGGCGCTGGAAGCGTATGGCGCCGCCTACACCCTGCAGGAAATGCTCACGGTTAAATCCGACGACATCGCTGGCCGTACCAAGGTCTACGAGAACATTGTCAAGGGTGACCACGTGATCGACGCCGGTATGCCGGAGTCCTTTAACGTTCTGGTCAAGGAAATCCGTTCCTTGTCCCTGGACATGGATTTGGAGCGTAAATAATGAAAGCGCTACTCGATCTCTTTAAACAAGTCACTCAGGACGAGCAGTTCGATGCCATCAAGATCGGCATCGCCTCGCCCGAGAAAATCCGGTCCTGGTCTTTCGGCGAAGTCCGCAAGCCAGAGACCATCAACTATCGCACGTTCAAACCCGAGCGCGATGGTCTGTTTTGCGCCAAGATTTTTGGTCCCATCAAGGACTACGAATGTCTGTGCGGCAAGTACAAGCGCCTGAAGCACCGTGGCGTCATCTGCGAGAAGTGTGGCGTTGAAGTCACTGTCTCCAAGGTGCGTCGCGAGCGTATGGGTCACATCGAACTGGCCTGCCCGGTTGCTCACATCTGGTTCCTGAAGAGCCTGCCATCCCGTCTGGGCATGGTGCTGGACATGACCCTGCGTGACATCGAGCGCGTACTGTACTTTGAAGCATGGTGCGTCATCGAACCTGGCATGACCCCGCTCAAGCGCGGTCAGATCATGTCCGACGACGATTTCCTGGCCAAGACCGAAGAATACGGTGACGATTTCCACGCCCTGATGGGTGCGGAAGCCGTGCGCGAATTGCTGCGTACGATCGATATCGACCGCGAAGTCGAGCGCCTGCGTGCCGAACTGAAAGCCACGGGCTCGGATGCCAAGATCAAGAAGATCTCCAAGCGTCTGAAAGTGCTGGAAGGCTTCCAGAAATCCGGCATCAAGCCAGACTGGATGATCATGGAAGTGCTGCCCGTGCTGCCACCGGACCTGCGTCCGCTGGTACCACTGGACGGTGGCCGCTTTGCGACGTCCGACCTGAACGATCTGTACCGCCGCGTTATCAACCGTAATAACCGTTTGAAGCGTCTGCTGGAACTGAAGGCTCCGGACATCATCCTGCGCAACGAAAAACGTATGCTGCAAGAGTCCGTGGACTCCTTGCTGGATAACGGTCGTCGCGGCAAAGCCATGACCGGTGCCAACAAGCGTCAGTTGAAGTCCTTGGCCGACATGATCAAGGGCAAGAGCGGTCGTTTCCGTCAGAACCTGCTGGGCAAGCGCGTGGACTACTCCGGTCGTTCCGTGATTGTGGTGGGTCCCCAGTTGAAGCTGCACCAGTGCGGTCTGCCCAAGCTGATGGCGCTGGAACTGTTCAAGCCTTTCATTTTCAACCGTCTGGAATTGATGGGTCTGGCTACGACCATCAAGGCAGCCAAGAAGTTGGTGGAAAGCCAGGAACCGGTGGTGTGGGACATCCTCGAAGAGGTGATCCGCGAACATCCCGTGATGCTGAACCGTGCGCCTACGCTGCACCGTTTGGGTATTCAGGCTTTTGAGCCAGTCCTGATCGAAGGTAAAGCGATTCAGCTGCACCCCCTGGTGTGTGCCGCCTTTAACGCTGACTTTGACGGTGACCAGATGGCCGTTCACGTGCCGCTGTCGCTGGAAGCCCAGTTGGAAGCGCGCACTTTGATGCTGGCCTCCAACAACGTGCTGTTTCCCGCCAACGGCGAACCATCCATCGTTCCTTCCCAGGATATCGTGTTGGGTCTGTACTATGCGACCCGCGAACTGGTCAATGGCAAGGGCGAAGGCTTGTTCATGGCCGACGTGGCTGAAGTTCAGCGCGCCTACGACAACAAGGAAGTCGAGCTGCAAACTCGTCTGACCGTCCGTATCGAAGAATTCGAGAAGGGCGAAGACGGTGAGTGGGTCAAGACCATCAAGCGTTACGAAACGACGGCTGGCCGTGCCTTGCTGTCCGAAATTCTGCCCAAGGGCATGCCTTTCACCGCACTGAACCGTGCGTTGAAGAAGAAAGAAATTTCGCGTCTGATCAACCAGTCCTTCCGTCGCTGCGGCCTGCGTGCCACCGTGATTTTTGCCGACAAGTTGATGCAGTCCGGTTTCCGTCTGGCAACGCGTGGTGGTATTTCCATCGCCATGAATGACATGGTTGTGCCTGTCGTCAAGGAAAGCATCCTGGCTCAGGCTAGCAACGAAGTTAAAGAAATTGACAAGCAGTACTCCTCGGGTCTGGTGACCGCTCAGGAACGCTACAACAACGTAGTGGATATCTGGGGCAAAGCCGGTGACCGCGTGGGTAAGGCCATGATGGAGCAACTGGCTTCCGAGCCAGTGACCAACCGTTTTGGTGAAGAAGTACGTCAAGAGTCCTTCAACTCCATCTACATGATGGCGGACTCCGGTGCTCGTGGTTCGGCTGCACAGATTCGTCAGTTGGCTGGTATGCGTGGTTTGATGGCCAAGCCGGATGGCTCCATTATTGAAACGCCTATTACCGCGAACTTCCGTGAAGGTCTGAACGTACTGCAGTACTTTATTTCGACTCACGGTGCTCGTAAGGGTCTGGCCGATACGGCGTTGAAGACGGCTAACTCCGGTTACCTGACTCGTCGTCTGGTCGACGTGACGCAAGATCTGGTCATTACCGAAGACGATTGCGGTACCAAGGGCGGCTACACCATGAAAGCCATCCTGGACGGTGGTGAGGTTATCGAGCCCCTGCGCGATCTGATTCTGGGCCGTGTGGCCTCGACCGATATCGTCAACCCTGACAATCAGGAACTGGTTATCCCCGCCGGCACCTTGCTGAACGAGGACCTGGTCGATCTGATCGACAACCTGGGTATTGATGAAGTCAAAATCCGTACTCCGCTGACGTGCGAAACCCGTCATGGCTTGTGTGCAAGCTGCTACGGTCGTGATCTGGGTCGCGGTACGCTGGTCAATCGTGGTGAGGCTATCGGTGTTATCGCTGCTCAGTCCATCGGTGAACCGGGTACCCAGCTGACCATGCGTACGTTCCACATTGGTGGTGCGGCTTCGCGTGCTGCCCTGGCCAGCTCGGTCGAAACCAAGACAGCGGGTACAGTCGGTTTTGAAATCGGCTTGCGCTATGTCACCAACGCCAAGGGTGAACGTGTTGCGATCTCTCGTTCCGGCGAAATCGTCATTTTTGACGACAACCGTCGCGAGCGTGAACGTCACAAAGTGCCTTACGGCGCCACCATTACGGTGGGCGATGGTGATGCGATCAAGGCTGGCCAGCGTTTGGCAAGCTGGGATCCGCTGACCCGTCCGATCGTGTCTGAGTACACCGGTACTGTTCGCTTCGAGAATATCGAAGAAGGCGTAACCGTGGCTCGTCAGTTGGACGAAGTGACCGGTTTGTCGACTTTGGTTGTGATCACTCCCAAGACTCGTGGTGGCAAGATCACCATGCGTCCTCAGATCAAGCTGCTGAACGAGCAAGGTCAGGAGATCAAGATCGCAGGTACCGATCACATGGTCAATATCTCCTTCCCGGTGGGCGCGCTGATTACCGTTCGTGACGGTCAGCAAGTGTCCGTGGGTGAGATTCTGGCGCGTATTCCTCAAGAATCGCAAAAGACTCGGGATATTACCGGTGGTCTGCCACGCGTGGCCGAACTGTTCGAGGCGCGTTCGCCCAAGGATGCCGGTCTGCTGGCCGAAGTCACGGGTACGGTTTCTTTCGGTAAAGACACCAAGGGTAAACAGCGTCTGGTCATTACCGACCTGGACGGCGTCAGCCACGAGTTCCTGATTCCGAAGGAAAAACAGGTTCTGGCTCACGACGGTCAAGTAGTGAACAAGGGCGAGATGATTGTGGACGGCCCATCCGATCCGCATGACATCCTGCGCTTGAAGGGTATCGAGAAACTGGCCAACTACATTGTGAACGAAGTGCAGGACGTTTACCGTCTGCAAGGTGTGAAGATCAACGACAAGCACATTGAAGTGATTGTTCGTCAGATGCTGCGCCGCGTGAACATTGTGGATGCCGGTGATACCAACTTCATTACGGGTGAACAGGTTGAACGTTCCGAGCTGTTGAACGAGAACGATCGCGTTCTGGCTGAAAACGGTATTCCTGCTACGTACGAAAACGTGCTGCTGGGTATTACCAAGGCCTCGCTGTCGACCGACTCCTTCATCTCGGCGGCTTCCTTCCAGGAAACCACCCGCGTGTTGACCGAAGCGGCCATCATGGGCAAAACCGACGATCTGCGTGGTCTGAAAGAAAACGTGATCGTGGGTCGTTTGATTCCTGCTGGTACCGGTATGGCTTTCCATTCCGCCCGCAAGGAAAAAGAAGCCTTTGAAGTGGCTGAACGCAAAGCAGCCCGTGAACTGGAAAACCCGTTCGCCTCGGCTCCTGAACCTTCGGAAGATCCGGTCTTTGTGTCCGGTGCCTCCGAGTCCGAGCAGGTTCAGCCTGAAGCCCCAGAGGGCGATCAGGAATAAGCTAAATCGTGTGGTCCCCCATCCTGTTTATCCAGGGTGGGCCGATACCCTCAGGTATTTGGATAAAACCAGATGATCCAGGCTACAAAAAACCCCACGTGGCATAACCATGTGGGGTTTTTTTATGGCCGTCCAGCGGCTATAAGCGGATGCGCTTAGCTACCCAGCTTGATTTCGCCCGTCATGATGCTCCAGTGACCTGGGAAGGAGCAGAAGAAAGCGTAGTCTTCGCCCTCTTTCAGCTTGGACACGTCAAAGGTGACAGAGGTGCTTTCGCCGCCACCGATCACGTCTGTGTGAGCAATCACACGCTCGTCACCGGCTTTAACGTAGTTGCTGTCCAGACCGGCTTTCATGCCATCGGTCGCAACTGCGCTTTCATCGGATTTTTTCGAGATAACGACGTTGTGGCCCATGGCTGCTTTAGGCAGCTTGCCGGTGTGTTTCAGATTGATCGTGAATTCCTTGCATGTCTTGTCAACAACGATGCTCTTGGTGTTGAACTGCATGGAGTCATTGCCTTCGATGGTAACGTCGCAAGCAGCAAAAGCAGGCACGCTGGCCAATCCAAGAACGGCTGTGAAAGCAAGTTTGGCAAACATTCTAGTAACTCCTTGAAAACTGACAAAAAAAGGAACGGGACACGGGGGTGTTGTTCCGGTCTTACAGCATAGACTGTAGCGCACTCCAGGTGCTTAACAAAACAAAGACCCGGACTATTTTAGTGGCTTATGTTGCCTCGTCCGAGTCCGTAAATGACTTGTTTTCTCATCGTTTGATGTGGCTCTAACAGTCTTACTCTATCGCCTTCGGGGAGCTTGACGGCAGCGCAGACTAGGTATCGTGTTTCAGCGTAGCCAGTTCCCGCTCAGGTGCTGGGCGCTGTTCAACAGCGTGGCGACCGCAATCAGGCACAGCAGCAGCCCACAGAGCTGCTCGATACGAGGCAAGGGCTGTTGTATGCCTTGCTGCCAGCGAGAATGCCCGATCAGAATGGTAATAAATACATCCCAGAGCAAAACAGTAAAGAACATCCACAGGCCTAGCAGAATATGAAGGCCGGTACCGGCGCGGCTGCTGGCCAGTACCGAGGCCAGGCTGGCGTAAAACAGTGCGTTCTTGGGATTGAGCAGCCCGGAGAGCAATCCCAGCAGGGCATGATGCCACCAGCCGCCTGCAGAAGCGCCAAAGGCGCTGATTCTGTGCGGTTTGCTGTGACGGGCTGTCTGCAAAAATTTCACACCTAAATACAGCAGATACAGTCCTCCAGCACCTTGAAGCAACAGAAAGAGGGGGCTGCTGGTACTCATCCGGGTAAAGCCAGTGAGCGCCAGACTGATGTAAATGCCATTGGCCAGGGCGATACCGGCACAGGCTCCGCTTGCTATCCAGCGACCATGGGCCAAGGTGCTGCGGGCGATCAGGAAAAAATCAGGGCCAGGGGACAGAAGGGCTAGAAAATGGGTGCTGGCGATCAGCAGGAACAAGGACATGGCAGTACTTCCGGGAGCAAAACCGCAGTGTGACCAGAAGCGTGAGGGACGTATTGAATAAAAGTGCGTTTCCCCTGGAGTAGCAAGGGCGTGGGGTGTTTTCTAGCCCCGGTACTGCCCTGGAGTGACGCCGGTGTAGTGCTTGAATACGCGCTGAAAGTGGCTTTGATCCGCAAAATCCAGACGGTAGGCAATCTCAGCGAGCTCATCACCTTGTCGCAGGGCGTCCCGGGCCAGGTTGACACGTTGATTCAGTTGCCAACGCTGGGGCGTCAGGCCGGTATGGCGCCGAAAGGCACGAATCAGTTGGTAGCGGCTCAATCCGGTATCCTGAGCCAGTTCGTGCAGGGGGATAGTGGCTAACTGGCCCTCAATCCAGCGATCCAGGGTCTTCTGCAAAATGGGGCTAGGCGGTGGAGCCGGTGCCAGGGGTTGGGAGTTCACTGGCCAGTAGTGGACCACAAAGTCGATCAGTGCCGCTTCTTTGCTCAGTACGGGAGCAGCGGAAAACAAAAGGGTGTTCAACTCACAGTAGGCCGCATAAAGCTGTGGTTCGTGGCTAACGCGGATAGGCTCCTGGGCCTCAAGTCTGAATCCTGTGTTTTCCTGCCAAAGCTGCTCCAGCCATGCCGCATCCAGATGCAGCATTTGATAGCTCCAGGACTGATCAGGGAGAGGGTTGCAGGCATGGCTGCGGTGCGCGGGTACAAAGACCAGAGAACCAGGTGCAAGCTGGACCGGGCCGTCGGGTGCGCCCGTAAAGACGCTGCTACCGCCATCAACGGCACCTATCGAGTAAGTGGGGTGGCTGTGCTCCTGGTAGCAGATACGGCTATCGCAGGCGCGCCGGCTCTCTACATACGGCAGGGCGGCATCCCGCCAGAATTCAGTCTTCATCGGAGACATCCACGGTGGCCAGGGAGACGATAAAGGTGCAACCTTGTTCGCTCGTGCTGTCCAGCACAATATCCCCACCATGTTTGTTGATGACAGTTTTTACAAAGGCTAAACCCAGCCCGCTGCCTGAAGGTGCACCGGCAGTGTTCTCGTGGGCGCGATGATAAGGCTCAAAAATAGTCGCCCGGTTTTCAGCAGGAATACCCCAGCCTTGGTCTTTAACACATACTTGTACCTTGTTCTGGCTGATTTCCAGGTCTATATCAATCTGATTGCCGTCCGGCCCATACTTGATGGCGTTCTGAATCAGATTGGTAAAGGCACGGCGCAGCATGGGGGCGTTGCCGTTCACCCAGACCAGCTCTGAGTCATTCAGACTCAGGCTGATAGCGCGTTTGCTGGCACTGGCCCAGGCATCGTCCATGCAGTCTGCCAGCAGATCGGACAGAGCCAAGGGGCTTAACACCATCTCCATCGCTTCAGCCCGTGCCAGACTGATGAAGTTATCGACCAGCTCCAGTGTTTGCTCGGCATAGCCTTCCATCTTGTGCAGGAACTGATCGGGCGGCAGCTTGCTGTCATCCTGACGTTGCAAGCTGGTCAGCGCCAGGATGGAGTTCTGGGGGGCTCGCATATCGTGTGAAATAAAGCGCAAGGTCTCTTCACGCTTGTTTTGAGCCTGTCGCAGCAGATCGATGGATGTGTGCAACTGGGTCAGACGATGGGGCAGGTTGCGTGCACTTAAGCCAGACAAACGTTCGTTCAATGCAGTTCTGACATCGGGGTATTCCAGCTGCAGCTTGTTCAGTTCTGCAGTGACTTGATTCAAGGCGGCTTCCTGACTGCGCCAATGCCAAAGTGGGTAGGCCAGCAGGATGGTTATCAGACTAGCCAGTGGCGGAATCCACAGATTGAAGCCATGCATGGCGATCCAGTTCACCAGCAAAATCGCAATGACCAGTCCAACCAGACTTAGCAAGGTCGCACGTGGCGACAGGTAGATCAGAACCTGACAAGCCAGCAGTACCGGTAGGCAGCTTGCCAGCGCAATCAACCAGGCTGGTGGCGTGCGTACCCATTGATTACTACGTACGGCTTGCAAGGTATTGGCCAGAATTTCGACGCCAGACATGCTGCTCATCCCGGCTTTGGATAACGGGGTAGGGAAGGTATCGCCTAGGCCACTGCCCCAGGCACCGACCAGCACATATTTGTCCTTGAAGAAGGAGGGCGGAATATCGCCGTTAAGGACATTGAAGTAAGGCACGGTCTGGAAATGGCCACTACGACCCAAAAAGGGAATATGAGGTGTGTTCGTCTTGCTGGAGCTTAAGGCTTGCAAGGCCAAATCCGTGTCGCCACCAGTCAGCAACATAGCAATCGTAAAGTGCGGCAGAATCCGGCCTGAAGGGGTGACGCGTTGCACGGCGACACGACGTACTACACCGTCTGGATCAGGCTCGATATTGATGTAGCCTGCTGCATTGGCCGCCTTACTGAGCATGGGAATGGCGGTATGGACGGCATGGCGCTGAGCGTCGTAGATGAGCGGCAGCACCACGCGCCCATGATGACGAATGGCCTCGGATAGGGCAAGGTCATCATCGGGGTAGGCGGGATTGGGTTCCTGAAAGACCAGGTCTAGCCCAACTGCGCGGGCTTGTTCAAGTCGGCCCAGCAGTTGTGCATGGCTGATACGCCGCCAGGGCCAGAAACCCAGATTGGCGATGCTGTAGTCGTCGATGGCGACAACGACAATATCCGGGGGGGCGGCTTGTGAAATAGCCGCCGACATGGTGAAGTCGTAAATCAGATTGTTCAGTTTGCCCAGCGCAAAGTCGTCGCGCAGGGAACTGAACAATAAGGTTAGCAACACCAGCAGGCCTGAAACCAGATGCCACTCTTTCCGAACTCGGTCAGAGAGGAGCTTGCTGTTTCTGGGGGCCAGGCTGCTCATGGCGTACGCCGTTCAGGTTTCAGAACTGAGACAGCAGGATAGGGTCGTCAAAATTGCTGACTACGGCCTGGCCGTTCGAGCTGACCAGGCTGGCTGCTCCTTCAAAGCTTTCGATCGTGTCCGGACCCATCAGGCCGTGGCGGTCAATGGCACGTACGGTGACGTAGTAGGTGCCAGGACGCGAAGCACTGAATTGGATGTCAGTATCGGTCGTGATGGTCCGTGATAACAGCTTGGCCCCTTGGGGATCGGTGGAAGTTTGGACCAAATAGGCCTGGGCTCCCGGAACGGCCTGAATCGTGCTGTTCCATTGACCGCCGCGACGCTCGGGCATGGAGATCTGTGGAGCAGGCAACAAGGGTGCCAGCGCCAGGATATTGCCGTCTGTACCAACCGCGGCGCCTTGATTTTGCTTCAGCGCGGTGGGGGTGCTGCGTTGTTGCGTTCCCAGCTCTGCGCGGCCTTCCAGCACTTCGCTGTGCGCCACGCCTTGCTGCGTACGTACGCGCAACTCTGTGCCTCGTACGCCAGTAATGCTGACTGGGGTACGAACCTCAAAGCGACCTACGCCGGTTTTTTCCGGAGATACGCGTGATTCCACATCGCCATCATCCAGAGCGATGATCGAGTCGGTCAGACCTGTACCTTCAAAGGCACGCATTCGGGTCACGCTCAAGGAGGCCTGGGCAGGCACACTCAGTTGACTACCGTCCTGCAGCTCCAGTGTCAGGTAACCACTGCTGCCTGTGCGGACCAGATCACCCTCTTGCAAATGGGTGGTTCCTGCGCCCAGTGCCTGGCCGTTCACCAGAATCTGACCGGTTTGGTGCGTAATCCGGGCGGGGGCGGCCACTTCCGGAATCATGCGAAACGGAATGTGCAGCTCTTTGCCAATCGGCAGGCGATAAGGATCATCCACCGCATTCAATCGCTGAATCTCGGACCAGTTCCGGCTTTGGCGTGTGTATGTCTGGGAAATATCAAGCAAAGTATCACCGGACATCACTTTGTAGACAAAGTTCTCGCCACGTGCCCCGGACGGTTGGGCTGACACGATGCCGCCCCAAATCAGGCCGCAGACAAGAGGAGCGGCGATACGCAAAGTAATCATAGGAAGTGAGCTAGCAAGAAGGGTCGGTCAAAAGTTCAAGGCGATAGCCAAGGGCATAGGACGCTGTCAGACGTACCCCATTTTCGGGGCGCAGTTGGAGTTTACGGCGTATGTTGGACAGGTGAGTATCCAGTGTACGGGAGGTGGCCGGAATTTCCCGGTTCCAGACCGCGGAGCTTAAAACATCTCGTGAGAACAGGCGGCCAGGATTACGAAATAGCAAAAGGGCCAGCTCGAATTCTTTGGGCGCCAGGGTGACGGTTTCACCGTTCAGCACGATATGACCTTGTTCAGGAAAAATATCATAGCCTGCAAATGAGAAACGGCTGTCCTGAACGGTTGAGGTGCTCAAGTCCATACGCCGGACAGCAGCGTTGACACGCGCAACGAGTTCTCCCTTGCGTACAGGCTTACTAATATAGTCGTCGGCTCCGGCTTGCAAACCCGTGACCAGATCCTCTTCCTGGGTACGGCTGGTCAGGAAGAGAACCGGCAAGGCATGTCCCAGTGTGGTGCGAACCCAACGCAACACATCCAGGCCACTGACATCTGGCAGTTCCCAATCCAATAGCAATAAGCTGAAATCATGTGGCTTGGCCAGAGCAGCCAACAGGTCCTTTCCTTGATGAAAAGAGCGACACTCATAGTCAGCCTCGGTCAAGATCCGGGCAATCAGTTCAGCCTGGACGAGGTCGTCTTCCAGGGAAGCGATGATCATGGGCATTGTCCTTGTCGCATAAGTGCAATAGCCCTGCAGTATAACGATATGTAGATAGCGAGTGATCAAGTGCTCCCTCGCGTGTGCGGTGACAACGGGAAACCGCTGGATTGGAGCCCAAATCGTTGACCTATAAGGGTTTACTGTGGTAAATTTTAGAGCTTACTTTAAGGATCCTTTGCCGGTACACCTTGCAGTAATTTGATGGCAGCCCTGAATTTAGGGGCTGCGGGCACTTTTTGAGTGCTTGAAATCAAGCCCAAGCCATGTGCAAGACCGCTCTTTTTCGTGTTTTATGGGGAGTGGTATTGCGCAATGCCGCTTCTGGTACAGGGTTTTAAAACCTGTCAACTGGACGGCGTTTTTCAAAACATATACGTCAACCAGTACGTAAAGTACGTTATAGGATACGTAAAGGTCATGCCAACCATTAGCCAGCTCGTGCGTAAACCGCGCGAAGTCAGCCGCGTTAGCAGCAAGAGCCCTGCGCTCGAGAACTGCCCACAGCGCCGCGGTGTTTGCACCCGTGTATACACCACGACCCCCAAGAAGCCTAACTCCGCTCTGCGTAAAGTCGCCAAAGTGCGTCTGACCAACGGCTTCGAAGTTATTTCTTACATCGGTGGTGAAGGCCACAACCTGCAAGAGCACTCGGTCGTTCTCGTCCGCGGTGGTCGTGTTAAAGACTTGCCAGGTGTGCGTTACCACATCGTTCGCGGTGCTCTTGACCTGCAAGGCGTCAAGGATCGTAAACAGTCCCGCTCCAAGTACGGCGCCAAGCGTCCCAAGTAATCCATGTATCCATCGATCAGTTCACTGATCTGGATCCGTGCAACCGTGGCCGTTGCGCCATGGTAGGTAAGTGGTCATTTGTCATGAATGGCCGAGACCGCGAAAAGCGGTTCAACTGAATAGTCACAAGGAAATTAAAATGCCTCGCCGTCGCGAAGTACCCAAACGTGAAATCCTACCTGACCCAAAATTTGGCAGCGTTGAGCTGGCCAAATTCATGAACGTGGTCATGCTGTCCGGCAAGAAAGCTGTTGCCGAACGTATTGTTTATGGCGCGCTGGACCAAATTGCGCAGAAAACCGGCAAAGATCCGCTCGAAGTGTTTAATGCTGCCATCAATAATGTAAAGCCTGTTGTTGAAGTCAAGAGCCGCCGTGTTGGTGGTGCTAACTACCAGGTACCTGTCGAAGTGCGTCCTGTCCGTCGTTTGGCTCTGGCCATGCGCTGGGTGCGTGAATCCGCCAAGAAACGCGGCGAAAAATCGATGGACTTGCGCCTGGCCGGCGAATTGTCCGATGCGGCCGAAGGCCGTGGCGGTGCAATGAAAAAGCGTGAAGACACGCACAAGATGGCCGATGCCAACAAAGCATTCAGCCATTTCCGTTGGTAATCTGAGGACATATAATCATGGCCCGCAAAACCCCTATTCAGCGCTATCGCAACATCGGTATCTCGGCTCACATCGACGCCGGGAAAACGACCACTACCGAGCGCATCCTGTTCTACACCGGTGTGAACCACAAACTGGGCGAAACCCACGAAGGTTCGGCTACCATGGACTGGATGGAGCAAGAGCAAGAGCGCGGGATCACCATTACCTCGGCTGCTACCACTGCCTTCTGGCGTGGTATGGCGGGCAATTACCCAGAGCACCGTATCAACATCATTGATACCCCCGGTCACGTTGACTTCACAATTGAAGTAGAGCGTTCCATGCGTGTGCTGGACGGCGCTTGCATGGTGTACTGCGCGGTGGGTGGTGTTCAGCCTCAGTCGGAAACCGTATGGCGTCAAGCCAACAAGTACGGTGTGCCTCGTTTGGCTTTCATCAACAAGATGGACCGCACAGGCGCTAACTTCTTTAAGGTTTATGACCAGCTCAAACTGCGTCTGAAAGCTCACCCTGTGCCTATCGTTATCCCGATTGGCGCTGAAGACGGCTTCCAGGGCGTGGTTGACCTGATCAAGATGAAAGCAATCATCTGGGATCAAGCCAGCAACGGTGTGAAGTTCGACTACACCGACATTCCTGCCGAGCTGCAAGCTTCGGCTGAAGAATGGCGCGAGAAAATGGTCGAATCGGCTGCTGAAGCCAGCGAAGACCTGATGAACAAGTACCTGGAAAACGGTGACCTCTCCGAAGAGGACATCAACCTGGGTCTGCGTACACGTACCATTGCCTGCGAAATTCAGCCAATGCTGTGCGGTACCGCGTTCAAAAACAAAGGTGTACAGCGTATGCTGGACGCCGTGATCGACTACCTGCCATCGCCAGTGGATATTCCACCTGTCGAAGGTTCGGATGACGAAGGTAACGTAATTCATCGTAAAGCCAACGACGAAGAGCCTATGTCCGCTCTGGCGTTCAAGCTGATGACTGACCCCTTTGTTGGTCAATTGACCTTCGTGCGCGTTTACTCGGGCGTTTTGCGTTCGGGCGACACGGTCTACAACCCTATCAAGGGCAAGAAAGAGCGTATCGGCCGTATTTTGCAGATGCACGCAAACAACCGTGCCGAACTGAAAGAGCTGGTTGCCGGTGATATCGCTTCCGTGGTGGGCCTGAAAGACGTGACTACAGGTGAGACCCTGTGTGACGCCAGCCAGCACATCATTCTGGAACGTATGGAGTTCCCGGAGCCCGTGATTTCGCAGGCTGTGGAACCAAAAACCAAGTCCGACCAGGAAAAAATGGGCGTGGCCTTGTCCCGTCTGGCTCAGGAAGATCCTTCTTTCCGCGTCAGCAGCGACGAAGAATCCGGCCAGACCATTATTTCCGGTATGGGCGAGCTGCACCTGGAAGTTCTGGTAGACCGCATGCGTCGTGAATTCGGCGTGGAAGCCAACGTGGGCAAACCACAAGTGGCTTACCGCGAAACCATCCGCAAGACTTGCGACGAAATCGAAGGTAAATTCGTCAAACAGTCCGGTGGTCGTGGTCAGTACGGTCACGTTGTGCTCAAGCTCGAGCCCCTGGAAGCCGGTGGCGGCTTTGAGTTCGTTGACGCCATCAAGGGCGGTGTGGTTCCTCGCGAATTCATTCCTGCTGTTGAAAAAGGTATTCGCGAAACCCTGTCTTCGGGTGTGGTCGCCGGTTACCCAGTGGTGGACGTCAAAGCTACGCTGTTCTTCGGTTCGTACCACGATGTGGACTCGAACGAAAACGCCTTCCGTATGGCCGCTTCGATGGCCTTCAAGGATGGTATGCGCAAGGCTTCCCCAGTTCTGCTGGAGCCAACCATGGCGGTTGAGGTTGAAACTCCTGAGGAATACGCCGGTACAGTGATGGGTGACTTGTCTTCCCGTCGCGGTATGGTGCAGGGTATGGACGATATGGTTGGCGGTGGCAAGGTCATCAAGGCCGAGGTTCCTCTGGCCGAGATGTTCGGTTACTCGACCAGCCTGCGTTCGCAAACACAGGGTCGTGCTACGTACACGATGGAATTCAAGCAATATGCTGAAGCTCCAAAGAACGTAGCTGACGAAGTGATCAGCGCGCGCGGTAAGTAATAGCAATATCAGCCCGCCTTATGGCGGGCTGCTCAACAATTTTTTTGTTTTCCTGTAAAACATAATTGGGATAAATCATGGCAAAAGGTAAGTTTGAACGGACTAAACCGCACGTCAACGTCGGTACTATCGGTCACGTTGACCACGGTAAAACCACTCTGACCGCTGCAATCTGCACGGTTCTGTCCAAGGCATTTGGCGGCGAAGCACGCGATTACTCGCAGATTGACAACGCCCCTGAAGAAAAAGCACGTGGTATCACCATCAGCACCTCGCACGTTGAGTACGAGACGCCTAACCGTCACTACGCACACGTTGACTGCCCCGGCCACGCTGACTACGTCAAGAACATGATTACGGGTGCTGCCCAGATGGACGGCGCTATTTTGGTTTGCTCGGCCGCTGATGGCCCAATGCCCCAGACTCGCGAGCACATTTTGCTGAGCCGTCAGGTTGGCGTTCCTTACATCATCGTGTTCCTGAACAAGTGGGCAGCCAAGCTGTTCTGGCTCTGGCCGAGGCGCTGGACAACTACATTCCTACGCCTGAGCGTGCCGTTGACGGTACCTTGAAATGTTCCGCAAACTGCTGGACCAAGGCGAAGCTGGCGATAACGTCGGTCTGTTGCTGCGCGGTACCAAGCGTGAAGACGTGGAGCGTGGTCAGGTTCTGGCCAAGCCCGGTTCGATCATGCCTCACACCGACTTTGACGCCGAGGTGTACATTCTGTCCAAAGAAGAGGGTGGTCGTCACACGCCTTTCTTCAAGGGCTACCGNGGTGATTTTGAGCAGTCATTTAGTTTGGAGATAGATCGAACAATTAAACAATCAAATCCAGGTGCCTATACTGCTATTCGTGATTTTGTAGCTATGAATATTAAATAGTGGCAGTAATTTGTATTTCCAATTTGTTTTTTATCTATGGGACTTATATCTAAGTGGCTTAGATGGTCTTTTGTGGGTTTCTAACTTACCGCTTTGAGTCGCTTGCAATGCGATTCTACCGACTTTAAGCGAAATTATTCAACTGGTATTTATTAGCTATGCTACATGAAATCAATCATATTCATTTGTTTTCGTAAAAAATAAGGCTTAATTAAAATTGGATTTTAGTTATAGTTATAGGTTTATTTATTGTAATGGCTATCTGGTTTATTTTTTTAGTTTAAACTCGTTAATATTTCATCCAAAAGTTTTCTTCTCCTTTCTGTGTTATACATATATGATTCTAAGAAATTCCCCAAAAAATCTTTAGGATTGAGTGCTTTTGATATTGCTTTGCTTAGCCCTTTTGTAGTGCCTAATTCATTGCCAAGCTGTTTGTGGAGGGTTTTCCGAAGATTATTCTTTGATAGTTCCGTATATATCTCAGCATTCTCTTGAGGGTATAGAAATTTTTTAAGCACTAAGCAGACTGCTGGTATGGCATGATCATACTCAGAGTAAAGCTGTATTTCTTTTCCTGATTTTATAAACCTACCAGATCGAAGAAGTTCTTCAATAATTTGTTTGGACTCCTCTTCGACAACCCCTGCCTGAACCCTGTGTTCATACCCGAAGTAGAATGGTGTGGGCAAAAGATTTCCACTAGGAATTTTATCTATAGCAGACATGGAGTGGCAGAATGAAGCTACCACCATTGATTGCCCCAATGCGGCCCTAGTGATTCTCTCCAGCGTGAGATTCAAATCATTCCAATTAAGGTATTCACCAGATGGCAAAGAGAGCCCTTGTTGCTGGTCACCGTGTCCATCAATAAAAATTAGTGGAGATATAGATTCATTACAGAGCTGCTCAATTGCGTCAAATATTTGATTGATTTCTTTTAACGTGGTGCATTTGAAAAGAGAGTTTTTCTCTGAAATGCAAGGCTGCAAATCAGGTGATAAAGACAATACTTCATCAAGCATTTTTTCATGCTTGCTTTTTGCAGTTTGAAGGTCTTCCGTTCCAAGGGCGTCAATAAAAAAAGCGCGGTTGGTTGGGGCGGTAGTGCATCGTGATATATTGATTTTCATAATTCATTTGCTCTAAAGTGTAATCTTATTTTTTAGGTAGCAAGCAACCTTTCTACTGCTGTATTAATTGTAAATTAATTTTATTTTTTTCTGTGCTATTTTTCTCTTAATTTTATTTAATTCGGCGCTAAATTATTGTGCTGAGGGAATTCATGAGCTTATTTTAATATTATATTTTTTTGCGCTTAATGTCAAATTGATCCTCAATTTATTATTTGGTGATTTTTTATTAATTATAAATAAAAAATAAAAATGATTTACTCAAAAAAATTAAATCATTAACATGGATCTGGGGTTCATGGTTTTGAATGAAATACGAAGGCTGTTTAAAATATTGTACAAATGTGGATAGGCAGATCTCGGCAAGATCGCTGTTACTTTCGGTGGTGTAGAGCCTCTGCTTGATGGGGTCGACTGGCTTGTAGCCGGTCTAGATAAACTGGTACAGCGTCATAGCTCAAAAGCTGCAGGAGCTCCCTGGCCGAGATCACATGTCAGATTGGTTTAATCCAGTAACTGAAAGCTAGTGCGCCTCGAAGAGCCTTATAAGGCTGTAGTTGAACGCCATCTATTTGATTGGCGGCTTTAGGTTGTGCGTAATGCTTTGAAGATGGTAACGCTGTGAGGTTGATAGGGCATTTACTACGTCGGCGAGTGTATTCCATTCCTAACTAGTTCTGATGGAGCGCTGCAGCGGGCGGCTGATGCGCTGTCCGAGAGTACAGTTATTGCTCAGCCAGAGCCTTGGCCGTACGAGATGGGGAAATGCGACGATGATTTCGTTAGCCTCAAGCGCATAAGAAAATGCAAAGCAATGGCGGCCCCGTCCAAGTCTATCCTATAGGGAGCGTAATGGAGCGATGTCGTATGGGGGGCAAACCGGCAATCCGTCACGCTGGTGTCCAGCAAAGGCTATGCCTATTGACCTTCATCGTGAGCTGGGATCTTTATTGCAACGATTGACCTCTACCACATTTTTTCTCGACGCGGTCATCAAAAGTTGTTAACCATCCGACCTTACCCAGAGGATTGGTTATTTATCGAGCATAAAAACCGTCTGGGCAATGAGGTTTACGACATCTACTATGGTGGATGTCCGTTGATTGGTGGCTCAGAGGTTTTAGATTGTAGAAATGCTTTTGAGGACAAAAACGCTCATAGTGAAGCGCTATGCCGACTGTAAACCTCGGCGTCAATCGCTTACTCTTCTCGACGCTGCTTCTAATGAGCTGACAGATGCGTAGAATGAGTGTTGGATTGGGAGGGCCCAGGTTACTACTGAATCCCAAAGAGAATAATCAATTTTATAGTTACGACTACGCCCCCCACCGAAAAGGGGGCATAGACGGGGTTCGTCAAAGTGCGTTAAAGACATGGCTCAGATATAGCGATCACCTCATTCAGTTGATATGAGTAAGGTAGATGGGTGTTGAACTTATTCATGGCAGCGTGGCACCCTCTCTGAAAATGATATCGCCTGTTGACTTGGCTCTTGCGTACTGATAATGTTTTCGTGTGAATCGCCATCAGGCACCCCACAGCGGCGTCTCAACTCTTGAAAGACGCACGTACTGATCCCCCAAGACAGTACCAGAGTACATCTTCTTCTTTGCTACCCGGACAGGGAACCCGCTTTCCCTGTCCGGGCCATTCGGCTCTTGGGTGGGTGCGTGTTCCTCCAGTCCATTTTTCTGGAGTTCACCATCATGACTACCGCTTCCACTCAAACTTCCAACCACTTCAATCTTCACGTTAACGGTCTCGGTTATCTGAACCGCGTACGCTGGGTTGAAACCAAAGGTTCTGGCCGCAAGGCACAACCCTTTCTTGCTTGCTCGATTTCCGCTGTGCGCGGAAATACGGATGAACCTGACTACACCTACTTTGATCTTCGGGTCTCTGGGAGCGAAGCCATCGAAATGGTGGAAAAGCTCATGGGTGATGTTGAGGCGAAACGCAAGGTTTTTGTATCGTTTCGTGTGGGTGATATCTACACACACGTTTACATGCGCAACCTTCGAGATGAGAAGGGGCGTACAACTGGCGAGCAAGAACCTGCCGCACTGATCAAGGGACGTCTGTTGTTGATCAACAGTGTCACTGTTGATGGCGTTAATATTTTCCGACGTGAATTGCAAGAAGAGTCCAGCATGGATAACATTCCTTTTCAGGAGGAAGCTCCTTTGCAGAACTCCTCGACCAATGATGAGTCTTCTCAGGATATGCCTGAGCAAGGTCAGTCTGAAAATAAAGCACCACAGGAAAACGCTCAAGGTACAGCAACGCCAAAGTTCAACAGCACTCCGGTGCCCGTGAACCAAGGCGCTGCGGCATATCAAGCAGGATATGGAGCAAGTAGTGCGCTTCGATACGCTGCAAGTTATGCCCATCAGAGCGTCGTTTAACTTTTAATGCCTCATCAAAACCCTCGTTACTGTTCCCACTGGGGGCTGTGCGAGGGTTTTCTTCTCCTTGATGCTGCAAAAATTAGCGACTAAACTAATTCGGTTTTGCGAGTGTTTTCAGGTGTCACTTGAATAACCTGGTCGCCTTCGGGCACGACACGTCAACCCCTGAAACGTGAACGCTCTGTATAGAGTTGGGGTACATATCACACGAGTACGTCCGTTGAATTGCACGTTCAAACTGGAACCTCACGTGCTCTAAAGTACTATCCGATCGCAAGTTGGATGGCCACCATTTAAGCCCCCCTGTACCCGTCCGGCGTAAGCTGCACGGGTACTTTCATTTCACACCCCACCGGGAGATCTCTTCCGGCTGGACGTGGTCTCCCTATCTTTATGAAGGAGATCACGATGATCCGTATAGATGGAGCGCAGCTGCGCGTAAAGCGGATTCGACAAAGTCGAAATGGTGCGTTCTGCGTTGCAGACCTCTCAACTGCTTTTGGTGAGTTCAAGGTCAAAGACCCACTCCTGGATCAGTTTGAGGAAGGTGAGTACCAGGCAACTGTGTGGATTAGTGAAATCTATCTGTCGCAATACATCGCGTTTGGCAAAGGTGTGACAGAGATTCGTGCGCGTTTGCATGATTTACAAGTGGAGAGCCAGGCCGAATTATCGACTGCTCATGAGCAAGCTGAGCCTGACCCTATTGACGAGCAACGGCCTGTACGGGTTGCAGCATCTAAAAAGTCAGTACCCCCGCCATCTACCGCAAAAGACTTCAGCCACTTTAATAAGGGTGGGAAGCCTCAGTCAGGGTCTCTGGATTCTACGCAGGGAGAGCACGATGGGTTGCTTGACGCAGAAATGCTCCATGCCATTGCCAATCGCGATCCCATCAAACTTGATGCGACTGTAGAACGTGCGCTGCTACGACGGCAAGCAGCTGAACTTGGCCAATGTCATGGCTACCGTTTCGATGCGAAGCAACAAATCTGGTTTGCCCAGTAAACCCTCATTTCTAAACCGCCCAATGGTGGCGGTTTGACTTATGTTCTTGATGCGATCGAGACCATAAGCCAGACCGCACAGTGCATTGGTGCATCGTTGAATCTGGGAGGCGGCGTCCCCATGCGCCCGCAGCTTTTGCGCTAAGCCGGAGCTGGTGATAGCAAAATCAGCCACGTAACTTGCGCGCCGTTTCATTTGTCACCAGGACCTCCATTTCGGTGACGCACACCTTGGGTCCATCAAGGGGAGTGAGGGGGTATGAATTTTAATTTGTTATGTAAGCCCGGAACCTAGATGGGTTCCCTTGCGAGCCAGGACAATCAGGCCCGGCCTGCAAGGGAAATCATTTAAGCAAACCAACGATGGTTTCAATCAGGTGCGTTCAACCCTGTAAACGCGCCAAGGCAGTAAGTGCTGCCTGGGTACCTCGTTTTATTCATTCACGCAGATTTAACCTGCGCTTCTTGCTAACCCCGTGGGGACACCGTGTCCCCTGGGGCTTGGTCGCCCCCATTTTTTGGAAGACGATCATGGCTCAACTGCATTTTTTCCCTATCACGACGGCTCAGCGCAAGAGTTTGCATTCCCTCTTTAATGACTGGCTTTCTCAGGCCAATGAAGAGGGATTTGAGCAGTTTCTGGCTGTTCGACATGAGTTGGCACCCGCACAGGTGTGCTCGTTCGTACGTCTGGTCCAAGGTTGCTCTGTTCGACAAGATTTGGCCCAACGCTTGCCAGGTGATCTCAAGCAGCGTCTGCAAGCACTTCATTGGCTGCGATTCGGCGCTACAGCGGTAGCCGCTTGATTCTTTAACTGACCCTTGGGGGCTTTGGCCCTCGCGGGTTGATAGCCCTCTTGATTTTTTTAAGGGGTACTATATGTCAATGAGTCCATCTGACTTGTTCCTGCTGCGGCAGGGCCTGGTTGATGCCGGTATGAAGCAAGAGGTTGCCGAAAAGGTGGCCATCGCAATGGAGGGGGCTATGGCACTCACACTTGATCAAGTGCTGGAGAAGTGGACAGCCAAGGTTGAACACGACATTGCCGCGCTTCGCACTGAACTGAAGCACGACATTGAGGTGACCAGAAAAGACATCGAGGTGACCAAGCGGGATATGACCATCCGTCTTGGCTTGATGCTGGCTGGTTTTGCCGGTCTGATCTTAAGCGGCATGAAGATGTTCATGTCCTAGCGTTTAGCACGCGACCATTTCAGCACACCTCGGTGTGCCCGATGAGGAGTCCGCTCCTCCAAATTAGCGAATGTATACCAGGTCTTTCATAGGCTTGGTGACATTCGCTTTTCTTTTGTTTTTCCATTTTCACCCCTGCGGGCACAGACCCGCATGGGTATGGCCTGCGCATTTTTTAGTGAGGCCGACTATGACTGAACAGACTCAACCAGTGTGCAGAGATTCCTTCGATCTCTCGCCTCTTGCCGATGTGCTGCCGCGCTTTGAGCTCGGTGTGGTTGTGGCTACGCCAGGTGTTACCAAGCTGGATCAAGAAGGCACGATCAACGCTTGTGAGTACCTGGCTCGTCACGCTATTGGTGATTGGGGGGATCTGTGCCACGAAGATTGGCGATTTAACCAGCGGTCTCTAGCGTGTGGAGGGCGACTGATGTCGTCGTATCGCGTCAACGACCATCTCAAAATCTGGATCGTTACAGAATGGGATCGATCCAGTACCACACTGACGTTGCCATCGGAGTACTGATCCTCTAACCCATGCAAACCCATCAGGATGGGTTTGCATTATCTCTATCACTCTCCCGGCGGGATGATCCGTCTGGGTCTCTCGTCGTGTATTTTTCGGAGACCCAAATGATCGTTGTCCGCTATTTCACCTTACCGCTTTACACCACTGACAGAAACCGTACAGATGATCGACTGATCTGGACCGGGCCAGAGCCTGTTCCAGCCATTGGCGAAACTGTGATGGTCAGGTTCAACAATATTGGTAAATGCAGAATCGTTTGCTTTGCCTCACAAGGTCCGTACCTTGGGCTGCTTGTTTACCCCCTTCAACCACCCAGTTGGTGGATTTCTCAGAATGGCGAGCCTTCACCTGAAACAGCAGGCCTGGTGTTTGGCCGTGAGATCGCGCTCATTGATGGTCAGGAGGTGTGAAATGGCGCTTTTGTTCACCCGCTTGGCTCGCAACTTCGTCAAAGCCGGGTACTACCCGACCGATGATGAGACTTTGCAGCGGATTCAACACTTCCTCATGCCAGCATCAAGACCTATGCGATTGCTTGACCCATGTTGTGGGGAAGGTGCGGCGCTGGCTGACATTCGTCTTGGCCTACAGGAGCGGGCTGGTGAGGTTTCAGTAAGCATTGAGGCTCTGGGTGTTGAGTTTGATAAAGAACGTGCCTGGCACGCGAAAAGCCTCTTGGATAGGGTTATTCACGCGGACCTTCATGACGTTGTGGTTAAGGCTCGCAGTATTGGCCTACTGTTTCTGAATCCTCCATACGGGTTTGGAATCAGTGATGCGGCGAACATGGCCAACGCCGATGCTGACAAAGCCGAGCGTCTGGAGCGTACGTTCTTAAAGAAAACGGCATCATTTCTGGCTGAGGGTGGGGTGCTTATCTACATCATTCCGTACTACGCCTTAGATGCTGAGATTCGGGCATTTTTGGCCCGTAATTTCGACAATTTGCGGTTTTTTATGGCCCCCGAGCAGCAATTCAAACAATGTGTGATCTTCGGGACCAAAATCCGGAGTACACATCCACGTAAAAGCGTTCTTGATTGGCTTGCGCAGGCTCAGGCCGGAGAGTTCGTAGATCAAGTATTGCCAGAGGTCTGGGATGATGAACCCTACCAGGTGCCAGCAGCTGATACGGAGCTTGACTTTCATGCGGTGCGAATCGATGCCGCTCAATTGAAAGACGAGCTCAATACATGGAAGCAGAGTCTATTATGGCAAGGCTTTGATGTTCATTTCTCTCAGGTGCGGACCAATCACAGAAGACCGCTTCGTACGATGACTCAATGGCACCTGGCGCTTGCGCTGGCGGCCGGCCAGGTGACTGGCTGCATTGAATCGAAAGACGGCCGGATTTTTCTGATAAAGGGGGATACCTTTAAGAAGAAAGAACGTATCCAGAACCTGGAGGTGGATGAGAAAGGGAATGTCTCAGAGACCATCACGATGCTGGATAAGTTTGTGCCTACTATCAATGCAATTGAATTTACTGCCGATCATCGGCTTGGTCAGATAGTTAAGATCAGCTGATGCTTTACCCCTCAGTGCCAATGGTTGGCGCTATTCACCCTTCATTAGAAGGGTTCCTCAAGGGGCCTGGTCCAGGTCATTTGGGGAAACCTTCTCATCAAACCTAAAGGGGGTTGTTTAGGTGCGTTCAACCCTGTAAACGCATCAAGGTGGTCTTTTACTGCCTGGGTAGTTTTTCTTATCTGCTGCAGTCATGCATAGCATGTCAGTAGCCTCGCCTTATCCCTTGGGGACATCCGTCCTCAAGGGGCCGGATGTCTCCAGATTTTTGGAGATACCCATGTCTTCTTTCAATACGTCGATTTTACCCATCGCGCCGTCTGTATACGCTCAGGCAGCGCCTGAACCCGCGCAATTGCATGTTGCTGATGCGCATGGGCACTACGTGTTGGCGACTCCAGGGCAGATATTGGAGGCCGCACGTGAGGCGATTGTGTCTTTAGTGCCTTCGGGAACTTCCATGTCAACGCCGAGCATTGCGGAACGCTATGCCGTCGCTCGTTTGGCTGGCCTAGAACACGAGGTTTTCGCTGTCTTCTTTTTAGACAACCAGCTTCGCTTGATCCAGTATCGGGAATTGTTCCAAGGCACCCTGAATCAAACGGCTGTCTATCCTCGTGAGGTCGTTAAAGAGGTGCTCAAAAACAATGCTGGCGCGGTCATTTTGGTTCACAACCATCCAAGCGGAAAGTTAGAGCCTAGCCAGGTAGACCGCCAACTTACTGAGCGGCTTAAAAAAGCATTGGAGCTGATCGATGTAAGGGTTCTGGACCATTTGATCGTCGGGCCTTCAGCCGACACCACTAGCTATTCGTTCGCTGAGCACGGCGACCTGTAACTTGAGTCATTTCTTGTTTGTTTAGCCCGCATTTGGGCGTTTTTAACCTGTACCCATGGGGTCGCTGCGGCCCTTATGGGACGTTGCGACTCATTTTCTGGAGTTTGTCATGAGTCGTCATTACTTTGAAACCACCTATAAAGATCATCCCGTTACCGTGCTGTTAGGTTGGGATAGGGCTTTGGGGCATTATTTTTTGGTCATCGAAAAGCAAGTGGATTTTGTGGATCCGGACGTGACCGAGTTCGATGATCAGTATCTGTATAGCAATCTTTATGAGTCCAACCCATTTGGTTTGAGCCTGGAGTATTTTAAAGCGGTGTTGCACCGGCTCAAAATCACTGTGCCAGCAAATATGTTCACTGAGGTCGAACGCGATTCCTGGAACAACGTGGGGAATCGAGACATCACCCATAAAGCTAACGGCTCCTTTGCCGTGCGCTTGGCTTGATCATCTCTCTAAACGACGCGGCCTGGCCTCTTCCTCCTCTTTGCGAGGAAGGGGCTAGTCGCATAACTATGGAGCTCGGTGATGTACCAAGTAGAGGAGTTTCCTGAAGTCTGGGCAGATGCCTGCATCCGAGAGTCGGACGGCCGCTTTTTGTTCGTTTCGCTGTATGGACGCGATGGATCGCTGATGCAATTCATGGCTGCGATGCAGTTGGGCAATAAGGAAGGCGGTATACAACGCTTTCACTTGCGCGGTGATGATGGCCAACGCCACTTAGTGGAGGTTGGCGGTGTGGATCGCTTAGGCAAACACACCGGCAGGTTGCCTAAGCAAAACCTGTTTGGTCCTCTGGGGCAACTGTGGGTATTTGACAAGAATCTACAGGAGCCAGACCGTGCCAATCGAATCGGTTGGGCTCTGTACTACTCAGCAGTGAGCGACTTGGTCAGCCTTAACGAGGCTCAGGAGAATGATCTCGATGATCGTGCCTGGCAACTGATTAAAAGCTTGTCGCCGGTGGCCCTTCTGGACCATTGGCGTGCAGAGGTTTTGGCGTGGTGCCGTGATAAGCAAGCTGTGCAGATAATGGGCAGCGATTTGTATCCCACGCTTGGCCCTGTCAAGGCAGTTCGGGTGAGCCTAAGTGAGCATTTTCTTGATTTCATCTCTGATGGGGTCAGGGTAGGGCGCCTACGTTTGCAGTTGTAGTTTTTCTAAGCTGATTGGCTGATTTACGGATCCAGCCTTTTCTACATTTTTTTCTAACCCATGCGGGGAGCAGCCCCGCTGGCTCCCCGTATCCCTTTTGTGGAGAGCCAGTATGGGCGCTATACATCCCCAGCTAGATACCCCAGAGCAAGATGCCGATGAGCTGCATATGCCTCTGGCCAATTTTATTGATCAGTTTGGTGAGGGCTTGTTGGAGCAAGTCCGTCGCCAGAACCCGCCTATTTACGATCCGGACCTGGATACTCAAACTCCCGTTTGGCGTGCGCGGCAACACGTTCTGGACAATCTGACCCGTCAGCCATTTGAAGCCCAGGCCCATGCTGTACACGCCGTTGTGAAGCTGTTGTTGGATCACAATGAACCGGCAGCGGTACTCAATGCGGATATGGGCACGGGCAAAACCATGATGGCCATATGTGTTGCGGCTTTAATGCAGAGTACGCATCCACGTACCCTGATCGTTTCGCCGCCTCATTTGGTCTATAAGTGGCGACGTGAGATCCTGGCCACCGTCCCTGGTGCTAAGGTTTGGATTCTGAATGGGCCGGATACGTTACGCAAATTGTTGGCGTTACGAAATGCCCTCAGTTTGAAAACCAGCAAGCCAGAGTTCTTTGTGCTTGGGCGTGTGCGTATGCGCATGGGGTTTCACTGGAAACCGGCATTTTTGACTCGCCAGGTATTGCAAGATGGTCAACGGTTTAGGTTTGCTTGCTGCCCTGATTGCATGGAACCCATCGAACGTGAGAATGCGGATGGTGAAATGATGCCGCTCTCGGCTGAGGCGGCCTCACTCATGCTTGCAGACAGACATTGTAAATGCAGCCACTGCGATAGCACCTTGTGGACGTTGATTCGTGCAGGTAAGCGTATCGACTCCATGCACGATCTAGTATTGGGTGCCTTGAAGCAAATGCCGACGATCGGAGATAAAACCGCTCGCAAATTGCTCTCGATCTTTGGGGAGGATCTGCTTGGGGGAATGCTCGACGATAACGTCTATGAGTTTCTCAACCTCATGGATGAGTCTGGCGAGCTTGTTTTCTCCGATCGGCAGGCCATGCGTATGGAGCGATCCCTCGCGTCCTTTGAGTTCAGTATAGGGGAGGGGGGCTATCAAGCAACGGAATTTGTTAAACGCTACCTTCCTCGTGGGTATTTCGGTCTTTTGGTTGTAGATGAAGGCCATGAATACAAAAATGAGGGCTCAGCCCAAGGCCAGGCCATGGGCGTGCTGGCCAGCCAATGCCAAAAAACACTGCTGCTCACAGGGACACTGATGGGGGGCTATGCGAGCGACCTGTTTCATCTTTTGTGGAGAATAAATCCGACACAGATGATTCAAGATGGCTTCAAACCTGCTCGTACTGGGTCAATGGGAAGCGCAGCTATGGCGTTCATGCGTGAGCATGGCGTGCTCAAAGACGTGTACAAGGAAAGCACTGGCCCATCGCATCGCACCGCTAAAGGTAAGCAGATGACGGTACGGACCAGTAAAGCTCCTGGCTTTGGTCCGGTTGGCATTATGCGGTATGTAGTGCCGATCACCGTTTTCCTGAAGTTGCGCGACATTGGCCAGAACGTCTTGCCTGACTATGACGAGCACTTCATTAACGTACCAATGAGCCAGGCGCAGGATGAGGCCTATCAGCGCATGGCAAAGCACTTGGTGTATGAGCTCAAGAAGGCGTTGGCCCAAAAGGACAATAGCTTGCTTGGGGTTGTGATGAATACGCTACTGGCTTGGCCAGAGTGCTGCTTTCGCCCAGAAACCGTCCGGCACCCTCGAAGTAAGGCAGTCTTGTTTTCGCAAGGGCCTGTTTTTCAGGAGTCAGAGCTTACCCCCAAAGAGCAACAGCTCTTGGATCTGTGTAAACAGGAGAAGGCCCAAGGAAGAAAGGTGCTGGTGTACTCGATTTACTCGGGTACACGTGACACCACCGCTCGACTCAAAAGCCACCTTGAGATGAACGGCTTCAAAGTTGCTGTGTTGCGTGCTTCTGTTGACGCAGCTCGACGCGAAGACTGGGTTGCTGACCAGGTGGAGCGGGGTATTGACGTCCTTGTCACCAATCCAGAGCTGGTCAAGACTGGCCTGGATCTGCTGGAGTTTCCTACGATTGTGTTCATGCAGTCTGGCTTTAACGTCTACACGTTAATGCAGGCGGGCAGACGGTCATGGCGGATTGGCCAGAAGCATCCAGTCAAGGTCGTGTTCTTGGGCTACTCAGGTTCCAGCCAGGTGGAGTGTTTAAGGCTGATGGCCAAGAAGATCGCTGTTACGCAGTCAACGTCAGGGGATATGCCTGATTGTGGCTTGGATGTTCTGAATGATGCCGGTGACAGTATTGAGGTCCAGTTGGCAAAGCAGTTGTTAGCTAACGCTTAACCTTGTCATAGCTCCTACTTTGCCCCTCGCATGAGGGGCATTTTTTTGTCAACAGATGATATGTATCTTTAGAAGGAATATTGGCTATAGTGGTTAGCAATAAAAAAGCATGTTGTTCGACCAATCAATTGTTTGTTTATTGAAAACTGGAGAGATTTGAATGTCGTTTAACAAAGAGGCGGACCAGGTGCAGGAACTCATGAAGGCGCTAGCCGAGATCCAGAAGCCATTGAGGATTTTTGCCATACTCAAGCTCGCTGATGAGTTTTACAAAAAGGACGAGCGAGAGAAGCTCTTAGCTAAGTACGAGTCTTTGATAGAAGCAGATCAGGCTGCATACGAAAGCTTACAAGCCGCTCAACCACAGGATGGGCTTGGATACGAAGAGCGAGTGGCTAAATATGGTGAGCAGAAGGCGAAAGAGCTATTCGAGCCGGTTTCAGCAGCATTGAATGCATGAAAGGAAACAATGCGGCGGATCGGAGAATTTGAATCTGGACACCCGCTAATCACCCAGCTTTTCGGAGTGCGCGGTGGATTTAGAAATCATTTATAGTAGAGCAGATTTGACTTGGCAATACCTGCTATATTTTGTCCCAACTTGAGAATGCTGCGAAGGACTGCGTTCGGCCAGAAACGGTCGGCCAACGATTGAGCGCAAAGTAGCCATTCGAACACTCTTGGTGCTTGCTTTTTTCTTATCAATCGGCTAGCCGCATTTTGATCAAACCTAGTAGGGTTAGGAAGCACCTGAATTTCAAGAAAATGCAAACAGCAAGCCGTTCTATATGAGAGTTGCGCTGATGTTTTATGCAGCAACGCCTGGAGTTAAACAGCAAGGTTCCTGTTTAAATAAATAGTTATAGGTAAATCAATCGTCGTGGACAATCTCGTTGCTAATTTTATAGACAAAAGAACACTATCATCAGACATGGAGCTTAATGCGCCTTTACACAATGCAATTTATTGCCTAGAAAAAACAGATGAATTAGTTCACCAAGCTTGCATTGAGCATGAAAATGAATTATCAGGAAATGTATCATGGCCTTGTATGAACGATATGTACAGAAGAAACTATGAGTATTGTTGTGGTGTTGCCAGTACTTTTCTTCTAGGCCAATTTCCATCAAGCGAAGCGCTATGTAGAACAGCTATAGAGGGGGCCGTAAACCTGCACTACGTAAGCTTAGGCGATTCCATGGAAAAGCAAATCGCCTATTTCAAGGATCACTTGAAGATAGAGCGGAAACAAAACAAAAACTGGAAAGAAAGTGTTCAGCGGTCAAAACATCCACAGGAATTAAAAAGCCATCACCTTCAGCGGATTGCAGGGAAATACGCCGCATTAGATCATTATGAGTATGTGCTTCGTGAGTCTCTTGCCTTGGCAGGAGTGAACTTCGATACGGTTGAGCTGCCTTGGCCGAGCACATTTGATCGATTCAAAGAAATAGACGACGAAGTTGGTTATCGTACGGTATACGCAGCCTTGTGTTCACAAGCACATAACGATGCCGAAGATGTGTTAAATAAGATTATGTTGCGCGCCATTGGAAATGTTGAAAGTATGGCAGAAGCACAATGGGTTGAGCAGTATAATTTCTCTCTCTATTTTTTGTTGATGGCCATCTATTACCACATTATGGCGACGGCGATGTATATAGCCAAATTCCAAATAACGGCAGATCGATTAATTGAAATTAGTAATGTAGTTGCTGACTCCATAGTTATGGTTACCAAACATGGACCTCAACTAGTTAGTGAAAAAATTCGAATCCGTGAAAACCGCTAACAGTTCGGTTCAGCCGCAATCGACCACCTCCGGCCGTTGGCCTGTACTTTTATATAGACACTGGAAGGCCAGCTTCGCCGTGGTAACGAACATACGAGTAGCGTTTAGCCTTAGCCGAGTGCTTGCTTAGGCGAATGCCCGCAGGAAGCTGGGTTTTCACGCTGAAGTCTATGCAGTCTTCGGCGAGCTTCAAATTACGCCGAGGTAACATGATGACCATACAGATCGTGTCAAGGGGACAGCATGCACATTTCGAGGATCAGTATCAGAAATTTCGCTAATTTCGAGGCTCTAGCTGTGGAAACCACCGAGAGCATTGTGATCGTGGGCGAGAACAAGGCGGGCAAAAGCAACTTCATCCAAGCACTGCAGTTAGTGCTCGACCCGGGTCTGTCCGAGCGGGATCGGCAACTAGGACTGGAGCAATTTTGGGACGGCCTTGGAGATAACAAACTGGGCGCCACCGTAGAAATTGCAATAGAACTAACGGATTTCGACAATGACGCCAACCTAGTCGCAAGCTTGGCCGATTGCCTCGTCGACGTTGGTCCACCGACCGTCGCTCGCCTCAACTATCGCTTTCGACCCAAAGCGAGCCTTGCCGGCACGCCACCCCAGAGTTTGGCTGACTACGAATATGTGATCTTTGGTGGCGATGATGAAGACAACGCCATCGGCGCGATGCAACGGCGACAGTTGCCGCTCGATGTGCAGGCTGCCCTGCGTGACGCGGAGAAGGACCTTTCCAGTTGGCGTCGGTCGCCGCTTCGACCGCTCATCGAGGAATTGACCTCCGACCTTGATCCGGAAGCGCGCGAAGAGATCCAACAGATGGTCAGCGAAGCGCAAACAGACCTAGCGGACCGCGACGAAGTCGTCATCACCGCAGAAAGGATCGGTGCACGCCTGCTGGCCATCGTCGGGAACAAGCACACCGTTCCCATCAAACTGGGGCTTGCACCTGCTCGCGTCGACGCTTTGTTGCGCAGCCTGCGCATCCTCATCGACAACGGGGCTAGAGGCATCGGTGATGCCAGCCTGGGCACTGCCAACCTGATTTTCCTCGCCCTGAAGAGTCTGGAACTCGATCGCCTCGTCGTCGACGGAGAGCGCGATCACACCTTCTTTGCCATTGAAGAACCCGAAGCACATCTTCACCCGCACGTTCAACGTTTGGTGTACCGGTACTTTCTTGGTGAATCACCTGGCGATGACAGGCCATCCAACATGACGACCATCCTGACAACGCATTCGCCCCACATCGCCAGCGTCGCACCGATCCGGTCCGTCGTACTGCTGCGCTACGATCCCACAAGCGGTGCAACGACAGCGACCTCTACGGCGACAGCACCTCTGAGCGATGACGATGAAGATGACCTGCAACGTTACATCGACGTCACACGAGGCGAACTATTCTTCGCCCGCGGCATCATCTTTGTCGAAGGGGACGCAGAGCGTTTCCTCATTCCGGCGTTCGCGGAAGCACTGGATATTCACCTAGACATCCTGGGCATCTCCGTGTGCTCCGTTAGCGGTACCAATTTCGCGCCTTACATCAAGCTGGTGGGGCCGACAGGCCTGAGTATCCCGCATGTGATACTCACCGACTTAGATCCCATCAACGATAGGCCCCCTTTGGCCCTCAAGCGACTGCTTAAACTACTCGAACTCGCTGTCACTGAGGATGAATGGGATGAGCTGGATGAAGACGAACCTTGGGATCTGGGCGAGGAGTATGGGTACTTTGTCAACGAAAGCACGCTTGAGCTCGAATTGTTTCAAGCTGGCCTTGGCGGTAGCATCCGGGATGTTATCGAGAGCGAGTTGTCGACAAGCGAGCAAACCCGTGAGGCTCTCGCCGGCTGGGTGGATGATCCAGCAACGCTCAACAACGAAAGATTGTTGAAATTGATTGAGCGCATCGGAAAGGGACGCTTTGCCCAAGCGCTTGCCGGTTTTGCTACGGCGGGCACTTGCCCTGCATATATTCGGCATGCATTGGAGCACATTCGCGATGCCGTTGCGTAGCTCAAGCACCGCTTATCTCCTGCAGGCTGAGGAGCTGCGCGACAATGACCAACAATGGGCCGCTTACGAATCGGAACGGCATTGTGTTGTCCTCGCGGGACCGGGGAGCGGCAAGACCAAGACCCTGGTACTCAAACTAGCACGCATTCTGGCGGAAGATGTACGTGCGCCACGCGGCGTCAGCTGCATCACCTACAGCCAGGAATGTGCAAGAGAGTTGACCCGTCGCCTAGGGCAGCTCGGGTTGCGGGAATCGTCCCGTCTATTCATTGGTACAATTCACGGTTTTTGCCTTCGCCACTTGTTGATGCCGTACGCCCATCTGGCTAATCTCGGCCTTCCGGCGCCAATTAAGGTTGCTACTGTCGAACACTGCCGCCAACTGTACTCTCGACAGGGCACTCGACTCTTCGGTGTAGGCCATCCATATAAGCAAATGGACATGGACAAGCACCGCCGCGTCCACCTTGATCGAGCGACGTCTGCATGGCGTGAGCAAGAGGAGCTTGCCGCATTAGCTGAAGCCTACGAGGAAGCACTACACCGGGAGGGCTTGGTTGACTTTGATGACCTCGTCATCTACGGCGAGCGACTCGTGTCCCAGCATGACTGGGTACTTCCACTCGTGCGTGCGCGTTTTCCCGTGCTGGCAGTGGATGAATATCAGGATCTCGGTCTGGGTTTGCATCGCATCGTCAAGCGTTTGGCGTTCGATGGCGGTGTTCGCCTCTTTGCTGTGGGCGACGCCGACCAATCGGTGTACGGCTTCAACGGTGCCGACGGCAGGCTATTACACGAACTCGCCAATCGCGATGACGTGGAATTGGTCCGTTTGGAAACGAACTATCGATGTGCTGACGAGATTATTCGGGCGTCGGAGCGCGCACTGGGAGAAGCGCGAGGTTACCGGGCGTGGGATCGGGACCGTGCGGCCCGCATTGAAATGGTCGAGTGCCCAGAAGGTCTGGCCGAACAGGCACATCGCACTGTCACGGAAGTCATCCCCGCCGCACTGGCGGCGAAGGTGGGGCGTCAAGTCGGCGACATCGCCATTCTGTATCGGACGGCAGACATCGGCGATCTCGTGGCCGAAGCCGTCATCGAGGCGGGACTGAATTTTATTCGGATCGACAACGCGGCGCCGTATCGGAAATGCGCTCTTACTAGCTGGATCGAGGATTGTGCGGCCTGGTGCGCTGGTGGTTGGATGGAGGGAAAGCCTTTGTTACGTGGGCTTCTAGAGCGTTGGTTGGCGTTCCGGTACCGGCGGCTATCAGACGCAGAGGCGCGCGCCGAACGAAGACGGGTAACCGAGTTTCTTTGGGCGCATCGACAAAACGGAGATGGTGGAAATTTTGTCGCCGCACTGAGGTCAACACTACTTGATGACGTAATGGTATCCGAACCAAGCTTGGCGGATCAGGCTGTCCAGGTGGGATTCATGAGCACAGCTCTACGGCCGGGCGGCGTATTACAAGACCTCGATATGGCCCGCCTCGGCGGTCGCGACGGATCGTCCAACCAGTTGAACCTATTGACACTACACTCGGCCAAAGGGTGCGAATACGACGTTGTTATCATGCTTGGTCTGGATGAAGGTTCCTTCCATTGGAGCAACGTGCAGGGTGATGCATTGAGAGAGAGTCAACGGTTGTTTTACGTTGGGCTTACCCGCGCACGTGACGAAATCTACATGCTTTACTCCGGTTGGAATGAAAATAAACGAACCGGTCGCCGCTATTACTCTGGGCGGTTGCGCTTTCTAAACGAGCTTTAGGCCGACTAATGTGCACACGATTGGACATTGCCTAGGTTAAACCAGTTGTGAATATGTGCGCACGATCCCTTCGATCGGGCGGATCGCACCACGTTCACATCCAACAACGTTTACAAAGGTGGAGCGGCTCTGCTCCATAACAACCACACGACCTCGACTAGTTTCTCGCCACCCGCCACAATAGGAGCCTAATCTATTTGCTAGAGCTGCATCAGTTCACAATTGAACTGTAAGTATGAGTGATCGACCGGAGATTGGCGCTTTCGAGGATAACCGATGTTCACGAGCGGCTTGTAGGTCAACCCGAGAGCCCGAATTTTCTGACGGCGACCCGATAACCGTGTGCCACCAGGTCTCGACAGGGCCGCCGACCAATCGAATCGAGCAGACGGACACAATACACTTCGATGCTGGCGTTGAATCCCCATCCCGGGCCGAAGTGGGTCGATTTCAGCCGTGTGGCTGTGGCTACCATCGGCCAGAAGCTTTCATTGATCTTTGGGCTACCTACAACAAGCATTAATCTAGAAATTTTTAGGTTTGACTAAAAAGTTTGCTTGTGATTGATCATCCTGGGATTTTATAAATGAAAAAATTGAGGTGGCGAAGCTTGCCAAAAAAGCCTTTGAAGAAAAAGCTACCAATGAACTAAGGAGAGCCAGAGAGAATGAAAGGGTTTTACAGAAATACAAAAAATCTTTTCTCATTTGGACTGGGAGGAAAAAGAAAAGTTCCGTGAGATGACACTAAACGATATAAAACTCGATTTTTCAGACATGTCATTAAAAGCGTTGCTTGAAAATAAATTTATCAATGTAATATCACAAATATCAAGTAAAAATTATCTGGCTGGGATTAATCCTGTAATTTATGAGGTAGCAAAAATAACATGGGATCAAGAGATTGTAGAGAACGTAGATGATTATTTTTGCAACATGACAAATGAAAAGAAAAAAATATTAAGGCTTATGGAGTATAGGGAGCAAGATGGTAATTCGAAAATTGAATTTGATATTAAGTCCACTATATCTCCATATTATTCTTGTATCAGAAAGGAAGCGAAAAATGAGAAAGAGTTTTGGTTATGCTTTAGGTCGCGTTATCTAAATGAGTTTGCAAAAAGAACTGGAAAGGAGTACCAAGAGGAATCGTGGATAGACAAGAGCAGGATTCACTTTCTGTAAAGTTCGAGACGGAGAATGCCTAACAAACCATGTTGTCGGACTAGTTTGCCGCTGTGCTCCAAACCAGCCGCAAATACGGGCATTACTTGAAGTAGTTTCGATTTGATCTGACAGTCGGGCCTTGCCAAAGGAGAGGTTACCCGGTTTGATAGAGAAGCGAGTCTTTATCAACCGGCGTGAAAGTGTCAAGGAGCAGCCCCATGAACAGCGTTCCTCCGAACGTGATCAAACACAAGGTAGGCCTGCTCGATCTCGCCACCGAACTGGTCAATGTGCCGCGCGCCTGCAGGGTGATCGGTTTATTCCGAGATACGTTTTACCGCTATTAGTCAGCCTTACAGGGTGTTGACGTCGAAGCTTTACTCGACGCCAACCGCAAAAAACTGGACTTACGCAATCGCGTGGACGAGACCACGGAAGCGGCCGTAGCCTTTTTAGCCTTGGAACAACCTGCTTTCGGTCAAGTTCGTGTCTCCAATGAGCTGCGTAAATGCGGGGTCTCCATTTCCCCTTGCGGGGTACGGTCGGTATGGCTAAGACGAGGTCTGGAGTCGTTCAAGTGCAATCGAGAAACTTCTTTTTTGATTTCGATGATGGAATTAAATTCTTTTCTCATGCGTTCCTCTTGATTGTCTCTCAACCGGCTAAACGGCGAGGTGGCCTTTCTAACGCGAATATTGGCCAGGCATCAACGGCCTGGCTAACCTTGGTTTATTGAGTTAGAACAACGACATCACAACAATGAATGACATTCCGATCATGATAGTTTTTTGTACGCCACTTACAAGTTCGACCTTCTCGATTGAGCCCGTTGAGTAGTTACGAAAAAGCGCCGTAATAAACGACATCAAGATAAGGATAACAAACGCAGTGGATGTCGCAAAAATGATGAGTCGCAAGTTACCCATGCTGACGCCAGATCCAGATGCAAATCCTTGCTCCAGGCTTTCGGTTAAAGGCAGGCAGCCTTCACCTTCACGGATGCACGGATCGACGGGTGGCCTGTAGGTGCCACCTTGATCAGGGTTGGGTCGAATGAGGTCATCAACTGGATCGCCGTTATTGCCCGTAGGCGGGCCATTACGTATTCGGTCAGCCATTTTGCAGATGGTCGTCCCATTGATATCCGCAAAGCCGTTACAACTTCCTGAGTTGATCATTTTCTGGCAATTTCCGATCCCGAGCTGCACGCACGCCAGTACCATATCCCCATCGACTTCTCGGCCATCGAACGTTCCCAACCCAGCAAGTGTCTTGGGTGCTTGTGCTTGCATGGCTTTAGTGGTCAGTTTTGACCAGGCGTCTACTTGCTCCTGTAATCCCCATGTTCTGAACTCCTCGGGAGATACCTTGGCATATTTTTGAATATTGGTTTTATTCATTTGCAAAATGCCTGAGCAGCATGAGCCATTGTAAACATCTAGTTGTCCGCCACCTGATTCGAACATAGCCAAGCGCCCAACGGCATCTGCATTAGCTTTTAGCCACGGACTGGCGTGTGGAGAATTTTTTATCGCTTGGGCAACTTGTTCAGCAGTGACAAGGGTTGCAGCAATAGTGACGACTGTGAAAGTAAGACCAAGGAAAGACCATGCTAGCTTTTTAAAGCGATTAAAGTTCCTTAACATGTTTTTCTACCGTAATGCTAATTTCCGATCGCATGCCGGTACGTGTTTTCCGTGCTGGATAACTCGAAAATGTGCGGTCATATTTTTTTCGTCAAATGCAAATTCTGTTTGATTGACATCACCAGGGTGGTCAGGCGGGAAGGGATATAGATGACAATAGTTCTGAAACTCTTGAGTGCGCGACTGAGAACCTTGAAATTCTGTCACTCGCAATGGGCATGTCTCGTACATGTCTTCAATCCCACTGCCATTACCAGGCTCTATGCATCCTGGTGTCCCAGCTGAACTAAAGATTGAAAATGTGTACTGCACACCTTGATTCGTAACTGAGCTAACTAAGATGAAAGAAGGCAGTTTTGTTCCGTCATCGTCCAGGGGGGCAGAGTTGATTTCTTGATTCCAGACGGTTCTGGCTAGGTTCATATCTGCACGCGATACATCAGGAACATTTATTTTTCCGTAATTAAATGAAGCTATAGCCATGGGTCGCCATTGCAGATGATCTTTTGTGTCATCCTTATAGTTCATGCTTGTTTGGGCCAGTGTTGCATTTGTACTGGCTAACGTAATTGCAATTGCTAGGACTGACGCTGTACTTATTTTCATTTCCTATTCCTTTTGCTTTTTTTTAAGAAGCATCTAATTCTGCAATAAATTGCTCTGGAGGTGTTGCGCCAACTAACCGCTTTCCGTTGCCCAATATAACTGTAGGTGTGTTAGCGATATTGTTTGCTTCTCCAAACATTAAAATCTCCACCAGACCAGAAATGTCGCAGTCCTCACGGCCATCAATATTTCGACCATTCATGACCATGCTCCAAGCAGTGTTTCGGTCTGGTGAACACCAGGCTTTGCGGGCGATGGGGGCTGATTGCGGGTCAATAACGGGAAAGACAAATCGATAGACCGTTACGTTTTCAAGCTGATCGACGAATTTTGTGAACACGCGGCAGATGGGGCAGAGCGGATCCTCAAAGACGGCCATCTTGCGTTGTCCGTTGCCATGGACCTGCACAATGGCTTGACTCAGCGGTAGTGATTCCCATGGGATCGCGTTGAGCTTTTCAAGGGCTGGTGCGGTCACGTCACGGCGGTCTTTCATGTCCATGAGGGCCCCCCCGACAAATGCGTACCGTCCGGTTGAGTCGCTATAGAAAATCTCGTTGCCACTGACGACCTGGTACATGCCGGCAATAGGCGTGGTTGAGATGCTATCGATGGGGACAGAACCTTGAGTGTGTTCCTCAATAGCTGCTTGCACGTCAGACGGTACGCCTTGAGCCCAGGACGCTGTGGCCAGTCCCAGGCTAAGGCTTGAACTGGCTGCCAGGCGAATCAGCAAAGAAGAAGGGGAGTAGGTTGAGGTAAGCATGGTTCGGAAGAATCCTGGTTGTCAGTAATCAAAGGCGCGAACGCCTCGGGCGACACGGCATTGTTCGACCGCGTCACGAATAAGTTGGGAGACGTGCTGAGGGCTAGCGATCGCGCTGATGTGCACGGTCGGCGTCGAGGCGTCAGTGGTTTGCAAAACGACACGGCCACGGCCAAACAGGGCTTGAAAGAGGGTGCCGGAAACGGCGATGTCTTTTACCCGGTATAACTCCAGGGTTTCGACACGTTTGACGAGGATCCCGCTGTATTCCAGTAGGCGTTGGTTCGTCAGTTCATAGCGATGATTGGCAACCTTAAGGTATCGGTAGATCGCCCACAGGACAGGAATGACTGTCCAGCAGAACAGGATAGCGACAATGAACCAGCCCGCATTGATGAGCTGGCCTTCTGTGCCTACCCAGATAAGTTCTGTCTCTCGCGTGGATGCAGGAGGCGCAATGTGGCTGGCAGCAGCCTGCGATAGTGGGGGAGGGGTGTCGAATGGGTCCATGTGGCCACTGTAGGGCCGCATGAAGTGTGTGTCTGTTCAAACCCTTGGGCACATAACCAAGGGTTTCGACTTGACAAGCCTTTAAATCAATTCTAGGCCGATTCGTTGTTGGCGTTTAGTCGTGCGGCGTCCGGCGATGTGAATGTGCTTTCACAGGATCCGCAGATAATCTTCAACTTTGGTTTACCCCAGACGCTTGTGCCGCATGGGCAGACGTACTTCCAACGGTTTGAATTGCCGGTGGGTTTTATCGGCACACTCTCGTCGCCATGGGCGGCGTTGCTCGTTGAGGAGGCACTGGAGGCCAAGGCTTGAGTGAGTGCTGGAAGCGCGATGTATGGAGGGGCTCCACCTCCTACTGAGCTGTCCAAGCGCTCAGCGGCGCTACGAGGTGCGTCGGCATGTGAAAAGCGATCGTACCAGGTCAGACAAAATGACTGGGTGAGCAGATCGGCGCATGCTTTCACAAATTTGCCATCCTCAATCGCATAATCAGCCATGAGTTGGCCAGTGCGAGCGCCACCAGGTTGGCCAGTCGAAGAGGGCATCAGTCCAATCGCTTCCATCTTCGAGGCCCACTCTTCATTGTGATACCTGCCACGCCCAGGCTTGCCGAAATGGAATTGCCAGAGATGGCACATTTCATGTACCAAAGTTTGCATGGTTTCGATCAAGGGCATGACGGCAAAGTAGGCCGGGTTCATCGCTATTTCGTCTGTATAGGTGCCTTGAGCATCGACAAATCGCTGGCTTGAGAAGTAGCCCATTGAGCGTTTCTCGCGTTGCAAAGTAATCAAACAGTTAGGCAACCTACCGTCGAATAGGGCGGTATTAAAATGATCGTAGGCTTGTTGCAGCTCGGTATATGTTTGATGGGTCGGCGCCGTTTTCATGTTCATGGTGGTCTTAAAGCATGAATTTGTATTGCACAATACACTACATTTGGCGTCAAAGCATTGGCCGAATTTGAGATTGGAGACAGTTAAACTAGTCACCGCGTGAGATCTCGTGCTCCTGAAATTGCAGTTTTTTTAAAGTCTATATGGAATGAAATGAGTACATCCAACATTGAGGCCCTGGCCAGCATTTGGGCACGGATTGCTGAGGAAACGGAATTCCCAACCGACTACGAAGGGACGGCCACGCCTGCGGCACACCAAGCCAGCGTAGCAATACAGGTACGGATTCGGGATCATATCGTCGCGACCAACGACATGCGGTTGTTCGGCCTGCTGCACTTGCTGGGGCAGGCGTCGCTGTGCATGGAGCAGGTGCTATGGCCGGAGGAATACGAGCGGATGGCCCGCGAGGTTGAAGAAGCTCTGGGTGAAGTCAGTGATCCCAATGCCAGGTTGTACACCCATGAGGAAGTAATGCAGGTGATGCAAGAGCGGAACCAGCAGGCACGAAGCAAGCTCCGTTGATGGGGTGATGTAATTGATGGCTGTTTCGGCTTGAGCGGGGGACGCTGGGCTATCGATCACGAACTCAAGGGGCCTTGTCTTTGCGTTGCATACAACTGTCGAAGCATGTTGCATGTAACGGGTAATGGCCGTACTATAAGTGCATAGTTATGGAGGTCAAGATGGCAAATGTAAACGCGAGAGTTCAGAAGCACCGGGATTCCCTCCGGCAAGCAGGATTGCGCCCAGTGCAGCTTTGGGTGCCTGATACACGTCGGCCCGATTTTGCGGCGGAATGCCGCCGCCAGGCGCAGCGGGTAGCCAAGGCAGACAAGACCGATGTGGATACAGAACATTTTATGGATGAGGCTCTGGCTGACCTGGATGGTTGGACAGAATGAGACGTGGGGATCTAGTTACTGTTGCAATGCAAGGGGATTTTGGAAAGCCTCGGCCTGCATTAGTGATCCAAGCGGATTTGTTCGCTGCCCATTCCTCGGTCACAGTGCTCCCAGTAACCAGCACAATTGTGAATGCGCCCTTATTGCGCATTAGCATTCAGCCAGACCTAGAAAATGGTCTACAAAAACCTTCGCAAATCATGATTGATAAGGCGTTGACTGTTAAACGGGATAAGATTGGCCAAGCCTTTGGATCTGTTAGTGCTGATACACTGGTAGAAATTGAACGGTGCCTTGCTGTTTTCTTGGGAATCGCTAAGTAATACAGAGTGTGATGAGGGCTGAGGTATATGAAATATGCTCTGAAACTAGCTCGACATGGAAGTATTTTTCTTGGCCGAGTGGCATGGATAGGAATGATGCTCGCAGTTGATTTCTTCCTGTTGTTGATGAATTCAAGTAGCAGGGAAAATCGGAACAACATGGCCGCACCAGAAGTCCCCGATCCATTGGATCGGATGGATCCTAGTTGGGAGTTCTACTGGGGAGATCGTGAATAATTTGGCTTAGCGGGTACTAATTTAAAGGGCCAGGGGTGGGGCTGTCAAAAATTCTATTTTTATAGCGTAATACGAAATCGCTGACAGGCCCACGTATTTGAATAAAGAGTTATCGTAGGATAACGAAACCTACCGAGCACAACCATTTCAGATCAGCGGTGAATGTCGATGTGCGCCAAACTCCAGGTATATCAGTTTCTATAAGCACACCAAGCATTTCCAGTTCCGCACCAAAATATGGTCCAAAGCCTGGCACAAGTACAACTCCTTGCAACCCGACTGCAGAATCAAAAGTCTTTCCCGAATTCGCGATTAAATCGAGCAAAAGATATCTGCGAACTGTATCTTCGCCCTCCACATTAACTGCGATAGTCTCTTGGTCAACAGTTTTGACTAAACCTGTCTGTATGGAGACTGTGATTGCTCTAGAGATCTCGACGGGGGTGTAGCCCTCTTTAGACAGAAGATTTATAACGCCATCTTTCTGGCCCTGTGTACGGATAATGGCGTGTGCAATCTCGAGAGGCGTCAGGAAACCAATCTGCTGTAGCTTACGGCGTAAGCGAATAGCAGCACTTCGAATTTGGAAAAAATCGTCTGTAGTAGACTTCGAAAGTATTTTCCTCAAATCCCCCGCAAGTGCAGATGAATAGCCTGCTCCATCAACATACTCTAAAAATAATGGACCGGGCGAATTGGACCAAGATCTAGCCATAACAGCCTCGGCGTTCAAACGAGATGTATCTGTTTGGTCAACATTCTTGTGGGAAACACTGCCCGAGTCACCTGCGTAAAATTGAGATTGAACAAATAGGCGCGGACTCCAGCCGTCGACCCGAAATGGTAAGACGAAATCAAATGCGCGGGTTTTTTTGTCTTGGTTTGCAGATTCCTCTGCATCAGCAGCGTCTGGAGGAAGGTCAGTCTCTTCAAGTCTCCCAGCTTCGACGTCAAGCACGACATCAGTTCTGTTGAAATCAACATCGGACCTAAGGCCCCAGTCCAGCATATAACGCCTCAGCCGATCTTCTGGTTCATGGCCTCCTGATGCAGACACCGAACCTCTCACTTGAAATGCAACGAGAGGTGCGAGTAAAGCGCTGGCTGCTTTACCACTTTGCTTTAATTGCCAATAGCTTTGAGTAAGGACAGTAAATTGCTCCCGAGCATGATCGCCAGCCAGAACAAACTCTACGAATTGATTCAATAATTGAGTGGCGATTTGGCGGCATGGATTGACATCAGGAGTCATACCGCCGTCTTCAAATTCGACGAGCAACGCCGCAACGCGTGCCATATATACGTCCGACTTCAGCACCCTCGGTATAGCTTGCTCAACAATCTCAACCTTCCCACGTGTTTTTTTACGAGTGGGCAGAGATGTCCAACCCAACTGGTTCTTTAGGTAGAGTGGAAACTGACATTTGTGATTGTTGTCTGATTTGCCTGTTACGATGAAAAGTGCTGATGCAAAAGCCTGAAGCGCTGTGAGTGCGATGCCCTCCGGAGTGCTTTTAGACGCACTTTCTGAGCGCTGCTCTATCCGTGAGCATACTAACGCTGTATAAGCCTCGGCTATTCCCGCAGTGGAAACTACCGACGGATCTTTAAAGTCAGCCACAATTGGGCCGAGGGTATCGAAAACGTCTACAACGCTACTTAATACATCCTTAAATTTTCTAGTATCTTTTAAATCAGTTAGCGATGGTGTTACCCATACGTCAAACTCACCAAGCCATTCTGGAACTGATTTTTGTTGTTCATTTAGTTTCACTGAGTGACCTTTCCTTTAGATTGTTCGACATAGTTTTTAACAGATATCGCGAGATGTTGTCCAAGCAATGGGGGCACCGCGTTGCCGACCAATCTGTAGCCCGCTTTTAAAGACGCCTCATCGCCTTGTGAGAAAATAAAACTATCAGGGAAGCTTTGCAGTCGGGCACATTCGCGTAAGCTTAAGGGTCTATTTTCGGAAGGATGAAGAAAATAGCGCGGGTTATCAAATATAGTAAGAACTGTGGGGGACGGTTCATTCCAATCCGGACGCTTAAAGAGGCCGGAATTGAACATAGCACCCTTCAGATCATATTTTCCAGCTACTTCCTTGATATAGTTTTTGGTCAATAAATCATCTATTTCGTCACAGTTAATTTCTGATAAGCCGGACAATTCCTGTATAACTTCTAAAGACAAAGGGTTTCCGTTCGGTATGTCGCCGTATTGCTTGTGCCTACGGTTTAAGCCAATAGTCTCTAAGATTTTTTTTTGGCGTACCGTTACGTAACCGAAAGCCTCAGGTATGTTCCACGTATAAACAGCAGTTGCAGCGTGTCGTACATTGCAAAGTTTTTGACCTGGTCCAATGGCTCGGAACACGTGTTCATACTTTTCTGGCCATTTTTTGATAACGGCATGGTCGGAAACACCGCCTAGCGTAACAAGGTCGCTAATTGCGTCATGCATAGTGACTGGTGGTGCAAGCACACTCGCCGTATTTTCAGTATCCCATAATGACAGTGCGTCATTTACGATTGAGAATTCTCCGTTACGGGATTTAGCCGCGTGTGTTGGCTGAGGCCAATGAAAGGAGTGGTGAGACTCGAACTTGGTTCCGACAAAGATTATTCTTCTACGGTGCTGAGGCACACCGAAAGCTGCAGCGTCGAGAATTTTGAATTCAACGGAATAACCCAGGTCGGCAAAGTCGTTAATAATTGATTTCAGATAATGCCCGCCAAAATTTTGGTGCAGCCCATCGACATTCTCGGCAATAAAGATTGTCGGTTTAAGTGCCGCGACTGCTCGCTTCATCTCCTGATAGAGAGCATTGCGTTCGTCATCTGCTCGTTTTGGGCCAGCCTTGGAGAAGCCTTGACAGGGAAACCCTCCCAGTACAACGTCGCATTGACCGATCTTTTCGATAGCCTCATGGAATTCAGCCGATACCACATCGTAAACGTAGGCTCGCTCATCTACGTTGCGCCGATAGACCTCGATCGCCTTGGGATCGTTGTCAGCCGCAAACACGAGGTCGAACCCTTTGGACTGGAAGGCGTAGTCGAGGCCCCCACACCCACTGAACAGACTTACAGTCCGGAGCATCTTAAGGACTTCCTTTGTTGTAAATGCCCAATTGTAGCTGTGTAGGAACGAAGGTAGCAGCCTAACGCCGCTTTGAGGTACAGAGACTTGCTGTGCGCTGGATGACCATACAAAATAAGGCTAGGGAGTATTGGCGGGTGAACGGGCGCTCAACAGCGAGCTAAGCGTCTAAGCCGGGGCGTTTCCTACTTTACAGTTCCGGTAGTTTGGGCAGGTCAGGCCTGGACTTACCCAAGTAAAGAAAGTTCTAGGAATTGTATGGATTTCCTAGAACTAGAGGTGATTTGTGTCTACTTAGTCTCAGAAAGTATTGAGTTTTTATTTCTTCCCTCCAAACATTTTCCCTAACAATGGAATTCGTCCCGAGTTGGCTGCTCCGTTTCCTCCCTCGCTTACCATTTTATCGATACCACCCGCCACTTTTAGCCCGGCCCACGCCATCATCGAAGACCAAATGATCGGTAATCCGACATACAGTGACAGCAATATCGTATTTAGAACCATTCGTTTATAGCCTGCTGGAATCGCTCCTTTGCCGATCATCATGGCTTCTTGAACAAATATATTGCCCAGAGCGCCAGGGTACATGGCGTTGATTAGGTGACCGTCGATCCAGGTGGCGATGTACCACATCGATGCCCACATTTTGATGGTAAGAATGGCCATGGCTCCTAAGAACAACACCCGAAGACTGAAGCCGCTGACCAAGGTGGCCAAGGGAAGAAACGCGTAGATACCCATGAGAACCAATGCCTGGATCATCGGTAACGAGGTCACCAATGGCATCCATGCCATGCTGGCCATGAAAGCTGCGCCTCCTACACCGAGCGTGCTCCCAGCGCCCGTTATCGTTCGTCCTGCGACTGTAGCAGCGTCATAAGGGGTGCCCATCATCTGGTCGAAATCAACAAAGACTGGATTGGCTGCGGTTGACGCCAAACGAGCCACTTCATCCTTTTGTTTGTCGAACGACGTAAAGGTGAGAACGTTCGCCGCTCTGGATGCGAACGCTCGAACACCTGGGCTGCCATCGATCAGCTTTTCTCGTAGCTGATCCTCCCACCATTGCTTGCAGGTTGGACGTCCAAACTCTGGGTTTACGGCACCAGTAACTTGTGGGTCCACGTTGCTCGATGGGTCGTAGTACTCAGTATCGCGGGAGTAATCGATCGCAAAACCAGTTACTGGAGCACGGCTGCGCATGGAGGCGTAATACCCAGGCTCAGTTCTGAAAAACTGGCTGCCCATCCAATCCACATCAGTTGGCCCATAGTCGGTATTAGATTCTGCCAAGATCGAGGCACCTGATGCACTGATTCTGCTGCGATCGCTGCGCAGATACTGACTGCGTGCCGGGATAAAGCATTCGCTATAGAAGCGTTGCACATCACCGAGCAAGGCGGGGTCTTCGATTGTGGCATTCTTGGCCATATCCTCCAGAACCCGCATATCAGATCCAGAATTATTCATGCCATTGCGAAAGGCATTGTTTATCCCAGAGCTGATGGACATGATGGAATACCACCATAGGGGCACGTTACTCAGCCCGCTGGCCTGGCTCATGCTTCCATCAATAGCATCGCGTAGTGCCGTATCGTAGGTGCTGCCACTGGCTCCAGGCGTTGCCTCTACAGGGTTAGGGTTATCAATCGAAGGAGGAGGCACGTACGACAAGCGCGCATACGTTAGGCTTGTGATGGGCGAAGTGAAAAAGCAGACCGACATCACAAATAACATGACGATGAGCTGCGTTTGTACGCTTTTGATAACCCCCATAACGCCGATGTCTTGCATTCCCCGCTGGCCAGCTTCGCGCCAGGCATTGAGAATTACCACCAGAAAAGGGATGACGACCAAGCCGGTGCCGGTCACGATCTCGCCAAAAATATTGGCAAAAGCCCACCCGTAGAAAGTGGTAAAGAGTTCGAGGTAACTGTCTAGTTGCATGGCTTATTCCCCCACCTAAGCCGTCATGAGCGCTGTTGCCAAGCGCCATATACGGTCGAGGCCAATCGGGATCAAGATTAAGTACAGTGTGATAAATGCGGCCACCTTGCGGCGGCTAGCCAGCACGGCGTCATATTCGAATTCTTGAACAATATGTCTGGCTTGAAGCCAGCGAACGACGGATGGCCAGCGCCCGATTATGAGTAGTGCTGCCATACATTGAGCGATAGCACCGATATCTCGCACTGACGTCGTTCCCTCAAGCAGGGTCAGGAGTTTATGTTCCTGTCCGATAAAAGACTGCGCTAGTGCGCCGAGCAGCCCAATGAGCAGGAGAAATCCGGCCAAACCGATGGCGAGCCATATCAGTGCTCGCCACAGCCAGCTGCGTTTTTTGGTGAGAGAGGCTTGTGTCATAGTCCAGGCACCCGTCCACCCACTGCTGGGGCAGGATCAACAGGGTTGCCACCCGGTACGTTCAGTGATTGTGTGTCAATGGCGGACTGGGTGTTGATGATCGACAATGCCGTCTGGGACGTCAGATCCTTGCGGATCCGAGCCTCATACATCAAGTCGTCAATGTAACCACTTAAGCGATCGACCGAAGCCTGGGTGTTTTGGATGGCATCTCCTGCGGCCGTAACCTCCGGTAAGGTCAGACCTGTCATCAACACGCTACGCGCCACCAATGCCTTATTGATCACCCGGTGCATCGCCATTTCCTGAGCAATGCGGTTCACAGCGATGCTGCGGGTGTCAGGCGGCATCGCCCGTAATGAGTCAAGCAACTGGGGAGATACGGCAAAGCCAGGAGCTGAGATTTCTGCGAGATCGGCATACGTGGCCGAGTTCGATGGGTTGGCCATTGCCTCTAGCTTAGGCTGGACGAAATCGACTTCGGCTTCATATTTGGGCCCCAGGCCGCTGGAGGTCACGACCGTAGTTGGGGCGGGGCAGTGATGCTGGCCGCAGGTATAGACCTTCTGATCCCCCAAGACTTCGGTTGTCCATTGGGCAAGTTCTGCCGGCGATTTAAACGCACGAACCAGGCGAGAGTTTTTCTCGGCAGGTGAGTTACTGTAGTCCGTGGTCTCTGATGCGGTGATTGGTTTGTTGAGGGTAGCGTTGTAGCCTGCCACAGAGAGATCTCGCACCGGCTCAATGGGTCGTCCTCCTACACCCCCGGCATTTTGGCCAAAGACCCATGGCACTCCAGCTTTGTTCGCCTCTTCATTTTTCTCAATGTCGATTTTCGCCTGGTAAATATCGCCTTGCGCAGAGGCCTTGATCTTCCAGCCTTCTCCTTTGGCCATCTTGATCCAATCTTCATAGGGATTCTGGCCCGCTTTGACCATGGCCTCCATCTCTTCGCAGGATTTAAGGCTGGCCCCAAGCAGGAGATCCACTTTTTGCGAGTAGTTTTGGAAAATCTGATACAGGCCTGGCTGTGCGCGTTGCAAGACGTATAAGGGGAGGGCAGCGATACCAGATTGAATCGCCCCAGTCACCGTCTGGCCCAGGTTGTTGAGGTTGTTCATGATGTTGGCCCAAGATAGGCCTATATCAAACTTGCCACATGAATAGTTCAGCCGCGCATTTGCACCAAAACCTAGGTTGTGTGCGACCTGACCGCGATAATTGGCAGAACCGCCAGGCGACCCACCTCCCATTCGGTAATACAGTGAAGAGCCGCGTATGGGTTGCGCGTAGGCGTCGGGCATCACGCTCATGGCGGTCAACGCAAGAGCCAGCATCATGGCGGCTGGTTTTAAGCGCGGTGAGAAGGGGCGTCGTGGTTGTTGCATAAGTATTCGTCCTTCACTTAAGGGATGCTGTATAAAAACTCACCACGGATACGGCAGCAGTCATAGTGGTTCCACATGTTCCACATGTAGCCGTCGGCACCATCGGTCTTGTAATCACCAAAGCTGGCCAGGCTCAGTGAGTCATCGGCCCCAAAGGTCATGCAGGAGCGTTGGGCACTCGGATAAATCATTTGCCAGGTGGTGGGCTTGGAGGTGGGGAAGTACTTGTAGCCCCTACCTGGTTGTAGACGCTTGTAAATGTGAGGCTGTGCCGATTGCGAGATGATGCTTCCGACACGCGTGGCCAGCACGGCGGAGGCCTTGACTGGGTGTGACTGCACCAGTTCGCCGTTACGTGGGTATATAGGCCCCCAGGTAGTGGAAAGGGGCGAGGTGCTTACTTCCCCTGTACCAGGCACCCATGATTGGGGGTAAAGCATCTCCAGCGGCCAGAACCCGCGCCAGCTCATGGCATCCATGTCCGACTGAAAATGCAGATTGAACACCGACGCTGAACCAGGGCAGAACATGCTCGATAGCCCCCCTGAGGCTCCCAGGCTCTGGGCGATCTGCACCATGTCTCTGATTGGCCCAAGATCGGCACCCACCATATCGACGCCGGACAAGCCAATGGCTTGGGTGCTGACGCTTCCCCCAAAGACATTGCCTAAATTGCCAATCGACGAACTTAACTGGCCCAGTTTGGCTGGGAAGGCAGAAATGGAGGAAATGATGTCTGCTGGTGCATTGGCCATGGCACGGGTTGCTTCAATAAACTCGTTGCCCAGCTGTTGGGGGACTTGCCGCCAGGACTGCGCGATACGAGGCAGCTCTGTGCGAGTGAAAGCCAGCAATTCGCTATAGCCCGGAAACTGGAATGAGCTGCCAAAGCTGGGGATGTAGCCGCTGGCGATGCTGGCAATCAAGCCTGCCGGGTTGCCGATGGCGTCCGCACTTTTATAGGTCGTCACCTCGGTGCCCTCGCGCTGTGTTCCTGCTGAGGCGTCGATCGGGGCGCCGACTACAGCCGATCCCACTGAGGAAATAGTTGTTGCCAATGGCTTACCCACCTCGGCCCAAGGATGAGCCAGAGGGTCGTTGTAGGTGCTGATCACGACATCAGGCACGTAATGGGCAACCCGAACCGACGTCCGGATGAAGCAGCCAATGAGCGGGACGCAGACCAACCAGACACAGATGCCTTTGACTTGATAGGACGTGCAACTGGGTAGTGCGGCGACCGTGTTGGTGACGACGCCCGCCGTGGTGGTTGCTGCTGTGGCTTCTACAGGTCGCAGCGCGGTGGCCAGCACCAGCAAACTGACCGCCAGCATGTGCCTGAAGCGCAAAGTAGTGATCGACATGAGTGCTCCTTAATGCTGGCTGTCACGCCAGGCCATAAGCGCCTGGTCAACGTCGACATAGCCAAAAACCACATATCGTTGGTTGATGACGACGGCTGGTATGCGGTCAATCTGATAGTGCTGTGCGCGTGCCAGGCCGTTAACGGCACTGGCGACCATGGGCTGGATCATTTGTCGCAAGCGGGTCTCATTGGCCGCCACCCACTGTCGGGCTTCATTTTCGTCTTGTGGCATTCCGACGTTCATTTGAGCTTCGAGATTACTCAGCGCATCCAAACGGTAGACAGTCTGGATGTAGGGGGGCCAATCGGTTGATATGACTGGCATGGCGGTGTTGACAAATACCTCTACAGATAAGACTCCTGCATACAAATCTTGGCCAGGCTGTTGCGCGGACGATGGTGTGGCCACGGTACATAGCGCAGAAAGCAACGCCATGCGAGTTGTGAGCTGAGAAGCAGCGGTGAAAAATGAGCGGGCTTTAATCATGAGCGACTCCGGGCCAGTTCTTGTGCCACCATTTGAGCCGCACCCATTTCGTTGATTCCATGTTTATCCATCAGGCGACGGCGGTGTGCTTTCTCATGACCCTCGGTCATGGCCAGCGCAATGGGAAGAGCAGGAGGGACGTTGCGAAAGAGCATCTGGCCGGTCGCAGAAATCAGCACCCCTTCCGTGTATTTCGGGGGCTCCTTTTGGGCGGATTCCATCATCGCTCGCTGCTCGTTGGTGAGCGACCGGAACCGCACCACTTCTTCAATCTCCGCTTTGTCCATGGTCAGCAGCATCCAGTACTCACACATCGAGAGCACGCGCTCCATGGAGTCGGGGAAGTCTTTCAGGTTTTGTGTGGCAAGCCAGAACCAGGTATTGAATTTGCGCCACATTTTGGTGCCCTTGGCTATCTTGGGGCCAAGCAGCTCATTGGTTGTGATCAAGTGGCCCTCGTCCGTAAGGAACACCATCGGGCGACCAGAGTGTTGGTTCAGCTCGGCACGGGACTGTACTGAGTCGATGAGGCTTGTGTATGCAACTGCCAAGGCGTCTTCATAGCCGTCTTGAGTGAGCGTACCCATCTCAACTAGAGTGACATCTGCATCCGGCCAGTCCTGGCCCTCGCGATTGAATAATTTGCCTCGCAGTGCCTGAGTGAATGTCATCATGGACTGGCCCATTTCTTCGGCGCGGGCCCGCCGCGCCGGTGACATGGTCTGGTCTTTATTCATGTGCATGAGCTGCAGGGCCACATCTTGCGTCAACGGGTGCTTGGCTCCCCGTTCCTTGCAACTGATCGCGGCCATAATGATGGCGCGTGATACCAGGTAGCGGTCGGCTCGACTCATTTGTGCGACTTCGTCCGCTTCACCTCCTGTGATCATCAGGATCGCGGCAATCAGCATCTCGCCCAGCAAGTCTCTTTTATCCAGCTCGTCGTCCTGCTCTTCGTCCTCTTCCCTGGCCTGGAACGTTTCATGAAAAGACACGTCGGCAGTCGACGGCTCATCATCTTGGCCAAGCAGGGCATTGAGCAGCTCGTCATCGGGCAGGCCTGCGTTGCTTCGTGCCTGCTGCTCGGCCGCCACAAAGCTCTCCATCACTTCACTATCATCTAGTAGTTGGTACGCATGAACGAACGGTGGCAAGGACACTTTTGCACTACTGTTCAGTTCAACTTTGTAGGTCGATAGCCCTCTGTCTTTAAAAAAATCCACCAAAAGGCCGAAGGAGTTCCCGGCATCGACAATCACCAGCCGTGGCCGATGAATGGCCATCGTCATCATGGCGATGTAGTTCAAGGTGGCCGATTTACCGGCTCCGGTCGGTCCCAGCACCAACATATGGGCGTTCTTTTTACGATCGCGTTTGTTGAGCGGATCCACAAACAAGGGTTCCCCGCCGCGATTCCAGAACCACATACCAGGGTGGGGTGTGCCACGGGCACGGCCATACAGCGGTAAGAGACGCGCAATATGGGAGGCGAAGGTCAGACGGGATCGACGAAGTACCTGGTTATCGAAGGCAGGGTCATAGTTAAACGGCAGCGCCCGCATGAATGTGTCCAGCGGGACCAGGTCATGCTGATTGCTGATGAACTTCAGGCCTGATGGGATCAACAGCGCATTAATCGTGTTGATGTTGCTATCGAGTTCATCTGTGCTGGTGGCAGTCGCGTACAGGGTCACCATCATTGGAAACAGGTGGTTGCCCCGAACTATTTCACTCAAAACATTGGAGCATTCCCGGTAGGTCTCGATGGCCTGGGCGGTCTTGGCGCGTGAGGCATCCCGGATCCGCTCAATTTGTGACTCTACGATGTGCTGCGGCGCAATCGTGATGGAGACCGAGAGCATCGAGCCGGGAGGCAGACGGTCAAATCGTGCAAATCGCTCTTTACCGTTGGCCAGCTCCGCCGTGAAATGACCAATCTCAGGCTGCTTGCGCATATTTTGCAGGGTCAACGCCTTGACGGGTACGCCATCAAATTCAAACAATCCCTGTTCCAGGTTCGAACGGGGCTCATTGATGCTCAATAGCTCTGACAAGTCCCATCCAAAAATGGGCGTATCCTCGTCATCGGTCAACGGGGTGTCGCCGGGATAGGGTAATTCACGCATCATTTGCGTGCCTGGCGCCCAAGGCAGATCACGGTTAAAAAACGGCAGTAGCCACTCATACAGGTCTTTGCCGGTGCAGCGGCGAACGGCTACACCGGCTTCGGAAAACGTGGCCATGATGGTGTTGGCCACCGACTCGATTTGCTGCACCGGCGTTTGTGGATCATCGGCTGCACCGCCAAATCGACGATACAGGCAACAACGGACACGGCGGATCTGCCCGCGCCAGACTTGACCGGTGACAAGCGTATCGGTGAACAGGCCATTGGGTTGCGAGACATTCGACAGATGCGAGCGCACCTCATCCAATACCGCCTGGGTAAACGGCGAGTTCAGGATCTCCTGGCCCAGGCCATCGTCCTTGTGTTGCTCCAGGATATAGTCGGTGAAAGTGTCATTAAGATGATCTAGGTTACGGTCATCGTTGACAAAAAACTGAGCAATCCACGGTGCGCCGTTGACCGATGGCATGGCTTGCAAGGCCTCCTGAATCTTCTGGGCGTGTTCATTCAGGATTTCGATAGGCATGGCCTCGGTCGCAATGGGAGAGAGCTCAAACATTGCCCCGAGGGTATTGCCATCACGCAACACAAAAATGCGCTCATCGGGGGCATAGCTGATATAGGGCAGCATGTCGGTAAACGACGGTGGCCGCAGGGCCATGCGTCGACGATCTGCCACGGTCTGCCCTGGAGAGAGGGCCTGAATCGTGCTCTGTGGTGAACGCTTACCACTTGGCTGTGTTGCGCTTTGACGCTTGAGTCCGAATAGGCTGGCCACATTAGCGATCATCTGCGGCTCCCTTCTTGTTGGGGCTTGGTTTCGCAGAAAAGTAGTCACGTCTCCATTGCAGTAAGTCCTGGGTGACTTCACCAGGTAGCGCATACTGTGTCTGGTCGTACATCGGGAAGACGGTCACGTAGCCTGGAACCGGATACTGGCCCTTGGCCAGATGCGGAAACACCACCATTACCAGGTCAGGATTTGGCAGCCGAGCAAATCGCTGGTTCATGGAATCAACAGCTGACCAATATCGCTGGGTTAACTCATCACCTGGATTAATCGGTCTGGCTTGAGTGCGCTCACGCATCCGTTCCTGGGGGGTGATGCGTGACTGACGGGTCGCTTCGTTTCGATAGTCAGTACCTCGGTAGACGTCCAGCACCGTTGGCGAATCCTTAGTGACCTCATTAAGTGGGGATTCGCGATCCATCATGACGGTGCAACCGCTGAACATGGCGGTGGTGATTAGAGCCAGCGCCAGGCGTTGGGCAGTTTTATTCCAGACCATAATGTGCTCCACGAGAAAGCTGCTGCGTCCCTTGCTGGCGGTACACCAGCTTGCGGGCGTTGGGCATCTTGTCAATCTGCAGTTCTTTATCCAGGTGAATGACCATCTGCTTGCCAGCCGGGGTTACAACGGCGTCAAAACTATTCTTGAGGCGGGAGGTCATCCAGGCGACGACTTCATTGGTTGCGCCAGAGGCGGCTTGTCCCATGGCGTAGCTGCTACGCGAGCCGGTGATTTGAGAGGTGGTATTTCCTGTGCCCAGGTTGTTCGAGACGGTGCGCTGAGCATCGGAGAACGCTTGCGCAGCGACATCCAAGCCCTTGAGCGCAGCCAGATCGGCCAGATAGGCCGGTGCATTGGTGACGAATTTGCCAGGAATGCAGGGGTTCCCATGTACGTCTGAGATGTAGCCCAGGTCCTGGGTGGTGCCGCTACCATTGACGTTGGCATTCCCCCCGCCTTTGGAGCGCTCAGAGATGGTGCGAACCGTGCCATCATTAAAGACAAAGGTGACCGAGCGCACTTTTCCTTCTGAGCACGACAGCGCCATATCGCCGATTGCCACACCGGTGACGATCATCCCCTCAATGTCTGCTGGTAATTCAAAGCCATTGGCTGCCAGGTTGTCGCGGCCGACAATCGCTTTAAACTGCATCGGGTCAGTGACACGGCCATCAATGGGCACACGTCCGATGAGACTGGTCATCGATACTGCGCCGACCAGTGTCGAGTTCTCGGGAACAGTAAAGTACGGAATCGGTTCAGGCTTGGCGGATTGTGGTGCTGACCGTGTTTGTGTGGCGGTGAGCCTGGACACAGGGCCCATGGAGCTATTGGCATAGGCCTGATTGCCACTGGTGCGGACATAGCGCGTAATGGCTGGTCCGTCATTGCCATTGCGGCCCTGCTCGGACTGCGTTACCGCGCTATACCCCATGGGAGGTAAAACACGGTATGGCCCTGATGAGGTAACAGTCGGAGTGGGCGATTCTGTTCCTAGGGAAAATGATTGTCGTGGGACCAGGGGAGTCGTCCGCGTCTGAGCAGCTCGATTGGCTGCTTCGGTCTCAGAGCGGGCTGGTGACAGTTGAAAGGCGCGTGAAAAAGTATCGACTGCTTCGGAGCCACGCTTCAAGGTGAGGTTGACTGCGTTTTTGGCGCCCGTCTCGTCGCCGGTTGGGTCGATCGAGTCCGTACGGGGGCCGTCAAGATTGAGCGTGTCGCGTTGCTCTTGTTCGATGCGACGCGAGACCGTGGCATTAGCACCACCCACGCGCTTATTCTCAGCGATGAGTTGATTGTTCATCTCGATCACGCGTGCCACATCACGCCGCAACTGTTCATTGCTGGCGGTGACGGTGCGTAGGGTTTCGGCGGCGTTGTCGTTGTCCGCTCCTTGCGCGGTAGGCAGTGTGGCACTTTCAGGCGTAGGAATGGAGGTCAATACCGAGTTGCTAGATTCTCCTGAACCCGTAAATTGCCTGTATATCACCACGCTGACTATTAAGACGGCGACACCACCGAGGATGGGGATCAGTTTGTTGCTGGACGTGCTGCTCATGCTGTTGTTCCTTTATTACCGGCAGGCTTCAAATTGGCGCTGGCACACCAGATAAATGGCGGTGGTGTCCGTCTCGGAACCGGCTGGGCCAATTCGACCGTGCTGCGCGGTGGCTGCAATCCATTGGCCGCGCACTTGCTCAAGTGGAATCTCCAAGGGGCTATATGACCGGTTCTTGATGAGAACGGCTGTCACATAGAGCTGGCCAGAACGCCACTGACCAACGGGGGTGGATACAACATGGACGCCACGTATTAGGTTGGCAATTGGCTCAGCAGTGACTTCGACCTGCTGCACACCTGAGAACGGGGTGGCAAGCCGCTTTGGGGCATAAAGCTGGCGTGCGGCGTAGCGGGTGAGCTGGACCATATCTGTCGGTGCTGATTCCGCCATTTGCTGGCTCAATGTGTGTTCATTGGCCATGCTGGTCGCTTGCGCTGCCGCTTGGGAAGCGGGACCATCACCTCCGATCTCCTCTGAACCAGGCGATGAGGAAGCAACGACAAAAACCTGAAGTTCGCTACGGGCACTGGCTGTTGTGCTGTCGGCAACCAGATCGAAGGGAATTTGCTGCCCAGAGTCAATGAGCTCAGCAATGATTCGCACGGGTGTGAACTGCTGGAGGGCCGTGATGTACATCGTGCGATCAATGACTTCGATTCGGGCAATCTTGGACATATCCGATGGCACATGCAGGGCGGCAGGCGCAGGCAAGGTAATCATGCGTTCGATGCCCACAGGCAGTGGCGCACGTACCGGAGCTCGATTAAACACGGCTCGCTCGACGCCATGCGGTTTATTTTGTGGTGGTTTGCGGATGGTCGTGCCGCTTTCGTCCTGATTATCCTTGGCCTGTTGAATGGCTGCATCCACAGTGCTCTCCACCATAGCTTGGTCACCCATCACATTGACGCTAGGGTTTTGATACTCAGCGTTAGAGGGTGAGGAGCCAAGATTGGGAATCTCTCCCAGATCGGGTGCGTTATTCACTGCTGCGTTTGTTGCAGAACCCACATTGACACTTGAGTTGACGCTGTCAGGGGCTGGAGCAATAAGATCTGCTGGTACGCTCTCCAAGTTTGGCCCCAAGTCTCGTACTTGTGCCTGTGCGTACTGGGCCAGCCCCAAAAGAGCGCAGGCCAGAGCTGTTTTGCGAATGCTAAGAATGGCTTTCATGGATGACAATCTCACTCGCTTTGAGGTTGGACGGGTCGCACCTGGATAGGTGTCGGAGCGGGGTCGGTCACGTTGGTGGCCGGGTCGGTGATCGTGCCGGGCAATGTGGCGGGCACGATTTCTGACTCAGTTGGCAGCTCGGGACTTTGGTTGTTCTTCTGGACTGCGGCGACTTCGTCAGGATTCAGGCGGGCAGGGCGGTTGTTGCCATAGCAGTCAATGGCCAGCTTCCAGGGGTTTTTCTCGGGGTCAACGTCATATCGCACGACACGCATCGGATACCGGATGTAGATGTCTTTGATTTGTTGACCACGAAATGTCTCTTGCAATTGCATGTCGAGCAGTACTGTCCAGGTGTTGGTGCCTTGCGAAATGACTCGTCTGGGTGAAAACCCAAACCCTGGAATCTCGGTCATGATGCGTGTGCGTGAGCGCAACTCACCGGCTCTATCCCGTGTGTTCATGTCGTTCTCTAGCTGAGCGCGACAAGACGGGGTGATGTAGGCCTGGTAGTAGTAGATTTGCTTGCCGTAGTCCTTGTACCCGTCGGCTTGCCAGCGGTTGACCTGCTGCCAGATGTAGTAGGCAAAGCCATACACATTGACGTCAGGGACCGGCGACTGGCCGTCGGTCACGGTGACGACATCCCCGCCTTGAATGTTGGGGTGCAAATTGACGTCGATTCGATGCGGTGTGCGGGCAGCAAAGTACATACCCACAGCCCCAAGAGCGGCGACAACTAAAACAAGTGCGCCCAGTCTTTTATTTGTCGCCTGAACAGTGGCCAGGGCGTTTAAATATTTTGAACTCATACGTTGTTGCTCGCTTTATCCGCTATCGGTGTCACACCTTGAGCAGCGCAAGAAGAGGGGATGGCCGTTTCGCTCGTAGAAACAACGTTCTGACGGGACGGTTTAGGGTTGAATGAAGTGGACAGGCTAAAGGGCAAGGTCCGGCCCAAGCTCCAATAACCGTTGTGGCGGATGAATTTGGCTTTCACCCACCCACGAGAGGCCATCCAGTGGTGCATAGCCTGGTTGTAATAGCCGTCAGGACGGTTGCGCTTAAGTCCCGCCAAGTATTTAGAGGCAAACCACAAAATGACTAATGGTCCAAATAGCATGATGGCCAAAAGTGTTTGCCAGAAGCCGGTTATGGCCAGCAGTACCAAGCCCAGCAGCAGACACACCACGACGGAGATCAGACCGATGATTTGTGCTTCATCGACCGTCATACCGTTCAGAATGGCTGGTTGAACATTCACGCGATCGGTTATCGGCGTAGCGATGCCCTGGGTAACTTGCTCATCTAGCTGTTCAAGGTGTGGGGCAGAGGGCTTGCGAGCCATATCGACTTTTCCCCTTTACCCGAGCGTGGCGATGGCATACGTGGCCAGTGCGACAAGCGCAATGGCAAGCACACCGCCAGTGATTACGTATTCTTTCAGGTCAGCAATATCAGCCTGGCCACGTGTGTATTGGGTCCACTTTGTGATTGCGCCCATCACGACTTTCAGGAAAAAGTAGCCAACAAAGATCATGGCCAGAATCGTGATGCCCTGTTTCCAGTAAGCACCCATCGCTCCAAGCCAATCGCCGTCAGCAACTTGAGCCCCGTCAATGCCAGATCCCGGTGTAGGCATCGTGGGCAAAGCTGCCATGGTAGGTGACGAAAGTAACGCTACAGCAGGGATCAAAGCGGCTTGCGCGAAGTGACGCTTGGCTTTTTGCCACCCCGCTCGGGGTGCCGCCAACAGAGCGTTCAGTGTGGTCATAGCTAAACTCCGTATGGTTTGATGTGTTAAGAAGTCCTGTGAGCGTCAAACCAACACCCACAGGATTAAGGACAACAGCACAACTAATTTGACGCAGGCCCAGACCACCTCTTCCTGCTTGAGTTGGCCCTCCCGGTAGTTATCCAGGGCGGTCATCCCTAGCCAGGCAAAGAACAGAACCACAATCGCAACCGTGATGATCGTCAGCACGACCTTCATGGCGTTTGGGTCAACACCCGAGCCTGCTGCAAACGCCTCTCTCATGTTGGAACCCAGCTGTGCATTGTTCATGCCCATAAGGGGATCTCCTGAAGTTGCGTCATTGGCGGTAGTCGCCTCGCAGTGGCTCGACTGGGCGCGGCTGCATAGGGGCATTAAGGTGTTGTTGAATTCCCCGACGCATCACGTCCAGATCATTGATCAACCACTCATATCGAAAATTGACCCGTTGAGAGGGAGGGGCATCACGAGAGGCTGCGGCCACCATCTGCTGAACGACGGCCAGCTCGTTTTCAATCCGTGCCAGACTTTCGCGCTCACTATCGGCATCACCAGCCTGAACGGTGGCGCATGCGACGAGCATGAGCGCGGTTGCCCAAGCGCGATGAGTCTTACGTTCTGAGGGGCCAGATTGCTGTGGTTTCATTTCTGTCGTTTCTCCAATGTCGTGATGTGAGCGAGAGGCGCTACATATACTTTTTGAGGGAAGCCACTGTGGTGCTGAGCGTTGCAGCGACCAACGCGGTGAAAATCAGAACCATGTAAGCGGGGTTGAAGCCGCCGAAAGGCCAGGTCAAATACAGACCGAAACCTCCAGTAAGTGCCCAGGCTGTGTATCGCTTAGCGTGGTGATAAACGAAGGAGGACTCTCGGCCGCCGCTCCACCTGCGCAAGTCACGCCGTACCAGGCCATCGACCGCACCCACTAGGCACGCAAGAACAAAGGCTGGCAGCGCATAAAGGGCAATCGAAAGTCGAAGCGCTACATCCATGGCGACATACATGGAAAGCACGAGTACCGTGCTGATAAATTGGCCGGCATCAGCGCCAATCGTTTTCAGCCTGGAGGAGAGGCTGTTGCCGTTTGCCTTTATTTCTTGTGCACGACGAAGGGCCTGTTGACGCTGCATGGCGGGGTCATGGCTATTGGCATACCACTGCAAGATTCCGAATTTCTCGTAAGGCCATGAGATGTAGCTGAGCATCTTGTTTGAGAAGGCCACGGTATTTGGAATAATCAGGCTTTTCGGGGCAGCCTCGATATAGCTCAGGTCCTGCTCCACGATAGAGCGAGCATGGCCTGTGCCTTGGTCTTTCCAAATCGTATGAATGCCGGCCAGCTCTATGATCAACCCCAGCACACACGCTGAGACAGAGACCATAAGCAAACCCATGACCATCTCAAAGGTCATCAAAATGGGGCCGCGAGTGGTGGGCTTAACAGGGCGGCTGGTCGAGTTGGTACTCATCCGTGCCCCCTTGTGATCAGGCCCATCGTGTCAGTGTTTATCGCGCTTTTGCTTTGAGTGTCGTCATCGGGGTCAGGATCCTGCACCGCTAGATCAGTAGCGATCATGCCCGTGCCATCGGCGATTGGCTGGCTATTGAGCCAGTTTTCAGTGAACCAGTCGGTTTCACTGGCCCATTGCTCGGAGGTCCGGTAGCGGGCCTTCATTTGTGCGGCGACGTTTTGCAAAGACTGCGGTACAAATTCGTCGTTTCTTGCATCAGCCAACGGGATTCGGATCTTGAAGCGTCGATTGCCTTCAAGTAGCGCAAAGGCTTGGCCTTGCGGTAGTTCCAGCACATCGGCTGGTTCAATCATAGGGACCTTGGTTTTGGTCCAGATATCATCGTTGCGACTGATGAAATCGACGCCGGTGCCTTGGGCGGCGGTGTCTGTGACGCCTGACATTGGCGTGAGATGGACCACCTCGACTTCGGGAACCTGGTCCGTCAGCAGCTTGGCCGTCGTGACACTACGCACGCGCAGCATGACCAGGTGGTTAAAGTTGTCCAGGATCTGGCCCGCTTTGGCCTTATCTCCGACTTTTGCCTCAATATCAAATGCTGACTGTGTGTACGCGGTGATCCGAAAGCCCGAGCCCCCCAGCTTGTTCACCATGGGCACAAATTCGGGACCTGCAATCTCATTGACCTCGTCAAAGTGAGCGCAAATGGTCGGCAATACGATTTTGCCATCTGGCGCATGGGGGTCCAGTCCGGTCTTATAGAGCTTGCCGCCGACGCTGACCAAGTCGGCCAGCATGGAGTTACCCACGGCAGAGGACACGACCGAGTCAGACAATGCATCCAGGCCTACATAGACCACACCGCCCTGACGGATGACGCTCATCCAATCAAAAATTGGTCGCTTATCGGTTTGGTCGTAGTAGTCGGGAGAGATCAGTTTGCCCACCGCGCCGGTAGTCAGTTTCTCCAGAAACGGGCCAAGACTGGCGATGATCTTTTCGTAGAAGCTGCGTTCATAACTAAAGGCGGCTGCCAGGCCTGCGAGGACCGTATCGTTGATCTTGGCTTCTTTAATGAGCAAGAACATCGCTACAAACTCGGGCTGTCGATCTGCCAATGCCCGTGGCACTGGCGGGGCGGTTTTGCGGTCTTGCAGCGCGAGCTCAAGGCTGGCCAGCCTTACTTCCCAGTCGATCAGACGGCCTTGGCGGGCCTGCTGGGCAAACACCATGCGGGCATAGTCCATGAACAGGCCGTCAATGCCGGTCACATCTTTGAGCAAGGCTTCATAGGTCGGGACACGTCCCAGCGCAACCTGGGCTTGAGCCACAATATTGGTAAAACGCCAGGAGAACTCTTTAAAAGCGGCGGAGTTTCCGCTGCTGGGCAAGGCGTTGGTGGCACGAGTGGCCACTTCTGTGATGCGCGAGAAGTTGCCGATGCCGTTGTACCTGGCCGAGATCTCGGGATAGCCAAGATGGAACATGTAAAACTGGTCCAGGCGGCCTGCACGAGCGCATTCGGCATACATACGCAGCATCAGATCGGCATCCCCCTTGGGATCGATCACGATAGTGACGTGCCCAGCATGAATGTCCTGGGTGGCAAATAACTCCAGCAGCCTGGTCTTGCCCACGCGCGTGGTGCCCATGACCAGCATGTGTCCATTGCGAGAGGACTGGCGAATCTTGACGGGGGCTTCGTCCATGCTGCCCACGCCATGCACGATGGGTGAGCCACCTAAGTCTGGGTGAGGCTGCAATGGGTTGAGCCAATGATCAATGCCCGCAATTCCTGCAATGGCTCGCACAATGGGTTTGACGGGGCCTTTGCCTTGCGCTTGTTCAATGGCTTTCGAACCCAGGCTGCGTAGGGCCAGCTCTTTGCCCGATGGACGCACAAAACGCTTGGCCTGCGGTTGCAAGGCCTCACGTTTACGTTGTGTGTGCGCTTGCGACCACTCGAACCCTTCGCCCAGGTAAAACTCGCCCGGTGCCACGGGAATTTTGGCGGGAGCAATTTTCGTGACTTTGTAGTATTTCAGGTGATGGTGATAACGCTTGATCCGCATCGCCTGCTTAAAGCGGACCCCGCCAAAGTAGCCCGATCCTGCTGCTGCAACGTAGCCCAAAGAAGGGGGCATCATCAGCGCCCAAGGCGCCAGGGCAGCCGTGGCCGTGACGGACCAGGCCGTTGCCGCACTCCAAATTTCGACAGGTGGACGCAGTAACGCTTCCAAGACGGCGTTATTTTTCATGCGCTTCAACTCGTTCAAAACCTTCTGAGAAGATGATCTGTCGCGCTTGACCGTCCAAGCCAATCAGCACGGGATAGACAGTCACTTGCGCTGCGGCAAGACGGCTCTGTAACCAGTGGCCGGGATCAGGGACGATTGGCAATGCGTTGGCTTGTCGCTGGATGTTTTTAAAGCGTTTTTCACTGGCTGCGGATACCACAATGACAGTGGCCTGCAGAGAAAGCAGGCGAGCCTGATGGAGCTTGAGCCATTCTTCTGAGCCTTTGTCGTCACCCACAATGGCTAATGTTTGGGTCATCCATTTTGGATTGAATACTGGAACAGCCGATGGCTTGAGCACGCCAGGTTGTAGCAAGTTAGAAGTCAGCGGAAACTGGATACCGGCACCAACACCAGGTTGGTCTGCACCTGAAATTAAGGCCGAATAATAGGAAACAGCAGGCACAGACTCATCAATAATGGATGGTTCCTCTTGTGCATAGGCTTGGGGGAAATCCATTACGGTCGCAGCACTCAAAGCGAGGACGATCGCGATGCCCAATGCAGTAGCGGTGTACAAAAAGAGAGCGGCGTTACGGCGCATATCGCCTCCAACCGGTCGAGGTGGCCAACTCCGACGCATCTAACCCCAGGTTGGCCAATTTGTTGAATACGCCACGGCTGTAACGATTGCCGCGGCTGATCCGTTCTTGCGTATTTCTGGAGCCCGTGTGATAGAGGGCGACCGCCAGACGCCAGGAACTGTTGCGGTCAAAGTGTTCACGCAGAATTTGTGCACCTACATCGAGATTGGGGTAGGGATCCAGAGCACGCTCAAAACTTTGGAGCTTGTCGTTGTGGTAGCCCCAGTTCACCTGCATTGCACCGCAATCCACATTGCGGATACCTCTGACATCCACATACTTACGCAAGGCCTTGAGGGTGGCCTCATAGGAGCCATAGCGCTTAGCAGCACCTCTGACGCACAGAGTCCAAGGGTAGGGCAGCGTCTGCCGACCAAATTTCATTTGCGACTCTTGTAGTGCGACGCCGTAAAGTAGCCACGGATCAATGTTCCAACGCTGTCCCGCCCAGTCATAAGCGCGGGGTGGCAACAAAGATGCCGCCACGATCGGCGCACCAGGACGGGTGCGCGTGCGAGGCATCTGACGCACATACCCGTGGGGGATGGTCGTCTGCCCCTGGGGTGTGATCTTGGGTTCAATGCGCACAGCCGTATCTGACCAATATGGCCACCACTGCGGGTCCAGGCCTTCGGGCTGCGCCAGCTCCGATTGCGCAGGCACAGCCATTGCCCACGAGCGCGTCATGACGCCACTGGCCGTCAGTGCGGTGAGGGCGCCAAGAAACTGTCGGCGGTGCATGGCGGTACCCATCACTTCGCAGAGCCCTGTGCTGGCTCACTTTGAGTCAGAGGTGTGTAGCCCGGAGCGGGGACCTCGATGATGGCCGTGCGCGGCACGTTCAATGTGTCAGCCGCACCTACCGTGGCGGGAACGGGTGGGATTTGACTGAAATTGACAACTGGCTCATTTGGGTAAAGGCGTGCCATCGCTTCGGTGAAAGCACGATTCCATGCCAATGAGCGCTCCACGTCGGCATGAAAGGCGCGGGCGAACATTTCGGCATACTTACGGCGCTCTGCTTCCGAGGTCGCGTGAATGCCCAGAGCTTCAATAGGCGAGAGGTTTTCCACCGAGAATGCTTTGCGAGGGCCTTCCAGCAAGGTTTTGGCGCGCAACATTTCTTCGTCGGTTAAGCCCCAAATATTGGCGCGCAGGCGATCTACGGCATCCAGCGCAATCGGATTACGCCCTTGTGACTGCGTAGCGTTGGCGACTTCTTCGGTACGCTGCTGAGCGGTGGCCTGGGTTTGCGAATGCGCCATCGCAGGGAAAAACAGGGGCAGGCTGATGGCTGCTGCTTTGATTTTCATAAGGCGCGGCATCACTGGCCCTCCACAGTTAATTTGGTGGTTTTTCCGTTTACGAGAAAAGAGGCGCTGCGCTCGGATGCGCTTGCGCTTTGCAGCGTGACGCCGTTGACGGTGTCACCTGGTCGCATCACTAAGGTTTGGTTGTCGCCTGCGCGTGTACTGGCGACGACAACGGAGGGTTTGCCATCCCACATATCGACTGAGACCAGACGAACGCTTGGCTTCGGTGCGGCCTTGGCTCGACGAGTGACCGGCTTTTTCACGGGGGCAGGTTCAACAACTGGCACCGCCTCTGGTTCTGGTTCAGGTGTAGGTGCAGGTGTGGACAGAGCAATCAACTGTTCGTTTTGTTGTAAGAGCTCATTGAGTAACTGCCTGATTTCGGTGACATCACGTTGCAGGGACGAGATTTGCACCTCAAATGTTGGTGTTTCTTGAACGGCGTACGAGGCTTGCGATGTTTCAAGGTTCGATGGGAACGACTCTCCGAGATCAATGGAAAGTTCTTGGAATTCCGTTGACTCTGCCGTGTCTATCGGATCTGTTCCCATGGGCATGTCAGAAGCTTTCTCTACATTGCCTAGTTCACTGGTGGTGGGAGCAGGGGAGGGCTCAGAACCCTTTTCCTCATCCTCAACAGGGGCGACCTGGTCTTCGATTTCAGCCAGTGAAGGTTCGGCTGCCGACAAGGCGGCTGTTTGCTCAACCACAGGTTGGTTAAACAGGTATTTCCAGCTCAAGAAAAGGACAGCAAAAAGCACCAACGCCAGGATTAGCTTCCACGGATAGCCTGTCTTTTTCTTGAGCGTTGGAGCATCGGTAAGCGCTGCGGATGCCAATGGGGATGGCGAAACGCTGACTGCTTGCGGTTGATTTTCTTGTTCAGCAAAGAAATCGGTGACTGCTTCATTGTTTTGCGTCTCGGTCAGGGGATCCACTACAGACGAAAACACGGGCTCCACGTTCTGTTTTTCAACGCTTGCCGTTGGTTCTTTGCGAGAGAACAAAATTTGCATGAGTGTTCGCAAGACACCTGGCTTGTTTGGGGTAGCGTCCTCCAACTCACGACGGGAGTCATAGTCGTGCTGATCCAGCTTTTCTTGGCGTTCACGCTCAAGCTGCTGGTCTTGCTCCATTCGTTCATGTTCCAAGCGCTCGAGCCGTTCACGCTCTAGCTGCTCGGCTTGCTCCCGGCGGCGAAGATCGTCTTGCTGCTGTTGCCATTGTTGATCTTGTTGGTTCATGGCTGCACCCCGCTGATGCGCTCGGTCAGGGGCAACCACGGCTTTTTAGGGTCAACTGTGACGGGGTAGGTTTGGGCGTGGAGCCAATTCTGTGTCAGTTCGACGCCTGACAGAGTCGGCTGTGCCGCTAGACTGATCCACAGTCTGCGACGGATGGGGTCCTCGTCCCAGCGCCAGGTCTCACCTACGAGTGCATTTAAGACATCACGCACTCGATACGTGCCCAGCGACCGCTGGGACTCTGGAAGGGGTAAGCGAAGAAACTGCGCGGCTTCTAGCGACAGCTTGGAGCGATCAAGCTGCCAGCCAGTCCGTTTGAGGGTGTACTCAATCGCACCATCAATGGTGGCTACGTCTTGACGTGGGTAAGTCAGTGCCACAAACACAGACAGGGGATCAGAAACGCTATGCCCTGGTGTGCTGGCTTGTGTGCTGTATTGTCCTATTCGCACCTGTGTGCCGTTGTCGTAGGTATCCCCGACCTGGGCTTGGGCCTGCAACGCCAAAACAGCCAGTGGCGCGGCAACAGCGAGTCTAGCTGTCCAGCTCATGAAGTACTCCATCCGATTGAGAATGGCGTTCAGTGTTGCAAAGGCACCCCAAGGTGTCGCTCGTTAACCCAAGGTCACGTAACACGGGGTTTCAGCTTGACGAAAACAGTTATGTGCGTTATCCGCGCGGCCTGCTATATGCGTTTTTGAGTAAGTGAAGAAAGGGTATTCAAGTTAAAATGTTTTGCATTGCACAATACAACTAGAACAAGAATGTGTTGACGGACTGCCGGGGCGTCAATCCGCTACTGGGAAAAGGTTGCTACGGGTCAAGGGCCTTATCCAAAGGGCCGCCGTCCACCTAAAAATCCGGTGGCCGTCGGGAAAGGCTTTACAGGTAGGGGAAAAGGGGGCTTACGGGTTACGCAGCGCTTCACCCAGGGGCTGGGTGAAGCGCTGCAAATGGCCTCGGCCAGCATAGCGGGCTGTGACTTATCAGAACTTAACGTTGCGCGCAAGCGAGAACCCTAGGTTACGTCGCACCCGGTATCGCGTTGAGTGATAGCAAACCGCTTTGTAGAGTGGCCGCTATGACTATCCTCGCCCACCTCGCTGAAAACGAGCATCCATACCCCGATCCTGGGTTCCCCCATTTTGGGCGTGATGCGCACGACCGTGCTCATGCGATTTACCGCATTGTCGAGCTCCTGACTGAGCTCGGATTGGCTGAATGGGTCCCCCATTTTTCAGCCTGGCTATCGCGTTATGACGGATTAGAAATTTATGCCGAGGATGAAGATGATCCTCATCTGTGTGTGAGAGAGATTTTGAAGAATCATTGTCAGAACCTGGCGCAAGAAAGCAGCCAGGCCGTAGATCTCGCAGGGCGCAAAGAGAGCATTGTTGAAGATATTTTGCAGCAGCCATTTGTCCATTATCGGGCCCACTGGGGCAAAAATATGCTGCCTGATCCTGATTCAATTCAATGGAATCCACTGCAGATGAGCTGGTTCCATTTCCTGCAGCTGGGCGATCCGCAACATCCCACTGAGTCACTGCATATTTTGCTCACATTGCGACATCCTCGTCCGACTCTGGAGACGTTGCGAGCCCATTTGCTTGAACGTTAGAGCATGACTCACCGCCGAACCCCGCCTTGGATCTCGAAGTTCTCCACTTTTATTCCGCGACGCGCCTCCAGTACGACTAAGCCCGCACCGGTTCCGCCACCTCCAAGCCCCCCACCAGTTCCAGTTGCCCAACGTGTAGCAGGGCGGGAGGAAGGGTGGTTGCGTGTTCTTGAGTCTGATGACTTGATCCGTCTGCTGAAAGCTCAAAAAGCGGTTCATCAAATGTTCCTGCAGTCTCGCGTAGCAGATCCTGTTTTTCGACGAGATTTCATCCCAGCTATCCGACGATATGCAGAATACGTCCAGCTTATGCCTGCCTCAGAAGCACACCATCACGCCCACGCTGGTGGTTTGTTGGCCCATACGCTTGAGATGGTATTGGCAGCCATGACCTGGCGAAACGCGCATTTTTTACCTACGAATGCTCCCGTTGAGCAGATTGACGCCGAGCGTGATCAGTGGACCTATGTGGTCTTCTACGCGGCACTGCTTCATGACATTGCCAAACCGATGACAGACCTACGGATCTTATGGCGAGGCGGGGCGATGGATGAACCGTTGCGATGGAAACCGCTGGCTGGCTCCTTGTTCGAAGTGGGGCAGGGGCGTCTGGATCTGGAGTATCGGGTCGAGTTTGAGCCAAAAGCCAGCCGGGACTACCAGGCCCATAATCGCCTGGCACTGACCCTGCTTCATCAGATTGCACCAAAATCTGCCTTAACTTTTTTGTCCCAAACGCCTCACGCCTTTGATGCGCTGACTCATTATTTGTCTGGCCACAAGGATGGATTATTGGCTGACATTATCAAACGCGCTGACCAGGCCTCCACCAGCAACGCATTGATGAAGGGCAGTAAGGCTCGTTTTGCGACAGCCAATGCAGTACCGCTGGTGGATTTACTCATGCAAGCGCTCAAAAGCATGTTGCAGTCTGGAACGGAATTGCCGCTCAATCGTACTGGAGCTGCCGGATGGGTGTATGACGGCTCTGTGTGGTTTGTGGCTAAGCGTTTGGCCGATGCCACGCGGGCCTGGATTAAAAAGCATGAGCCTGACGAGTCTGTACCTGGAGAGGCCAAGAACGATAGGCTGTTTGACACATGGCAGGAATATGGAATCTTGCAAGTCAGTCCTCATTCTGGCCAAGCTATTTGGCACGTTGAAATCAACGGGCAAACGCCGGCAACAGAAGAGGGCACAGAAACCCATCAATATCGACACAGACTAAGTGTGCTGCGCTTTCCACTGTCAAAGCTCTATGATGATCCAAACTTATACCCACCGGCGATGTCCGGAGAGATCCATGTCCGGGCCAAGCGTGGCGATGATGAGTTTGAAACAGAGGCTGATCCAGCTGCGGTTGATTGTGAGCACAGCGCTGACACAACAGTCATTCAAGCCAAAGCTGCTCCAGAACACATTGATGAAGGAATATTGCCGCAAAAGGTGGCCACAACGGCCAAAACTGCTTCAGCTCGTTCCCAAACTGCAGCACCCAAGCGTAATCTCGTACCAGCAATGGAGTTTAGAAAGCCCAAAAATGCGTCAACTGGCGCAGCCAAGCGTCAAACACCGAAAAATGGCGCAACGCAAAGCGGCAACCAGCCCAAACCTGTGCCAACCTCAAGCAATACTCACCAAACTGCTTCGATTCAGGCATACGACGACGAGACGGTGATTTTGCCAGCCGAACTCGCCGTAGATGGCTTTGATGTTGACGATGACTTTCTAGATGAAGCTGATACAGCATCCAACATTATTCATCGCAGCCCACCGCAAGCGTCGCATAAACCCACGCCTGTGCCAGGCAAAAAATTACATAAACATGAAGCAACAGCCCTAGCTGCAGCACAGGCTAAAAGTGTTGAGCCAGCCTCTGTTGAGCACACACCTGGAGCATTACCAGCCTTACCGACGCCTAAAGCGCCGGTTCTTGAGCCTGAGTCTGCTCCAAAGACACAGGCAAAATCGCAACGCATGTTCAGCCAGGCCAACACCACGCCTGTCGTGTTGACCCCGAGCCTGCCTGAACTACCGCACGAAGCTCCTGTGAAGGAACCCAGTGAAGCCGCGACGGCGTTTATACAGTGGCTGCAGCAAGGCTTGGCCAGCCGTGAGATTAAGTACAACGAATCCGGGGCACCCGTGCATTTCGTAGAGGAAGGCATGGCACTGATTTCACCCAAGATTTTCAAGCTCTATGCGGCTCAAACAGGGCCTGAAGAACAGGCCGACGCCATGGGGATGCAGATTCAGCGAGAGGTTATCAAAGCTGGGTGGCATCGGATGCGGCAAGTAGAAGGTGGTGGCAAGGTCAACATCTTGCGCTACCAGATCATTGGCAAAGGAAATGTGCCGATCGCCTCGCTGGCGGCGGTGGTGTTGATGGACCCGGACCGGTTTGTTTTACCCGTGCCGCCCGTCAATCCAGTATTAAAGTTGGATCGTTGAATGAAGGGGATGTTTGACACAGGATAAAGTGCTGTGCTACCGTCCGATCAGTCGTGCAATTCAACGTTTCGACGGGGTTTCGGTTTAGATTACTGTGAGGTGCCTAACTTCACATAATGCAAAAGACTGCTGAACAGGCTCGTTTTCCTCCCTAGAGGACGGCTGGGAAACATCGCATAATGTATATTATGTAAAGTCATTGGGTGATAGCATTTCGTCTCTCCCCCTAAAGAATCGCCGCGACGCTCTTTCTGGCTACTGTTTTTCTGCGGATTATTTTTCCTCCAAGGTAGTTAAGTCTCCCCTTGCATGGTTATAGTGACGAGCTATGTGAAACGGAGCGATACACGATGGGCCATGTATTACAGTTTGCCGAACGCGATCCCAGCTTGAGTGATGACTTAGCCAAGACGCAGATTGATGCGCTGCGCGAGGCGCTGTTGATGAAGCAGTACGAACGCTTGCAAAAGGCGGATCAAACCTTGCTGATTGTGGTGGCAGGTATGGATGGTGTGGGGAAAGGCTCGGCGATTAATACCTTGAATACTTGGCTGGACCCTCGTCACGTCCATACCTTGGCTTTTGGCAAGTTAAGTGAAGAAGAAGCCATGCGGCCTTTAATGTGGCGTTATTGGAATCGGCTGCCTGTTCGCGGTCAGACGGGGTTGGTGTTCGGCTCCTGGTATGCCCCTTTGATGAAAGAGCTGGGCCGCAAAAAGCCGGATTCGACCAAGATCGCCCTATACACCCATTTGATCAATCGTTTTGAGGCGCAGTTGGCCTTTCAGGGCGTGCAGGTGTTGAAGTTATGGTTCCACCTCTCCGCCCAAGCTCAGTTGAACCGATGCACGGCTTTGATGGCCGACCCAAATACAGCTTGGCGTGTTAGCAAGGCAGACTTGAAGGTTCACAAGAAATTCAAGCAATTGCGCAATGCGGCCACACAAACCATTAATCTGACTCATAGAAATTACGCCCCTTGGGTGGTCATCCCCAGTGCCGATCCAAACTTGCGTAATGTGTCTTTGGCAAAAGTCGTGTTGCAAGCCTTGGACAAACCGATTGTCCCGCGACAGGTCAAAGAGCCGTATGCTTTCCCGTTTCGTTTGAATGTGCCGACCGCCACCTTGCAGTCCCCTCCTCCAGCGGAGCCTGTGCTGGATTATGATGCGGAGCTTTTGCATTGGCAGGGCCGCTTGTCCGGCGCGGTACGTAGCAAAGCGTTCCGTAAGCATTCTTTGGTGCTGGTCTTTGAGGGGCGTGATGCTGCGGGTAAAGGCGGCACTATTCGCCGTTTGACCGAGGCTCTGGATGTGCGTACTTACGACATCCACCCTATTTCTGCCCCTAATGCGGTGGAGCTGGCACGTCCGTATCTATGGCGTTTCTGGCGTAAATTGCCGCGCCTGGGGGAGATCTCCATTTTTGATCGTTCCTGGTACGGGCGAGTGCTGGTCGAGCGAGTTGAGAGATTGATCACCCGCGCTGCTTGGCACCGTTCTTACGAGGAAATCAATGAGTTTGAGGCGCAACTGCTGGCCAATGGTACGGCAGTGATTAAATTCTGGCTGGATATTGATAAGGACGAGCAGCTCAAGCGTTTCAAGGCTCGCGAAGAAACTCCCTTCAAGGCCTACAAGATTACGGAAGAGGATTGGCGTAATCGGGGCAAGTGGACGGCGTATCAACGCGCGGCTGAGGAGATGTTTGCCCAGACCGATACTCATATGGCGCCCTGGCATATTGTGCCCAGCAAGGATAAAAAAGCGGCTCGTATTCAGGTGTTGCGTACCGTTGTGGAAACGCTGGAGTCTTTGGATGAGCACATGATCAGCCTGAATGAGCCAGCCTTGTCGGATCAAGTGAGTGAGCAGGTATAGGGCTGCAAGTGGTTTTTACCGGCAAGGCTTTGCTGCGTACTGTATAAGACAGCGACGGCTTGACTTCTGTTGAACGTATTGTTTGTTTGTAGAGACAAGGAGCCTTATAAATCCTGCCGCGCTGCCAGACTAAGTATCTTGTGCCAACGCTTGGCTTTTGCAGCATGGGCAGGCTGAATGTCCCAGCTTTGCGCCGGGTTACGCAACCTAAGTGTCAGTCCCCTGCCCTGTGGTTCTACGGCTTCTATATCCGCAAAAATAAACCCACGCGTCCCCTGCCCGGTTTGAATTTGTCCACGCTTTTGCAAGGCATCCAGGCGTATCGTGCCCTCGGGTAACGCCAGCTCCAGAATGCGCTGGCCTTGTTGTTCTTTGCCGTGGATGGCCAGATAACGGCGTCGCCAGACGATAAAGGGCGCCACCAGGATGGCCGCCGCTATCAACAGGCTCAAGATCGCGGCGAGGATTCCGGCACTGGCGCTGACCAGGTTAAAGAGCTGCATTCCACCATACACAAGCGCCACAATAATCCCTATGAACAGCAGGAAGAGGATGATGGGCATGGTGGAAAACGCCTAGTTTTAGCGAGCTTGAACTTTTACAGTGGCAGCGGCTTGGCGGGCGTTGGCACGGGCCGTTTCCAAGTCAGTGTCTGCTGCCAGGGCAACACCCATGCGGCGTTTTTCAAAGCTCTCGGGTTTGCCGAAGAGACGGATATCGGTTTGCGGGATGCGCAGGGCTTCGGCCACATTCAGGAAGTCCACGTCTTGTGCGTCTACGCCACCGTAAATCACGGCGCTGGCGCCGGGCATGCGCAAGGCGGTATTGACAGGCAGACCCAGAATGGCGCGGGCGTGCAGCTCAAATTCGGATTGCCATTGGGTAGCCATGGTGACCATGCCGGTGTCGTGTGGACGGGGGCTGACTTCGCTGAACCAGACCTGATCGCCTTTCACAAACAGCTCTACACCAAACAAGCCTTGGCCGCCCAGGTTCTGGGTAACGGCTTGGGCGATATCGCGGGCGCTTTGCAGAGCCGCGGGACTCATGGGCTGGGGCTGCCAGCTTTCTACGTAGTCACCATCCACCTGTTTGTGGCCGATAGGATCGCAGAACTGGGTTTCGATCTGGCCGTCTGCGCCGACGGCACGGACGGTCAACAAGGTGATTTCGTAGTCGAAGTCGATAAAGCCTTCCACAATGACGCGGCATTGGCTGACACGGCCGCCGGCCATGGCGTAGTCCCAGGCTTTGGCGACGTCATCAGGCCCGCTGATTTTGCTTTGGCCTTTGCCCGAGCTGCTCATCAAGGGTTTAACCACGCAGGGGTAGCCGATCTTGTCGTCGATAGCGGCTTGCAGTTCTTCCAGCGATTCGCAGAATTGGTAGGGGCTGGTGGGAACGCCCAGGGTTTCAGCGGCCAGGCGGCGAATGCCTTCGCGGTCCATGGTCAGGCGAGCGGCACGGGCAGTGGGAATGACACGCACCTTGCCTTGGGCTTCCAGCTCTTCCAGCACGTCAGTGGCGATAGCTTCAATCTCGGGCACGACCAAGGTGGGCTTTTCCTGTTCGATCAGGGCGCGCAGTTGCTCGGCGTCGCTCATGGTGACGGTGCGCGAATGATGGGCGACTTGCTGACCGGGTGCGTTCTCGTAGCGGTCTACCGCGATGGTTTCTACCCCCAGGCGTTGCAGCGCAATCAGCACTTCCTTGCCCAGCTCTCCCGAGCCCAAGAGCATGATTTTGTCCGACGACGACGATAAAGGGGTGCCCAACAGGCTCATGGCGCGTGCTCCGCTGAAAATGAGAAATTTAAAAGCGGTATTGTAATGCAGGCGACGCCGGGTTTTTTTCAAGCAGGACTGCTTTGTCCGCCCTGCTGGCATACCGGCCTGCGGGGCGGACGTTTTCAAGATTTCAGCTTAAAAAGCAAACAATCCTTATTCCACCATTAACTGCGCCATCATGCCCAAGTCCTCATGCTCCAGAATGTGGCAATGAAACATGCGCAGGCCTGGCAAGTCCTGGCGGAATGCAAGGCGCACGGTCTCGTTGGGGCGCAGATTGACGGTATCTCGCCAGGCCCGGAATGGCTCCGGGACGGATCTGTTGCCGGTTTGACGTGCCAGCACCTGAAACTGCGTTCCGTGCAGGTGGAAAGGATGGTCCATATGGGAGTCGTTGATGATATCCCAGTACTGCCACTCACCAGTCGGGCAGCGCAGGTCTATGCGGTTCATGTCGTAGACCTGGTTGTTAATGCGGAACATGGAGCGCATGGCTGCCATCCTGGGCATCATGTCGCTGTCCATTCCTGTCATGCCAGAACCGTGCCCAGACTGCATGTCATGGCTCATGGGCATGACTTCGCTAAATATGACTTTTGTGGTGCTGGAGGCTGCAGGAATAGCCGGCATTACGCGTAATTGCTCGGGTAGCTCGATTTTCTCGTGGCGGATTTTGAGTGTTGCCAATATCAAGGTCTCGGGATTTTCCTGCACCATCATTTTTTGCCTATCGTAGTACAGCGCCTGCAAGCTGCTGTCCAGGTTTTTTGCCGTCTGGATAAAGAACTCCACCCGTTCGGCCGGTGCCAACAAAACAGAGTCGACAGCAGCTAAAGGTTGCTCCAGCAGTCCCCCATCCGTGCCAACTTGAATCAGGCGGGCACCGGGGATATGCAGCTTCAAATAGCGGGCAGAACAGGAGTTCCAGATACGGATGCGTTCTGCAGTGCTGGTTTGGACAAGGGGCTGACGTTGACCATTCAGTAGTACGAACTGCCCTTCCCGGCCATTCATCCAGTCGGGGCCTGTATTGGCTGGGATATGGCCTTTGATGTCCAGCCGCAAGTCGCTGATCGCCCAATGTTGTTCCGCGTAGTCCTTCAATGGATCTTTGGGAGAGCGAACAATAATCGTCCCGCCCAGTCCGTGCGCAACTTGCTCACCGCTTTGGCCATGGGGGTGTGGGTGATACCAGTAGGTGCCCGCACAGCCTTCGGGCAAGGTAAAGCGGTAGTAGCGGCTTTGTCCCGGCAAAACGGCATCTTGCGGATTGCCGTCCTGATCAGAAGGTACGGGCAAGCCGTGCCAGTGAATTGTGGTGGCCTGATTCAACTGGTTTTCAAACTCGATTTCTACTTGGTCGCCTTCGTAGAGCTCAATCAAGGGGCCGGGAGCTTGGCCGTTGTAGAGCCAAAGCTCGGTGGTTTTGCCATCTGCCAGCACCCGTTGATGGGCGGCTGCGGTAATTTTGGCCTGAAATAGCCCTTTATTCTGACTACTGTTTTTCAGTACAGGTAAAGATTGCAGAGTCTGACCTGCCGGCATTTTTTCGGTGGGCATCAAGGTTTGCTGAGCCAGCATGCCGCGGCCGGACATAGTTTCCGACATGGGGCCGTGGTGGCCCACCATTCCTTGCGCCCAGCCCCTCAGTGGCAAGCTGCTCAAAAGGCTGGCACCTAAGGTCAGTTTGAAAAAGTCGCGTCGTTTCATGGATTTATTCCTATGGATCATCAATACACATGCGCCGCCCATACTCAGTCAGCACAGGCTTTGGAAGCTTGGGGCGGCAGTTAAAACAAGATGATCAGGACCAACGCGGAGGGGGTTGAGCGGGGCCAATCAGCCGGGAAAGGTAGTCTTGGTGTAAAGGAATGGGAGGGAAAGCGGGCTGCAAGGCGAACTCTTCAGGCACGGGAAGGAGTGTCGCCAGACAAGCGCAGCAGCCACCTTTTTGTGGAGTATTGCAATGCGTGGCAGCGCCATGGTGAGATTGTCCTGACGCGGCATATTGCACCTGAACCGTGCTGTGAGTGCTGCTCTGAGTCGTTGCGTGTGCGGCAATGCTGGTACCCAGCCCCATGCAGGCAAACAAAACAATAAGGCTGACTACTAAAAGCCAGCCTATGGTTTTGCGAGATGAAATGGGTGTGCACAGCATGGGCAGAAGCTTAGCACGCGGCTTCTGTTTGTCGTTTGCGTTAAAACAGACCGTTACACGCAGCAGTCCATTCATGATGGCTAGCGAAGCAGGAGGAGACTCAAAGCACGAGGAAGGTGATGAATTGTGCTTGCCTTCGGTTCGGCTGGTCGTTCATTCAAGGTAGAGGCTGGGCTTTGTCTTGTTTTGGATTGAAATCCCGCTAAATCTGCTGACACCCCTTTAGGCGATTGAAAGCGCACCCAGCCTGCCTTGGTACTGCTTGGCCTAGCGTGTTGAACAGGCTTTATTGTTCAGGGTCGCTTTTGATCAAGCGCCGCTTCAAACGTACAGCCCGAACGGGCTGAGTCTGGGCTTGCTCCAGTTCCTGGCTGAGCAATTGGGCTTGCTTGCGCGCCTCTTCATTTTCCCGCTCCAACAAGGCAGCCCGAGTACGCAGCATTTGCAATTGCCCCTGCATTTCTTTGGCCAAACGATGGCTAATATCCAGAGCCGCCTGCATGGCACGACGCTCGCCCTGCTCTTGTCCTAGTTCTTGGCGCAGTTTCTGCATGTGATCTTGTTGCTTGTTTAGCTCTTGTTCGTGCGCCTGATGCTGCGCTTTGTGCGCTTGCTCGGCTTCCTCCATGTGCTGGCGCAATCGCGTTTGAACGGAGCGTTCCTTGTCGATTTCCAGTAAGGCACGGCGCTCGTTAGCCTGGGCGCGCTCCTCGGTCAGCTCAATGGCTTTGTGCAGCCGCTCCAGATCCTGGGTGAATTGCTCACCTTGGCGGCGTAGTTCTTGCTGAATTAGCTGCTTTTCGGTTTCCAGCTCGTTTTGGCGTTGTTTGGCGTGCAGCAAGTCTTGTTTTAAAGCTGCTTGCTCCTGACCGGCTGTCTGCAGTGCTTCTTTCAGCTTTTCTATAGTGGCTTGGGCGTTTTTCAAGGCCCCCTGCTCTACTTCCAGCGCCTGTTGGGCTTGCCGGGTTTGGGCCTGAGCCTGTGTGACGCGCTCATCTGCTTGGGTCTGGTAATGCCGCATTTGCTGTTTCGAGTGTCCCATGGCTTCTTGCCAGATACGGCCCAGCAAATCCCCTGTCAGGGTTTGCAGCTCTTCAGGCATATCGGCCACGTCCAGCCGAACCCGGCTTTTATCTCGCAAATCTTCCCAGAACGTCTGCAACGCCTGAGCCGGTGCGCTCATGCTGCCCTTGCGCACCAATTGGTACAGCTTATTGGCTGTAGGCGTGACGCTGTAGCGAAAAAACAGGAGTGCAGCCACTTCTTTGTACAAGGTCTGCGTATGGCTGAAGCGATCCCGCAATTGGGCAACATCGGCCAGGATTTGGCTCTCGTTTGGCTGGTTTTGCTCCATTTTTCCACCTCAGTGAATAATTTAATTAATAATACAATGTAATATATAAAATTATCAACAAATCGAATTCTATAATTTGACATTATCTCTATAATGTCAAATATCTAGCTTTAAATAGCTCAGATGGCACAGGCACGGGTCTGAAAGCCCTTCCCTGCTCTTTTAACGCCTCCGTTTTTCTGCTTATTCATGGAAATAGCCAATACTTCGCCCTCAACCGATTTGGGATCGGACGATATTGCTCAATTACTGGCCCGTTTTGATGGGCGGCAAGGAGCAAACCGTTCTCTGGGTGGGCGGGCGCAGATTGAGGCGCAAACAGATATAGAGGCGCTGCGGGCCTGGTTGGCACGCTATATAGATAGCCCGCGCACTTACGCGAACTACCGCAAGGAGGCGGAGCGCCTTTTGCTGTGGGCGGTATTGGAGCGTCGCAAGGATCTGTCCTCGCTTAGCCTGGAGGATATCCTGGCCTATCGTTTGTTTTTGGCTGATCCCCAACCAGTGCATCGCTGGGTGGTGCAAGGGGGCTCTCGCCCTGCCCGTCACCATGCGGCGTGGCGGCCATTTGCGGGGCCTTTGTCTGAAAGCAGCCGGAATCAGGCTTTATTGATTCTGAACTCTTTATTTAGCTGGCTGGTACAGGCGGGGTATTTGGCGGGCAATCCTTTGGCCTTGTCTCATCAGGGCCGTCGTCAAAAGAAAGCTACCGCTCCTCAGCAACGGTATTTGAGCCGACTGCAATGGCGTTGGGTGCAAGAATACATCCAGGCCCTTCCTGAAGATACACAGAGCGAGTTGCGTTACAAAGCCCGGGTGCGCTGGCTCTTTTCTATTCTTTATGGCGGTGCCCTACGCATTTCCGAACTGGTTCAGGCGCGTATGGCCGATGTTCAGGAACGTGCTGATACGGGAGCGACAGCCCAATGGTGGCTGCATATCCACGGTAAGGGCGACAAATGGCGTCGTGTGCCTTTAACGCAAGAGCTGTTTGACGAATTGATGCGCTATCGGCAGGCGTATGGCCTGGAAGGTTTCCCCCAGGCTTTGGAGCCCTATCCTTTATTGATGTCCGCCGGCGCCGGCGACAAGCATCTGACGCGGGCCATGGCGCATGTGCTGGTCAAACAGGTTTTTCAAGGTAGTGCGGATCGTTTACGGAGCTTGCATCCTGATCAGGAGCCCCAGGCTCGTATTCTGGAGCAGGCCTCGGCACACTGGCTGCGCCACTCGGCAGGTTCACACCTGGCTGATCAAGGCGTGGATTTACGTATCATCCGTGACACCCTGGGCCATGAGTCCATCGCTACGACCAATATTTACCTGCATACCGATGATGATCAACGTCACCAGGCGCTGGAGCAATCCCATAGCCTGGGTTGGAAGTAAGGCATTCGCTTCGAGACAAGAAAGTCAGATGGTAAGCGCCAGCAGCAATGCGATAGGATACGATTCCTGACGTGGCGGAGCACCTGTTCCAAGGAGCACGTCCCACCCAAACCTTGCTATAGATGATTGTTGGAGCACCTATCCCTTATGGACACGTTTAATGTCATGCGCACCTTCCGGCGCATTGTGGAGTTGGGTGGGTTGGCCAAGGCCGCCGAGGATCTGGGGATATCGGCAGCCGGCTTGAGCAAGCAATTGCGCAGCCTGGAAGCGCATCTGGACACGGTCTTGATCCAGCGCACCACGCGCAGCATGAGTCTGACAGAAACCGGCCGTAGCTACTATGCCGAATGCTGTCGGATACTGGATGAGCTGGACGCCTTGGAACGCTCGGTCAAACAGCAATCCCAACGCGTAGCGGGTACCTTGCGCGTGAATGCCCCCTTGTCCTTTGCGCTTAGTGTCTTGTCGCCCTTGATGACGGAGTTTCTACGCATGTATCCGGACCTGAAGCTGGAGTTGGTGATGGAAGACCGGATTGTGGATGCCGTGGCTCATGGTTTTGATGTGTCGGTGCGTTTACGTACCAGCCTGGATGATTCCACCTTGATTGCCCGTCGTCTGGCCACCATCGAGCAACAACTCTGCGCGGCTCCTGCCTACCTGAAGCAACATGGTCAGCCTCAGACGTTGCAGGATTTACGTCATCACAAAATGATCAGCTACAGCCTGGCGCATACTCAAGGCATTGTTTTTGATAGTGATATTGATAGTGTCCCTAACACGCCGGCTCCTGGCAGCACGGCCTTGCTGTTTTCAGGCGAACATAGTCAGGTGAATAACAGCCTGATGCTGCGCGACTTTCTGATTGCCGGTTTGGGGATTGGTGCTCTGCCTTCCTTTTTGGCTGATCCGGCCATTGCCAACGGGCAGTTGCAACGCGTTTTGCCCGAGTTCGTGAATGAGCCACGGCATATTTATGCCGTGTATCCAACCAACCGACACCTGCAACCCAAGGTTAAAGCCTTCGTGGATTATCTGGCCGCCCAACTGCCCAATGCCATGTCCAAAGCCCGGTAAACAGGTCTTTCTGAACCCGGAGTAAAAACAGTCTGCACCGCCACGTGCTTATTCTCCGCTCCGGGGAACGCTATTGTGATGACCATCTTACAAGGACATCACAATGCACGAACAAACCCACCCTGGCACGACTCAGCCGCTGGTTTCCCCTTTAGTTATTGATTTCTTCCATGATGCTGTCTGTGGATGGTGTTATGTCATGTCGCCACGTCTGCGGCAAGTGGCTACCGACCTGGGTATCCAGGTCCGCCACCATACCTTTGTGCTGCAAGACAGCCGTGAGCAAATGCTGCGGGCTTTCGGCTCTATGGAGCGCGCCAAACGTGAAATCCTGGGGCATTGGGCCGCCTGCGCTCAACACGACGATACCCAGTCCATCAATATCGAGGGCATGCGGGCACAGAACTTCGAGTATCCCCACGGCATGCTGTCCGCCCTGGCGTGTCAGGCGGCCTGTCTGCTGGCTGGTGAGCAAGGTCATTGGGATTACTTCGATGCTGTGCAGCGTGCGCATCTGACAGACAGTCGCAATATTGGCGATATGGACACGCTATTGAACATCGCCGTTGCGCAAGGTTTTGACAGTCAGGCCTTTCTGAGTGCTATGGATAGCGATGTTGCTCATCAGCGGGTTCAAGCCGATCGTGCCGAAGCCGTACGGCTAGGGATCCAGTCCATCCCTACTTTATTAGTTTCTTCACGCGAGACAGGCCAAGTGTTGGCCCGTTTGCAGACCCAGCCTGCCGACATGCTCAAAAGCCGTTTACTCGCCTTGCTGTAAACGCGGCTCTCCCCCCTTTCCTATCTACGCTTCACAAAAAAGGACATCCCATGTCGATTCGTTTTTCTTACCGTCTGCTCGGTTTATTGTTGGTTGGCGCAAGCAGCATGAGCGTCTCCCTGGCCCATTCCACCCACCAAGCGAGCAACACCCCGTCTCTTGGTGCTCAGGAAGTAGGCATCAGCCCCTGGGGGCCGGATGATGAAATTGGCCGCCTGAATCTGATCACCCCTGCTTCCCGGGCGGCCATTTTGTCCCGCCTGGATGGCAGCAAAGTCTATGACTTGGCGACTGATTACTACCTGGGCATGCCTAGCTGGCAGGATGCGGGTGACCCGCACTATCAGTTCTGGATGACGCACACCCCCCGTGGCACTGAGGTGGATGATCCGATGGGGGTGGGCAAGGACATGAACGCGGTGCGTAGCTATACGGGCACGGCCTTTTCCATGTACAGCCATACGGGAACACATATTGATGCCCTGAATCACTTCGGGATTCATGGAAAGATCTGGAATGGCTTCAAGGCTGATGAGCATCTGGGTGACCGTGGCTGGAACCGCACGGGTATCGAAAAATTCCCGCCCTTGATTGCCCGTGGTGTCTTGATTGATGTGGCCGCCGCCAAAGGTGTAGACATGCTGCCTGACCAATACCGCATCACGCGTCAGGACTTGAAGGATGCCCTGGCCCGTCAAAAAACGGTGCTGAAAGAAGGTGATATTGTCCTGATCCGCACGGGCCGCATGAAGCTCTTCAATGATCCCAAAGCCTACATGAATGCGCCTCCTGGCATGGGCCTGGATGCCGCTCGCTACCTGGTGGAAGAAGGCGGCGCCATGGTTGTGGGTGCGGACAACTTGAGTTTTGAAACCTTCCCTTCCGAAGTGCCCGACGACTACGTGCCTTTGCACACGTACCTGCTGGCACAACAAGGTGCACCGATTATCGAGCTGATTGCGCTGGATGAATTGTCCAAGGACAAGGTCTATGAATTCGCTTTTATTGGTGGCCCGCTCAAGATCCGGGGTGGCGATGCGGCTCCGCTTCGCCCGGTTGCTATCCCGATTCGCTGATTGACGGGAACAGTCAGACGGATACCCCGCCTGTCTGACATACGACTGTATTGGCAAATAAGGGCTATCGCGTTTGTCTGCTGTTAGCGAGCGTGCAATATGCTACTGTTGGACGGGTTTGAATGCGCCGGGCGCCTGTTGAAGAGGCGTCCGGCTTTTCTTTATGGAGTTCGTAATGACTTATACCGTTTATCTGTCCGGCGAAATTCACACGGATTGGCGCGAGCAGATTGCTCAAGGTGCAAAGGCCGTTGGATTGGAGATCACCTTTACCAGCCCTGTCACCGATCATGATGCCAGCGATGCCGCAGGCGATCACCTCGGGCCGGCCAGCGAAGGTTTTTGGCGTGATCACAAATCATCCAAAATCAACGCCATTCGTACCAGAACCTTGATTGAGCAAGCGGATCTGGTCGTGGTGCGCTTTGGCGACAAGTACAAGCAGTGGAATGCGGCTTTTGATGCCGGTTTCTGTGCCGCCTTGGGCAAACCTTATGTCACCTTGCATGCCGAGGACATCATCCATCCATTAAAGGAAGTGGATGCCAGCGCACAGGCCTGGGCGACCACACCCGAACAAATTGTCGAGATTTTGCGCTATACACTGAAAGCCTGAGCGATAAAAACTGAATCCTGAGTGTGGCGATGCTGCCCTGCTCGATAAAAATGCCGTCCATCCGTGGCGGCATTTTTCTTCTCTGAGAGAGAAGAGAGAAGAGAGAAGAAAAAACCCGCTGTTAAAACAACGGGTTGTAAAGATCTGCCGTATGAGGTGTTTTGATACGCTCTTAATTCAGCTTCACACGACGTAAGCGTAAGGCATTGCTGACCACAAAGACGCTGGACAAGGCCATGGCGCCTGCCGCAAACATGGGCGAGAGCAAGGTGCCGTTAAAGGGATACAGCACACCGGCGGCAACCGGAATCAGCGCCACGTTATAGGCAAAGGCCCAGAACAGGTTTTGACGGATATTGCGCATGGTCGCGTGGGACAGGGAAATGGCGGTGACTACACCCTGCATATCCCCCGACATCAAGACGACATCAGCCGCTTCAATGGCAATGTCCGTGCCGGTGCCAATGGCAATTCCCACGTCTGCCACAGCCAGAGCGGGTGCATCGTTGATGCCATCACCGACATAGGCCAGATGTTGATGGGTATTGCGCAAGGCCTGAACCGCTTGGACCTTGCCTTCGGGCATGACTTCCGCCACCACTTCATCAATATTGAGACGGCGAGCAATGGCATTGGCCGTGTGGCGGTTATCGCCGGTAATCATGACGACCTTGATGCCACGGGCATGCAACTGCTCAATGGCCTGCGGGGTGGTTTCCTTGATGGGGTCAGCTACGGCCAGCAAGGCAATCACTTGTTTGTTGCGGGCGGCGTACATGGGGGTTTTGCCGTCCTGGGCCAAGGTTTGGGCTTGCTCGGTAAAGGCAGACAAGTCTGCGCCTAGCTGTGTCATCAAGCGGTCTGCGCCTACATGCCATTGGTCGGTACCAATCTGGGCGGTGACGCCTAAGCCTGTTAGAGACTCGAATTGCTCGGCTTTGGGCAGCGCAATGTGCTTGTCCTTGGCGGCGCTGACGATGGCTTGGGCAATCGGATGTTCGGAGTAGTTTTCCAGAGCGGCGATGGCAGCCAGGGCTTGATCCTGGTGTTCACCGGAAGCGCAGACAAAATCGGTCAGCTCGGGCGCGCCTTTGGTCAGGGTGCCGGTTTTATCCACGGCCACGACTTTCACATCGCGCAGTGCTTGCAGAGAGTCCCCTTTACGAAACAGCACACCGGCCTGTGCGGCACGACCTGTCCCCACCATGATGGAGGTCGGCGTAGCCAGGCCCATGGCGCAAGGACAAGCAATAATCAGCACAGCCACGGCATTGACCAGCGCAAAGCTTAGCGCAGGCGATGGGCCAAAAACCAGCCAGACAATGGTGGTCAAGACAGCCAGTGTCATGACAGCGGGCACAAACCACAGCGTGATTTTGTCGACCACGGCTTGAATCGGCAGCTTGGAGCCTTGGGCCTGCTCAACCATGGAAACAATATTGGCCAGCACCGTATCCTGACCCACTGCCGTGGCCTCAAACTCCAGCGAACCTTTTTGATTGACAGTGCCACCAATGACTTTATCGCCCTGGGATTTGGAGACCGCAATGGATTCTCCCGTCACCATGGATTCGTCCACATAGCTTTGACCGGCAACGATATCTCCATCGACCGGAATACGCTCGCCGGGACGAACCAGGACGATATCGCCGGTATGCAGATCGGCTAAGGGCAGCTCGACTTCCTGGCCGTCACGACGCACACGGGCGGTCGGCGGTTGCAGGCTGAGCAGGCGTTGAATAGCCTCGGACGTCCGGCCTTTGGCACGCGCCTCCATGACACGGCCCAGCAAAATCAGGGCCACGATAACGGCAGCGGCTTCAAAGTAAACATAAACGGATTCGGCAGGCAGCCACTGGGGGGCAAAGGTGGCGACCAGAGAGAAGGTGTAAGCAGATAAGGTGCCAACAGCGACCAGCGAGTTCATGTCCGGGCCGCCCCGCAACAGTACGGGAATCCCTTTGGTGTAAAACTCGCGGCCAGGAAAGAACAGAACCAAAGTGGTTAGCACAAACTGGATTAACCAACTGTTTTGCGTCCCTATGGTGCTGGCCACCCAATGGTGAAAGGCGGGCACCATATGGCCCCCCATCTCCAGAATGAAGACGGGCAAGGCGAGAATGGTTGCCAGCCAGAAACGTTTGCGCAGGGTTTCGTAGCTGTGCTCGGCGCGCTCGAATTGGTCATTTGTGGCGGCGGCCTGGGCCAGGCTGGCGGGATAACCGGCTTTACTGACGGCCTGGATCAGGTCGGGAGTTTTTACACCGTGCACGACCTGGACATGGGCTTTGGCGGTAGCCAGATTGACCGAGGCTTTTTGTACGCCGGGTACTTTCAGCAGGGCTTTTTCCACCCGGCCCACGCACGAGGCGCAAGTCATGTCCTGCACATCTAAAACAATGTTTTGCAGGGAAATTGTGTAACCACCCTTTTCCACTGCCTGCATAATGGCGTCGATCGGGGCGGCACCCTCAAAGTCCACAGTGGCTTTGTTGGTGGCCAGGTTGACTTGGGCCGATTGCACCCCTGGCACCTTGCCAATAATTTTTTCAACCCGACTGACGCAGGAGGCGCAGCTCATGCCTTCCACGTCTACAGTCAGGCGTGAGCTCTTGTTTGAAGTGCCTGTTGTCATCGAAATCACCCTTCAATGGATCGTCAATAAAGCCACTTTAGGGCTTGACCCGATGGGAAGGTCAATACGTGATAATAGAGGCCCCCACGCTGCGCCTTCGGCTTGCGCTCCACCTCGCGGCCGGTATGCCGCTCGGATTCGTCTGGCACGCCGCAGTCCGCAATGGACTACGGTGTGTCCCGACTCATCCCCAAGGGGGCGTTTTTACCGGAGCTGCCGGGCTTTGAGGCGGCTCAGCAGTAAAAAAACGCCTCCGAAGAGGCGTTTCAAGGGGAACGACGACTAATTAGAAATCAATCGGCTTAGTAAGCAACGAAGGAGCCGTTGTTGTTGTTCCAGTCGTTGGCTTGAGCTGCAACTTGATCACGGCTCAGCTCGGAGCGGGTGTCGATACGCGGGTAGTCGCTCATGGAACCCGCACTAATGTCACCTTGCTCTTGAGCAGCAGCCAGCTCTTGAACCACTTGCTGACGGCTCAAAGGAGCATCGGTCGATTGAATCGTTGGGTAATTCAGGTTTTCACCAGTGACATCATTGTTGGTGGCTGCCATGGCAGTGCTGCTCAAGGCGGTAGCACTCAGAATCAGGCTGGCGATAGTTGCGCGTGTGGTGTTTTTCATTATTTACTCCAGTGTGTTTTTCGGTCGTTCGCTGTGATGTTTAGCGAATCGTTGGATGGAGTATGAGCCTTTCTAAACCTAGTAAAAACCCTTAATATTGCAAATGTATTTCCATTCATGGAACAATCCAAATGAGTACCATTATCGCCGGCCCCTTGCTCAACGACATCGCGATTTTCGTGGAGGTGGCCCGCGCCCGTCACTTTAGCCGTGCTGCCCAGGCCTTGGGAATGCCCGTCTCCACGGTGTCACGCCGTATCCGTGAGCTGGAAAAAGAGGTGGGGGTGGCTTTGCTGAAACGCAGCACCCGTAATGTGGATGTGACCGATGCCGGACAAGTGTATTTCGAGCGTTGTCTGGCTGTCGTTGAACAGGCACGGCTCGCCCACGAGCAGTTGCTGGATGTGGCACAGACACCCAAAGGCCGCTTGCGCGTTTCCATGCCGGCCAGCTTCAGCATTGTGCTGATGCCGTCCATCATCCGCGGCTTCAATCAGCAATACCCTGATATTGAGCTGGAGTTTGACTTGACGATCCGGCCTATTGATTTGCAGGCGGACAATTACGATTGCGTCATTCGTGTAGGTGCCCAACCCGACTCCAGTGCGGTCTCCACCATGTTGGGACAGATTCGATTGGGGTTGTATGCAACCGGCAATTATCTGGATCGCAAGGGGCGGCCAAAACACCCTTCGGAATTGGAGGGACATACGTGTATCTGCGCCCGACCTGCCAGTGCCGATCGTATCTGGTCCCTGCGTGGCCCAAATCAAGAGCGTTATGACGCTGTTGTGGAAGGGGCTATCACTGTGAATAACGCCATCATGATGCGCAAACTGGCTGTGCATGATTTAGGCATTACTGCGGCCTCTTTGCTGGAGCGCCGTCTGGATCCGGATTGTGCTCAGTTGGAGCGTGTCTTGCCTGATTGGGAGTTCGCACCTTTCCCCATTCTGGCGCTATTGCCATCCCGTTTGATGCCACAAAAAACCCGTGTGTTTTTGAACTATTTGCGTAGCGAACTGGACCGATTGATGTCGCAGCCGGAGCTGGATGTTGCAGCAGCAGGTCAGACTTATCCTTGAAAATATAAGTGCTATGGCCGTGATGCGCTATTGATCAAAACCTAACTATGCTATTTATAAACGTTTGGCCCCTTTGGCCAAAGCCATTAAGGGGATGGTAAATGAGCGCAACAATGCAAGGCTTGCTGGCTGGACTGGCAATGTGCCTGGCTTTAGGAAGTAGCAGCGTGCACTCGCAAACCGTTTTGCTGGAAGCGGTCGAACAAGGTGATAGCGCCAAGGTGCGCGAAATTCTGTCAGAAAAACGAGCACGTGCCAGTGTCAGTGTCAGAGACGACCAAGGGCAAAGCCCCCTGCTGCGCGCGACCTGGTTGAACCATGTGGATATTGCTGGGCAGTTGATACGTGCGGGCGCGGATGTGAACCAGACTGACTCCATTCACGACAGCCCTTATTTAGTTGCGGGTGCACAAGGCCGTTTGGAAATTCTACGCATGACCCTGAAAAACGGAGCAGATCTGCGTAGCGTGAATCGTTATGGCGGCACCGCCTTGATCCCGGCCGCAGAACATGGCTATGTCGATATCGTACGTTTGCTGCTGGCAGCGGGTGTAGACCCTAATCATGTGAATTATTTGGGTTGGACTGCCCTGCATGAGGCCATCGTGCTGTCCGATGGGGGGCCAGAGCATCAGGAAGTGTTGCGCTTGTTGATCAAGGCCGGGGCGGATGTGAACTTGCCAGATCGTCAGGGCGTGCGGCCTTTGAGCCTGGCGCGCCAACGCAGCCAAACCGAGATGGCCGAGATTCTGGAGCAGGCTGGGGCAAATCCCTAAGCCTGGCCTGTTCGACCACTGTTTTTTTCTTCTCATCAACAACAATAACGATTTTATGTCCTTTACTCAGACTGCGCCGACACAGTCAGGCGCATTGGCCAGCCCAGGGTTGTGGCTGGCTTTCGTCATTTTGGTCGGGCTGAACCTGCGCCCTTTTCTGACATCCAGTGGTACTTTGGCCAGACAGGTGGCTGAAGGTTTGAATATGCCTTTGAGCAACCTGGCCTGGTTGACTTTGCTGCCCATGATGGTGATGGGGCTGGGGGCTTTCTGTATGCCTTCCCTGCGGCGGGTCCTGGCGCTGCGCCAAGTACTGATTGCCTCCTTGCTGCTGCTGTGCCTGGGGTGTGTGCTGCGCTGGTTTGTGCCTAATGGCGTCAGTTTGATTGCGACGGCGCTGGTCTGTGGTTTGGGAGTCTCCTTGCTGCAGGCAGGCATGCCCGGTTTGATCAAGGAGCAGTTTCCGCGACATATCGCCCAGGTCACCGGAGTCTATTCCGCCACCTTGATGGGAGGGGGTGCTTTGGGCGCCCAGATTACACCGTGGGTCAGTTCCATGACCGAGAGCTGGCGTATTGCCTTAGCCTTCTGGGCCTTGCCCATTAGCGTGGCCTTGTGGATTGCCTGGAAAGTGGTGCCACGTGAGGAGCCTGGCGCAAATTTGTCACCTCCCTCTCTGTCTTTGCTGGCCCGTCCCCGCACCTGGACCTTAATGCTGTGTTTTGGCCTGATTAACGGTGGTTATGCCTCCTTGGTGACCTGGCTGGCGACGTTCTACCAAGATCGAGGCTGGACGGCGGAAGCCAGCGGCAGCCTGGTGGCGGTTTTGTCGGTGGCACAAGCGATTGCTGCGTTTGGCTTGCCGACTTTGGCGGCCAAAAATAAGGATCGCCGCATGTGGGTGTGGTTGGCCCTGGCGTGTCAGTGCGTGGGCTTCCTGGCCTTTGCTTATATTCCTGACATGGCTCCGTATCTGTGGGCGATTATTATTGGCATCGGTCTGGGCGGCTGCTTCTCCTTGCTGCTTCTGGTGGCGCTGGATCATTTCCCCGATGCAGCGCGTGCCGGGACATTGAGCGCCTTGATGCAAGGGGGTGGTTTTCCGATAGCGGCTCTCTTTCCCATGATTAGCGTGCAATTGCGTGAGATCAGCCATGGTTTTCAGGCAGGCTGGATGTTGCACGCGGTAATGGCGGTTTTGGTCGCGATCATGGCTTGGAGCTTCCAGCCATCGCAGTACGCTAAAAAGATGAAGCGGGATGACACGATCTGATGTTGTGGAAAAAGCCTGCTTGTTGATGCACCCAGGCTTTTTTGCCTTGGTTTTTTTGTAGTTTGGTCGTTGACCCACCTGCCACGCATGTATTCGCACATCGAAATGATGGGCGCCGGATTACATGGAAAACCGCAATCCTGAGCAGATGAACAGCCAGTCAAAACGGCTATTCTCCGATGGTCATTTCCCTGTGTGCACTCAAGCTGCTTATTCTTTCGGCGCACCCGCCATGATCCAGTCCACCACCGCCTTGATGTCCGCGTCGGAAATGGCCGGGTTCGCGGGCATGGGCAAAGGGCCATAAACCCCCTTGCTGCCTTGACGGATATGCTGGGCAATCACTTCAGCGTTGGCTGGATCATCCTTGCGCATGGCAGCAATGTCCTTGTACGCGGGACCGACTACTTTTCTGTCTACGGTGTGACAGGACAGACAAGCATTTCTGGTCAACACATCCTTGACCGAGTCAAAGCTGGCCTCGGCCGCCTGGGCACTGAAACCGGCACTGAACAAGGCCATACAGACCAGTAGCTGCTTCAAGCTCATGAGGGGTATCTCCTAAGTAAAACGGGCGCAAGAAATGGGAGTGTGGAGTGGGTGCTGCGCTTGTATTTTTCCGTACATAAACGGGGCCATGTGGCATCCACACCGTGATCATACGGTTATGATAGAACAAGCTTTTACAAATCGCGGTGGGTCTTGATACTGATCAAGCTGGCCGTTGCGTTTATTCTGTACTGTCCTAGTAGAAGTTAGTGCTTCATACTTAAATAGTTCATACACTACAAGAGGTCTTCATGCTTAATGTTCTCGTTCCTGTCGATGGCTCTGATGCTTCCACGCGCGCTTTGAAAACAGCGGTTGACATCCTAACGGGCAAACCAGAAGCCACTTTGCACGTGCTGGCTGTTCCTACACCAATCGTGTCGGGTAACGTCAAACGCTTTTTCTCGGAAGATGTGTTGCAGGCGTACTATCAGGATGAAGGCAGCAATGCGCTTTTGCCCGCGCGTTCCGTATTGGCAGGCTCACCCTTGAAAGTCAAGGAGAGCATTATTGCCGGTAATGCCGCGCAAACGATCAAAGAGTATGTGGAAGCAAACCAGATCGATCACATTGTGATGGGTACTCGCGGTTTGAGCGCCCTGCCCGGCCTGGTGCTGGGTTCGGTTACAACCAAGGTACTGAGCCTGGTGCATGTGCCCGTCACCTTGATCAAGTAATTGAGTTGACTATTCAGTCTTGGCAGGCCGTCTACATGACGGCCTTTTTTGTATGAGCTTGAATCAGCTTGTGTGGCTCAAGCCACAACGCCTGGGGTGGTGCGGGTATACGCTGGCGTAAAGGCTCAAGACCTGGGCTGAATGCGTAGCAATTGGCCGTCGCTTTCGTCGGTCAGCACATAAATGTCACCATCCGGCCCGACGCGCACGTCCCGGACGCGTTGCTTCAAGTCTTGCAGCAAGCGTTCTTCTCCAACAATATGGCCTTCTTCGTCAAATTGCAGACGAATCAAGGCTTGTCCTTTCAAGGCTCCTACAAACAAGCTGTACTGCCAGTCCGGGACACGTTCGTCCTTATAGAAAGCCATGCCGCTGATCGCGGGTGAGACTGACCAGTAGTGGATGGGGTCGATCAGACCCTCAAGAGGTGTGGAACTGGCGTTGGGAATGGGTTTGCCGTCATAGCCTTGCCCCTCGGTACGCAAGGGCCAGCCATAATTGGCACCTGATTGAATTCGGTTCAGCTCATCGCCGCCTTGCGGACCATGTTCAGCCACCCACAGCTCATTCGTCCAAGGATTCCAGGCCATGCCCTGCGGGTTGCGGTGGCCGTAGCTCCAGATTTCCGCCCTGGCACCGCGTAGACTGCGAAAGGGGTTGTCGCGTGGGACCATGCCATCTGGGCGGATACGTACGACTTTCCCTTGCAGGTGATCGAGTTGCTGGGCGGTGGCCGGTTGATTGTTTTCGCCCAAGGCGATGTACAGATCTCGTCCACCCGGATCAAAAGCCATGCGCACGCCATAGTGCTGCCCGGTGGACAAGGCCGGTTCCTGGCGGAAAATCGGGCGGAAGGCGTCGATACGTTTCAGGTCTGAAGACAGCACACCATAGCCCACGGTGGTGGCGGAGTGTTGCTTGTCACGCCGTTCTGCATAAGCCAGATAAATCCGGCGGCTACGGAAAAAATCCGGGGCCAGAGCCACATCCAGCAACCCCCCCTGGGATTGCGCGTGGACGTTAGGCACACCGGCAATCGGTTCGGACAAGCCGTTTTCTTTCGTCCAGACACGCAGGCGGCCTGGACGTTCGGTAATCAGAATACCAGCATTCTTGGGCAAAAAAGCCATGGCCCAAGGGTGTTCCAGCCCACTGACCAGGGTCTCGACCGAGACGGCCGGTCCACGGATAGCAGGAACAGGTTCAGATTGTGCCTGGGCCGATACCGCCACAAAGGCCATAGCCAAACCCAGCACGGTGGCTACAAATGCAGAGGAAAAACGGTAGGTTTTCTTTATACGCATAAGGCAGTGAAAGGCAGATAGGTGGGATGAAACACTCCCCTACTCTTTCATAGGGACAAATGGCTGCACTGTGGATGTATTCGCCCCATTGAAGGGGCGAATAAAGTCAAGCATAACCGAGGCTGAAACTTAGCCAGGGTGGGTCATATCCAGTGGCACAATCCACTGATCGTACTGCTCGTTAGTCAGGTAGCCTGATTTCAGTGCAGATTCACGCAGGGTCAGGCCCTCTTTATGGGCGGTCTTGGCAATGTAGGCGGCCTTGTCGTAACCGATGTGGCGGTTCAAGGCAGTGACCAACATCAGGTTCTGATCCAGATTGTGTTGAATTTTGCCCATGACAGGCTCCAGACCTTGGGCGCAATGCTCGTCAAAGGCCAGGCAAGCGTCACTGATCAAGGCAATGCTCTCCAGCACGTTATGCACCATCACAGGCTTGTAGACGTTAAGCTGGAAATTACCTTGGCTGCCGGCAAAGCCCACCGCGGCGTCGTTACCGTAGACCTGCACGGCCACCATCGTCAGGGCTTCGCATTGAGTCGGGTTGACCTTGCCGGGCATGATGGAGGAACCAGGCTCGTTTTCAGGGATTTGCAGTTCGCCAATCCCGCAGCGAGGACCGCTGGCCAGCCAGCGTACGTCGTTGGCCATCTTCATCAAGGCACCGGCCAGAGTACGCAGGGCAGCAGACAGGTTGACCAGCGCATCGTGAGCCGACAGTGCGAAGAATTTGTTTTCGGCGGCCTGAAAAGGCAAGCCTGTGATCTTGGCAATATGGGCCGCTGTGCGCTCGCCAAACTGAGGGTGGGCGTTCAGGCCCGTACCTACCGCCGTGCCGCCAATCGCCAACTGATAAATACCGTCCAGCGCCTTGTCCACGGTTTGCAGGCCGAAATCAATCTGGGCGACCCAGGCTCCGATTTCCTGGCCCAGCGTGATAGGGGTGGCATCTTGCAAGTGGGTGCGGCCAGTTTTCACAATGCTGTTGAATTGCTTGGCTTTGGCCGCCAGGGTGTCGCGCAATTGGCCTACGTCTTTGCGCAGGCGGCGCTGACATTCCAGACCCACCGCGATGTACATGGCGGTGGGGAACGTATCGTTGGAGGATTGGCCGCGGTTCACATGGTCATTCGGGTGGACGGGCTTTTTGCTGCCCTTCTCGCCACCGGCCAGCTCAATGGCGCGGTTGGAGATCACCTCGTTCACGTTCATATTGCTTTGTGTGCCGGAACCCGTCTGGAACACGACCAGCGGAAACTCGGTGTCCCACTGGCCTGCAATCACTTCATCAGCCGCTTTGACAATCAGTTGGGCCAGATCGCCGGGCAACTCGCCCAGTTCCTGATTGGCCAGGGCCGTAGATTTTTTCAGAATACCCAGCGACTCGATCATGCTGCGGCCCCACTGAAAGCGGTCACGGCCAATCGGAAAGTTCTGGATCGAGCGCTGTGTCTGCGCGCCCCAATAGTGGTTGGCCGGAACCTCAATGGTTCCCATGGAATCCTGTTCAATACGTGTCGTACTCATCATGGCTCCTGTAAGAATTCGGAATACAGTTCAGTTTGAAAATGGGGTGTTCACGGCTGGCGCAAAAAGCGCGCAGCCCACACACAGGCAATATCGAGCATGCGGTTGGAAAACCCCCATTCGTTATCAAACCAGACCAGCATATTGACCAGCCCGTCCCCATTGGTTCGGGTTTGCGAGCCGTCCACTACAGCAGAGTGTGGATTGTGATTGAAGTCGATCGAAGCATGGGCCTGATCGGAGTAGTCAAGAATACCAGGCCATTGCTGTGCTGCTTTCTGGAATAGCTGGTTGATTTCATCCCGGCTGGTGTCACGCTCCAGATTGACCATCAAATCAATGGCCGACACGTTCAAGATGGGCACACGTATGGATTTGGCCTGAACCTTGCCTTTAAGTTGCGGCAAAAGGCGCTCTACGCCGGTAGCCAACCCGGTAGAAACCGGAATCATGGATTGCAAGGCGGAACGGGTACGGGCCAGATCGCTGCTGTGGTAGCCGTCGATCATGGGCTGATCGTTCATGACCGAGTGCAGCGTGCTTAAAAAAGCATGGCGTATGCCAAAGGTTCTATCCAGCTCTGCCAGAACCGGGATGATGGCATTGGTGGTGCAAGAGGCGTTGGAGACAATCCGCTCGTCCCCCTGCAGTTGCTCATGATTGATGCCCAACACAGCGGTGAAATCGACATCTTGAGCACTATTGCCGGGGTTGGACACCAGAACACGCGGGCAACCGGCGTTCAGAAACTGCTGCAGCTCGGTGCGGCGACCAAAGGCACCACTGCATTCGATCAGCATATCCAGATTCAGTGCCGCCCAGTCTATGGCCTTGGGGTCGGTTTCATGCAGCACCCGAATGGCTTTGCCGCCCACAATCAGTTCGTGCTCATTGTGCTCTACCTGGGCCGGAAACACGCCATGAGTCGAATCAAAGCGCGTCAGATAAGCCATGGTGGCAATCGTAGCGGGCTCGTTGATGACGACGACATCAAACTCTTGGGCTCGAGGAGATTCGTAGATGGCGCGCAGCAGGCATCGGCCAATGCGGCCATAACCATTGATCGCGATGCGGATGGGACGAGGTAGCGGCATGATCAGGAAAAATCAGAAGGTAATAGAGAATCCGCCGTCTACAACCACAATATGGCCATTGACATAGGAAGCAGCCGGAGAAGCCAGGAACACAGCAGCGGCGCGGATTTCATCCGGATTGGCCCAACGCCCCAAGGGATTACGGCCAACGACCAAAGGCCCCTTGACCGGATCCTGTGCCAAAGCTGCATTGCTTTCCGTGGCAAAGGTGCCGGGGGCGATGCCGTTGCTGGTAATGCCCTGCCCGCCAAATTCTACGGCCAGTGCTCGCACCATGCCGGCCAGACCCTGCTTGGCAACGGGGTAAATAGCGTCGCCTGGGCGAGCCAATGGGCCTGCAATGGAGGTCAAGGTCACAATACGGCCTTGCCGGGCCTGGATTTTGAGCATGGCCTGGGCGGCGTATTTGGACAGTTTCAATGTGGCTAGCAGGTCAATCTGCAGTAATTGTTCAATATCGTCCCAATCGGCATCCTGCAAGCGGCTGCGTAGTCGCACACCGACATTGTTCACCAGAATATCGGGCGTGCCGACGCGCTGGCACAGGGCTTGATAGGAGCCGGGCAAGGAGCCCAGATCGGCCAGATCGTGCTCCCAGGTATCGATCTGGACTCCGCCTGCTTTAAGCTCGTCGGCTAGAGGCTGGAGTTTGCGGGCGTCACGGCCATGCAAAATCACATGGGCGCCATGGGCGGCGTAGGCACGGGCGATTTCCAGGCCCAGACCGGCGGACGAGCCGGTTACCAGCGCGCAACGACCGGCGAGGGAGAAATTGGCTTGGTAGGAGCGTAAATCAGTCATTATCTACAGCGTATGGCGTGCTTGGCCACGGTGGAAAGCCACAATGTTGTCGATCAACTGGTTTGCCAGTGTCTGCATGGCCTCCTGACTGGCCCAGCCTATGTGTGGCGTCAAAATGTAATTGGGTAAGTCTAACAAGCGCATCAGGATATGGTCAGCAGGCGGCGGTTCGGGCGTGCACACATCAATACCTGCGCCACCCAGCCAGCCTTGCCGCAAGGCGTGCTCCAGCGCCTGATTGTCGATCAGCCCGCCACGGGCGGTATTGATCAGCAAGGGACGGCGTGGGGCCATGCGCTCGAACTCGGCCATGCCCAGCATGTTCTGTGTTTCTGCAGTCAGCGGGCAATGCAAGGAGAGGATATCCGCCTGTTCCAGAACCTGCTCGAAAGGCACGCGGTCGTCCGCATTGCTGACGAGGGTCTGACCACGGCGCTGAGCAAAGATGACCTTCATGCCCAAGGCTCGACCCATACTGGCAGTGGCTTGCCCCAGAGAGCCCGAGCCAATCAGCCCCAAGGTGGAGCCCGCTAAGTCACGGATGGGATAGTCGAAATAACAGAACTGCTGGGCTTGTTGCCAGCGGCCTTCCTTGACGGACTGGCGGTACGCGCAGATATTGCGACGCAAGGCAAAGATCAGCGCAAAAACGTGCTCCGGAACACTACGTACGGCATAGTCGCGGATGTTGCTGACCACAATCTGGCGTTCGCGGGCGGCATCCAGATCAATATTGTCGCTACCCGTGGCGGCCAGTGCGATCATTTTCAAATTGGGTGCGGCCAGCAAATGCTCGCGTCGCAGCGCCACTTTATTGCTGATGACAATATCAGCATCAGCAATACGTTCGGCTACTTGATCGGAAGTGGTACGCCCGTAAACGTACAGTTCATGTTTAAAGGGAACCTGTGGCAGCTCGACGCTGTCTGAAAGCGTTTCCCTGTCCAGAAAAACGATACGAGTCAAAGAAGTCATGCCTGTCCTTGTCCTTGAGCTGCCCCTGGTATTCTGGCCCTATTTTCAGAGGGTTCTTGCCTTTGCTTGGGACCATCATCCGATATAGTAATGGGATTGATGCAGGCTTGTCCCTGGTCTCACTCTCATAACCCTGTTTTATAGGTTATTGCTTATGCTCTTGTCCCTCTTGCTCTCTTTGGGCGCCCATACCCTGATACCGGATAACGTCGCTAGCAACACTCCCCCACTGTACGACATACGGGACTTCTTCCAGAATCCCAAGCGCAGCGGGTTCCGAATTTCGGATCAGGGGAGCATGCTCGGCTTTATGGAACCCGTCAAAATCGACGGTCACCCCGCTCGGCAAAATATCTTTGTGCAAGAGTTAAGAGGCAGTGAGCCGGTCGGTGAGCCTCGTCGTGTCACCGCCGAACACCAACGGGATATTGCCGAGTACTTCTGGAAAGGCGACGAGACCGTTATTTACGCCAAGGACGTCAATGGAGACGAGAACTATCACGTTCTGGCTGTAAATGTGATCACGGGCAAAGTCACGGACCTGACACCGCTGGAAGGGGTGCGCGCCGGTGTACAGGACGATTTGCCGGACGACCCGGAGCATATCCTGGTGTCGCACAATGGCCGTAACCCGGAAGTGTTTGATGTCTACAAGGTGAATGTCCTGACCGGCGAAAGCACCCTGGCTGCCGAGAACCCCGGCGATGTGCTGGGCTGGAGCACGGACCATCAAGGACGTGTGCGTCTGGCGATTTCGATCTCCGGCGTAGATTCCGAACTGCGTTACCGTGACAGCGAATCCGAGCCTTTCCGCAGCATTTTGCAAACGGACTTCCGTACCGAAGTCAGTCCCCTCTTCTTTCACGCAGATAACCAGCGTTTTTACGCGCTGAGCAATCGTGGCCGTGACACTTTGGCTTTGGTTCTGATTGATCCAGCTAAACCTGATGACGAAGAAAGAATCTACGAATTACCCCATCATGATTTGATGGGCGCTGGCTATTCCCGCCTGCGCCAGGTGCTGACCTCGGTGGATTACTACACCGACAAACCTGGCCAGTATTTCTTTGACGAGCATAGCGAGAAGATCCACGCGGCCATTGCGCGCCAACTGCCTGGCTACGAGATCAGCGTCCAGTCCATCACCCGTGATGAAAAGAAAATGATTGTGGCCAGCTACAGCGACCGCAATCCAGGCTCACGCTATCTTTACGATGTGGACAGCAACAGCCTGTACAAGCTGGCTGTCATCAACAGTGCCTTGCCAGAGAGTGATATGGCGGTCATGCAGCCCATTGAGTTTACGGCGCGTGACGGCATGAAGATCCACGGCTACTTGAGCTTGCCGTTGGGTGTGCCCAGCCGGAATCTGCCTGTGGTGATCAACCCGCACGGTGGCCCCTGGGCGCGCGACTATTGGGGCTTTAACCCCGAGGTACAGTTCCTGGCCAACCGTGGCTACGCCGTCTTGCAGATCAACTTCCGTAGTTCGACCGGTTATGGTCGTAAATTCTGGGAAGCGGGCTTCAAGCAATGGGGTCTGAGCATGCAGGACGACATTACTGATGGAGTTCAGTGGCTGATCGATCAAAAGATTGCCGACCCCAAGCGCATTGCCATTTACGGTGCCAGCTACGGGGGTTACGCGACCTTGGCCGGTATCGTCAAAACCCCGGACTTGTACGCGGCTGCGGTCGATTATGTGGGGGTGTCCAATTTGCTGACTTTCATGAACACGATTCCCCCGTACTGGAAACCCCTGCTGGTGAAAATGCATGCCATGGTGGGCGATCCGGAGAAGGACAAGGAGTTGCTGGAAGCCAACTCCCCCGTTTTGCATGCCGACAAGATTCGCACCCCGCTCTTTATTGCCCAGGGCGCACATGACCCACGGGTGAACAAGGCGGAAAGTGATCAGATGGTCGATGCCTTGAAGGCGCGTGGTGTGGATGTGGAGTACATGGTCAAGGATAACGAAGGCCACGGTTTCCACAACGACGAGAACAAGTTCGAGTTTTACGAGCGCATGGAACGCTTTCTGGCGCGACATTTGCAGCCTTGATGGTTTTGGAGTGGCGCGACAAGCTCGCGCCATTTTGTTTATCGCACTTTTGGAAAGAGAACGTATGAAACTGTATTACATGACTGGTGCTTGTCCGTTGGTGACCCGCATTGCATTGGAGTGGATAGGCAAGCCGTTTGAATCCCAGCGCGTCAGTCGCGACGAACTGCAACAAGAAGCATTCTTGAAACTGAACCCCAACGGCGCTGTGCCGGTTCTGGTGGACGGTGATCTGGTCCTGACCCAAAGCATTGCCATTCTGGAATACCTGAACGAGAAGAACCCGCAAGCCAATTTGATTGGCAGCACCATCGAACAACGCTTTGAAGCTCGCCGCTGGCTGGCCTTCCTGAACGCCGAAATCCACCGCAACGTGGGCGTGGTGTTCGGTGTGCATCGCTACGCGGATCAGGAAGCGACCCAGGCCGAAGTCAAGGGCAAGACCGCTGCCCTGCTGACCAAGCAACTGGGCGTGATCGACAAGCACCTGGAAGGCAAAGAAACCTTGTCGGGTTCCTTGTCTGTGGCCGATGCTTACCTGTACGTTGTGCTGCGCTGGGCCGGTCTGATGAAGCTGGACCTGTCGGGCATGAAGAACCTGAACGCTTTCTTTGCTCGTATGGAGCAGAACGAAGGTGTGAAGGCGGCCTTGCGTGGCGAAGGCTTGTTGAAGGAATAAGCTTGTGCGCAAAGCGACGAGTGAGTGATTTATCCTTCAGGTCACAGGGGACGAATCAAGCACTTATCTGGCGCACAACACAGCGTGATGCTTTGGGACAGGTCGATAGTGAGTAAAGACAGGTTGTTCAGTTTTTATCGGCAAAGACACGATGGGCCTACTCCCAGACTCCTTGGCTATTATGCAGCAAGCTGGCTTGCCGTAGCTGGCGTCCTGGCTTTGTTCGCCTTCATTAATTTTCATGTGTTAAGGCCCACGGATGTCAGCGGAACGCTGCTGGGAGGCATGTTCGGCACGCTATTTAATCTGAGCTACTGGTTTTTTGGTGCATTTGGGCTTGGTTCGCTGGCCCTGTTCCGACTTCCCGGCTGGCGTATTGCTTGGGTAGTCGCGGGGCTGCTGCAAGTGGGTATCAGCGTGTTATGGCGGATTCATTATTGGCAAGCGTTTGAGCGTGAGGATCAGGTGTTGTCGCCTGGGCTTGGCGAACTTTATGTATCCATGCTGGTAGGGGCAAGCCTCGCCGCGATCGGCATTGTTAACTATCGACAGCTCCGGTGTCACCCGATAGCATTCCACCCAAGCAAGGTTAACACTGTTGTTGCGTGGCTATTGGTCGTACTTTACGTAGTGCTGCCGCTGTATTTCAGTTTACGTACCCCTCTTCCTGACTGCGCCTTTGGCCCCGACGGGCAGCAGCTCACACTCTGCTTGGATAATGAGTAGCAGTGGGAGGTGTGGCCTAGCCTCTTTTGCCCTTGCTCCACTCCTTGTTAAAACGGATGCTTATTGAGACTGGGTAGAGGTGAAGAAAAAAACCAGGGATGGCGTATCGGCCAATCCCTGGTTTTTTTGGGTTTTCAACTTCTCCTTGGCTGCGAGTGCTTTACGCTCCCAAATACGCCTTCCGAATATCCGGATTGGCCAGCAGATTAGCGCCGGTATCCTGCATCACCACCTTCCCGGTTTCCAGTACATAGCCACGGTCTGCAACTTGCAGGGCCTTGTTGGCGTTCTGTTCCACCAGAAACACCGTTACGCCTTCATCACGAATGGTGCGAATGATGTCGAAAATCTGTGCGATGATCAGCGGGGCCAGGCCCAACGTTGGTTCGTCCAGCAGCAGCAAGGACGGTTTGCTCATCAGTGCGCGACCGATGGCCAGCATTTGCTGCTCACCACCTGACATGGTTCCTGCTCGCTGCGCAGCGCGTTCTTTCAGACGGGGGAACAGTTTATAAACGTGCTCTTCCCCTTCGTCGATCTCGCTGCGGCTCAGAAAGAAACCGCCCATCTTCAGGTTTTCCGATACGGTCAGGTCTGGAAAGACGCGACGGCCTTCGGGAGAGATGGCGATGCCTTTGCGCATGATGCGGTGCGTATCGGCTTGGGTAATGTCCTCGCCCATGAAACTGATGCTGCCCGAGCTGGCTCGGGGTGAGCCGCAGACGGTCATGAGCAAGGTGGTTTTGCCAGCGCCGTTCGCGCCAATCAGGGTGACGATCTCGCCCTGATTCACGTCCACGCTAACTTGATCCAGCGCCTGAATAGCGCCGTAATGGGTAGATACGGAGTCCAGCTTCAGCACTTATTCTTCCCCCAGATAGGCTTTGATGACGCGCGGATCATTGCGCACTTCTTCAGGCAGGCCGGTGGCAATGGGTTTGCCATACTCCATGACCAGGATCCGATCCGATACGCCCATAACCAGGCTCATATCGTGCTCGATCAGCAAGACGGCCACGCCGAACTCCCGGCGTAACTGGTCGATCAGGGCCTGCAGATCGCGTTTCTCTTGGGGGTTCAGGCCCGCAGCAGGCTCGTCCAGCATCAGCAAGCGGGGCTTGGTAATCATGCAACGTGCAATTTCCAGGCGGCGCTGGTGGCCATAGGCCAGGTTACCCGCTTCACGGTTGGCCAGATCGGTCAGGCCCATGAAATCCAGCCATGTTACCGCCCGTTCTTTGGCTTCTTTTTCAGCCTGCTTGTAGCGTGACAGGTTGAGCAGGCCAGATAGAAAACCGGCCTTGAGTTGACCGTGCTGGGCAACCAGCAGGTTTTCCAGTACGGTCAGTTTTTTGAACAGGCGCACGTTCTGAAAGGTACGCACCAAGCCTTTTTGTGCCACTTTGTGGCTGGACAAGCCGTGGATGGGTTGGCCTTCGAGGGCGACAGAGCCGGAGGTGGGTTTGTAAAAACCACCGACGCAGTTAAATACGGTGGTTTTACCGGCGCCATTGGGGCCAATGATGGCAAAGACTTCATCTTTTGCCACATCGAAGCTGACGGAATCCACCGCCAGCAAGCCACCAAAACGCATCGATAGGTTTGATACTTGCAGTAATGGGCTCATGAACGCAACTCCACATGAGGGCGTTGCACAGGCAACAAGCCCTGTGGACGCCAAACCATCATGGCAACCATGACCAAACCAAAAATCAACATCCGATACTCCGCGAACTCTCGGGCCAATTCTGGGACCACTGTCAGCACAATAGCAGCCAGAATGACGCCGATTTGTGAACCCATGCCACCCAGCACCACGATGGCCAGGATCAGGGCGGATTCAATAAAGGTGAAGGACTCTGGATTGACCAGCCCCTGACGGGCGGCAAAGAAAGCCCCGCCAAAACCGGCAAACATGGCACCCATGGTAAAGGCAGACAGTTTGATGGTGGTGGGGTTCAGGCCCAACGAACGGCAGGCAATCTCGTCCTCGCGCAGGGCTTCCCAGGCACGGCCAATAGGCATGCGCACCACACGGCTGGAGACTAACAAGGTAATCAGAGCCAGAGCCAAGGCCATCAAATACAGATACACCACCACATCCTGGTTGCTGAAGGTCCAGCCCATCAGATCGTGGAAGGTGGTCTGCCCTTCTGGCGCACGGCGTGCCATGGGGAAACCGAATACGGTCGGCTTGGGAATACCGGATATCCCGTCCGGACCGCCGGTCAGGTTATACATATTGATAAGCAAGAGGCGAATGATCTCACCAAAACCCAGGGTGACGATAGCCAGATAGTCGCCACGCAAGCGCAATACGGGGAAACCCAGCAGGAAGCCAAACAGGGCGGCCATGCCACCGGCTAGTGGCAAAGCTTCCCAGAAGCCCCAGCCTGCGTAGTGATAGAGCAAGGCGTAGGTATAGGCCCCCACGGCGTAAAAACCCACAAAACCCAAGTCCAGCAGGCCTGCAAAGCCAACCACAATGTTCAGCCCCAGGCCCAGCATGATGTAGATCAGCACCAGAGTGGCAATGTCCACTTGGGCTCGACCACCAAAAAAGGGCCAGACCACGGCACAAGCGATCACGATGTACAGCAGGATCTTCTTGTGCTGCATGCTCAGTTTAGGCAAGGTCCAACGGCTTTCACGTACTTTGGTGCGATTGACGTTAGGGCGGATCAACTGAACGACAAAGACCAGTGCCATGCCGATGAGGATGATATGCCAATCGCTTTCCAGATGGGTGTTCATCCCGGCACGTACAATTTGCAGACCAAAGACGGGAGCCACAATAATGCCTGCCAGGACAGCGGCGATAAATGCATTGCTAAAGCGGTTCATCATTAGACTTTCTCCACCTCAGGTTTACCCAGCAGGCCCGTTGGGCGGAACAGCAAGATAAAGACCAACAGTGAAAAGGCCACAATGTCCTTGTACTGCGACGAAATAAAGGCAGCCGCAAAGGTCTCTGCCAGACCCAGCAAGACACCACCCAGCATGGCGCCAGGAATACTGCCAATCCCGCCCAGCACAGCGGCTGTAAAGGCCTTGATGCCGGCAATAAAGCCGATAAAGGGGTTCAGTTTGCCAATGGCAGTGGCAATCAGCACACCACCCACGGCAGCCAGCATGGCGCCAATGATAAAGGTGAAGGAAATGATTTTATTGGTGTCGATTCCCAGCAGATTGGCCATTCGCAAATCTTGCGAACAAGCACGCGAGGCGCGACCCAGGCGCGAGTATTTGATGTAGAGGCTAAGCATGATCATCAGCACGACGGTCACGACAATAATCATGACGCGCGAGTAAGGCGCTGTCACTGTAAAGCCGTCTGAACCCAGACTGAACTGGAAGGAGCCTGTCAGCAAGGCAGGTACCGCCATATCGCGTGCGCCTTGGCCCAGGGCAACCCAGTTCTGCAAGAAAATGGACATACCAATGGCTGAGATCAGCGGAACCAGTCGAGGGCTGCCACGTAGTGGTGCATAGGCAACTTTTTCAATTGCGTAGCCGTAAACGGCGGTTACCAGCATGGCAACCAGCAACATGATAAGAATGATCAGCCAGATGGGCAGACCCGAGCCTACGCCAATCGCAGTCAGGGTAACCAGCCCGACATAAGCGCCGATCATGTAGATCTCGCCGTGGGCAAAGTTAATCATTCCGATAATGCCATAGACCATTGTGTAGCCGATGGCGATCAGTGCATAAATAGCGCCCAAGGATAATCCATTGAACAGCTGCTGCACGATCTGAGGGAGTAAATCAGACATGCTTGTTTTTTTCCGTTGAGTCCGTCGTTTTGTTTTGAGGCTTTGTGGGCATCCAAAAGCAATGCCCCCGTTCTTCGTAGAGAGCGGGGGCACAGTATCCAGTCTTATTTCTCAACCAGATCAAAGTTACCTTCTTTATCCCACTTGAAAACGGCAAATTCGAAATGCTTCAAATCACCCTTGGCGTCGTATTCTACCTTGCCAATGGCGGTATTGAACGCATTTGCGTGCATGTAGTCGGCTCCCTTGGCCGGATCCTCGCCTACGGCATTGATCGTATCCGCAATAATTTGCACGGCTGCGTAAGCTGGGAAGGTAAACGCCCCGTTAGGATTACGCTTGTATTTGCCGAAGTTTTCCATCACGTCTTTGTTGGCCGGCATCTTGGTGAAGTCAGTTGGCAAGGTGACCAGCAGGCCTTCCACGGCTGGGCCAGCAATAGCCACCAGATCGCGGTTGGCAACGCCTTCCGGACCCATGAAGGTGTTGGTCATGCCTTGCTCACGTGCCTGACGCAGCAACAGGCCCAGCTCGGCGTGGTAGCCGCCAAAATAAATCAGATCGGGGTTCACGCCCTTCAGTTTGGTGATCACAGCCGAGTAATCGCTGTCACCAACGTTAATGCCCTCGTACATCACAATATTCATGTTCTTTTTCTTGAGCGCATCACGCACCTGCGTGGCCACACCCGAGCCGTAAGTCTGCTTGTCGTGCAAGACGGCAATGCTCTTGGGCTTGAGGACATCAGCAATATAGTCGGCGGCAAAAGGGCCTTGCTGGTCGTCACGCCCAATGGTGCGGAAAAAGTAATGAGGCTTGATGGTGTCGGTAACCAAGGGCGAGGTGGCACCGGGAGTAATCGCGACAATGCCTTCTTGTTCGTAGATGTTGACGGCTGGCACCGTCGTACCCGAGCAAGCGTGAGCAACAGCGAATTTTGCACCAGAGTTGAGCACGCGGTTGGCCGCCGGCACGGCCTGTTTAGGTTCGCATGCGTCGTCAATCAGGATGGCTTCGAGCTGTTTGCCTTTGACACCCCCGGCGGCATTAATCGCGTCAATTGCGGTCAAGGCACCGGCCTGGATCTGGTCACCGTATTGGGTGGACGGGCCAGTCATGGGTTGAGGAATACCAATTTTGATGGTCTCTGCCGCGTAACTTGTACCCATGGCCATTACGGTAGCCAAAGCGGTCAGAGCGGGGGTGAAGCGTCGAGTAAAGGTCATGGCAACTGTCTCCCGAGGCCGGGGTCTACCGGCATTACTTTTTAGAAAGTGCTTGTTCTGGAGCTTGGATCCACATTGTTTTGCACCAGGGGAACCCATTTTGGGGGAGCTCCTTAAAACTTGTCACTTCGTATAAGCCCTAGCGCCCTATTCATTCATTTTTACATTAAGCAGACAGGGTTCGCGGTGCGTTCCAGAATTCTCCCGCCCACCTAAGCCTGTTATATGGAAAAAGAAAAGAGGAGAACCTTGCGGAACTCCTCTGCTCTTTTTTTTTGACTGCTAATTTATTGCGTTATATCAAGTTTTGACGATGCTATCGGGAGTCGTCCCGATATCAGGCAAACTCTTTGGCCAACTCTCCGGCCCGTACTTTGGCGGCATTGACAGCCTTCTGAACCAGTGGTGTAAAGCCCCCTTCATTCAAGACATTCAGGGCGGCTGCCGTCGTGCCTCCTTTGGAGGTCACACGTTCGCGCAAGACGGAGGGTTCTTCCGGCGACAAGGTGGCCAACTGGGTGGCTCCGTGCAAGGTGGCCAGGGACAGTTGACGGGCTTGTTCAGGGGACAAACCTTGTTCAATACCGGCTTTGATCAAGGCTTCGATGAACAAAAACACGTAAGCGGGACCGCTGCCCGATACCGCCGTGACGGCGTCAATGGCGGCATCGTTTTCAACCCAGACCACTTCCCCAACGGATTTCAACAATTGCTGCGCAATGGCTTTATCGCTTTCATCAACTTGTTCAAGGGCCATCAGGCCGGTAATGCCACAGCCAATAAAGGCTGGGGTATTGGGCATACAGCGGATCACGCGCTGATAGGGCTGGCCAGGTTCGCCCAGCCAGTCAGCCAAAGTCGTTGCCGGAATGCCTGCTGCCACGCTAATGACCAGTGTGTCTTCTTGCAGATAGGGTTTGCAGGCCAGCACGGTTTCTTTCATGACCTGAGGTTTGACGGCAAACACCCAGATACGTTGTTTGGACAAGGCCGGGCCAGGTTCATGGGTGGTCTGTACGCCTTGCTGAGCCCACGATTCCAGTGCTGGGGGGTAAATATCAATGGCCAGAACATCCGAGCCACCGCAGCGTTTCCCGATTAAGCCAGCCGCCAAGGCACTGGCCATATTGCCCGCGCCAATAAACGCCAGCTTAAAAGAGGTATCGTGTGGATTCATCATCGCTCCCATTAAAAATCTGTTCTCTGACGCGTTTTTTTAGCGTTCGAGGGTAATTAGTCATTGCTTATATAAGGCTCTCATGGCTACATTCACGAGAGCGTCATAAACAAGTAATAAGCTTGAGTTTTAAACCTGCTACACCTTAGCGGCACCTTTTATACAGGAGAAAGCCTGATGCGAACAAAACTATTTGCTCTGTCTCTAGCCGGTCTGATTGCTTCTATTGGCACTGCGCAAGCGGCCACAGACATTCAGTTCTGGCACTCAATGGAAGGAGCCTTGGGCGAACGGGTTAATGCATTAGTCAAAGACTTTAACGCATCTCAGTCGGACTACCAGGTTAAAGCTTCGTATAAGGGCAACTATGGCGAGTCCATGAACGCGGGTGTTGCCGCTTTTCGTGCCGGTAATGCCCCCGATATTTTGCAAGTGTTCGAGGTGGGTACTGCCACCATGATGGCCGCCAAGGGCGCCATTGAGCCCGTGCAGGAAATGTCGGAGAAAATGGGTAAGCCCATTAATCCAGCGGATTTTCTGGGTGCGGTTGCCGGTTACTACTCGTCTAATGAAGGCAAGTTGATTTCCATGCCCTTTAACAGCTCCACCCCGGTGCTGTACTACAACAAGGACGCCTTCAAGAAAGCTGGCCTGGATGCCGAGAAGCCCCCCAAGACCTGGCAGGAGCTGCACGAAGCCGCCAAGAAACTGCGTGAGTCTGGTCAAGAGTGTGGCTACACGTCCTCCTGGCCCTCCTGGATTCTGCTGGAGAACTTTGCCGCCTGGCACAACATTCCCTTTGCCAGCGAGAACAATGGTTTTGGCGGCCCCAGCGCCCGCCTGCAACTGGATAACCCGCTGTTCCTGAAACACATGACCTTCCTGGCGGATATGTCCAAGGACGGCTCCTTTTCCTACGGTGGTCGTGGCGATACGGCCAATGCCCTGTTTACCAGCGGCAAGTGTGGCATGTTTACCGGTTCTAGCGGTAACCGTGCCAACATCATCAAAACTGGCGAATTTGAGTTTGGCACCAGCAGCCTGCCCTACTACAGCGATGTTCAGGGCGCGCCCCAGAACTCCATCATTGGCGGCGCTTCCCTGTGGGTCTTTGCCAAGAAATCGGATGATGTCTATAAAGGCGTGACCGAGTTCTTCCACTTTATCTCCAGCCCTGAGCAAGCGGCCGCCTGGCACCAGGACACGGGCTATGTGCCGGTAACCAAAGCCGGCTTTGAAATGACCAAAGACTCCGATTTCTATGCCAAGAACGTGGGCGCTGATGTCGCAGTGAAGCAGCTCGATGCCAGCACCACCGAGAACTCGCGCGGTATCCGCCTGGGTTACTTGCCTCAGATTCGTGACATCGAAGATGGTGTAATGGAGCAGATTTTTGCGGGTAAGGTCACACCTGAAGAGGGTTTGAAAGCCATGCAAACCCGTGGCAATGAACTGCTGGAACGCTTTGAAAAGAGCGTGAAGTAAGCGCGGCCCGCCTACGCGGGTAGTTTACAATCGAGCGTATGAGCGCAACTGCTGATGACGTCCTGTCTTGGCTCCACGCCAGCCAACTGTCATCATGCAGCCTACACCGCTCATACGCTTTTCGTTTCACTGGAAGTCTGTCCACCCTGAGGGGGGCGCTCCCTTCCCATTGCGCGCAAACCTATGGAAAAACGTGTTGTCTTTCGTCATAAGACACTGCCCTATTTGTTGCTGGCCCCGCAGCTAGCCATTACTCTGATCTTCTTCTTCCTGCCAGCCGGTCAAGCGTTGTGGCAGGCTTTTCATTTGGAAGATCCCTTTGGCCTGTCGTCGCAGTTTGTTGGCCTGGACAACTTTACTGAGCTATTCAGTAGCGCGGAATATAGAGCCTCGTTCAAGACAACGGCCGTATTTTCATTGGCTGTGTCGGTACTGGGCTTGGTGGTGGCACTGGTCTTGGCCGTGATGGCGAACCGGGTCATACGGGGTGCGCTACTGTATCGCAGTTTGCTGATCTGGCCTTATGCCGTCGCAACCGCCGTGGCCGGGGTGCTGTGGCTATTCCTGTTTTCTCCATCGGTGGGGATTGTGGCCGTATTCCTGTTGGAGCATGGCATTCAGTGGAATCCGCGCTTAAATGGCAATGACGCCATGTTGCTGGTGGTGATCGCTTCGGTCTGGAAGCAGATCTCCTACAATTTCCTGTTTTTCCTGGCTGGCCTGCAAGCCATTCCGCGCTCCTTGATTGAAGCCGCGGCCATGGATGGGGCTGGCCCCATGCGCCGTTTCTGGGGCATTGTGTTTCCTTTGCTGGCCCCGACGACCTTCTTCCTGCTGGTCGTGAACATTATTTATGCCTTCTTTGACACCTTCGCCATTATTGACGTGGTCAGCCAGGGCGGGCCGGGCGAAGCCACCTCGATTCTGGTTTACCGTGTCTACAACACGGGTTTCCGTGGCCTGGATATTGGTTCTTCAGCCGCCCAGTCTGTGGTGCTGATGGCCGTGGTTGTGGCGCTGACGGTGATTCAGTTCCGCTATATTGATCGCAAAGTGACGTACAGCTGATGCGCAGCAAGGAACACAGTCATGGTTGAACGACGCCCTATTCTTGATTTTTTCACGCATCTGACCCTGATTCTGGGTGTGATCGTGATTGCCCTGCCCCTGTACATCACCTTTGTGGCCTCCACCCAGACCAGCGCAGAAGTGGCCCGCGCGCCCATGTCGCTGTGGCCGGGCTCGCACATGGTGGAAAACTACATCACCGCCTTGCAGGGTACGGCTACCAACTCTCCGCCGGTGGGACGCATGTTGCTGGTCAGCATGGTGATGGCGCTGGGCATTGCGGTTGGCAAGATCATTATTTCCATGCTCTCGGCCTTTGCCGTGGTGTATTTCCGCTTCCCTTTCCGCATGCTGTTCTTCTGGATGATTTTCATCACCCTGATGCTGCCGGTGGAAGTGCGCATCATGCCCACATACAAGGTCGTGGCGGACCTGCAGTTGCTTGACAGCTACGGGGGCCTGATCCTGCCCTTGATCGCCTCGGCAACCGCGACCTTCCTGTTTCGTCAGTTCTTTCTGACGGTGCCCGATGAATTGATCGAGGCTGCCCGTATTGATGGCGCTGGCCCGATGCGATTTTTTAAAGACGTTCTGCTGCCTTTGTCCAAGACCAGCATTGCCGCTCTGTTTGTGATTCAGTTTATCTACGGCTGGAACCAGTATTTGTGGCCGCTGATCATCACCACCAAGGAGGATATGTACCCGATCGTGGTCGGTATCCGGCGCATGATTTCCGGGGGTGACAGCGTGACCGAGTGGAACGTGGTGATGGCAACGGCCCTTTTGGCCATGATCCCGCCTGCCTTGGTGGTGATGCTGATGCAAAAGTGGTTCGTCAAAGGTCTCATCGACTCTGAAAAGTAATTCTCTACAGGCTTTATTGAATGGCTAGCTTACGATTTGAAGGCGTCAAGAAAACCTACCCGAACGGGACGGTCGTTATTCACGGCATTGATGTGGACGTGAAGGATGGCGAGTTCGTGGTGATTGTGGGCCCCTCTGGATGCGGTAAATCAACCTTGATGCGGATGGTAGCGGGTCTGGAATCGGTCACAGCGGGTCAGGTGCTGATTGACGGCAACGTGGTCAATGATCTGGAGCCGGCTGACCGTGACATCGCCATGGTGTTTCAGAACTACGCGCTCTACCCCCATATGTCGGTTTTCGACAATATGGCCTACGGCTTGAAGATTCGTAAGTTTTCCAAGGACGAAATCAAGCAAAGGGTCAATGCCGCTGCAGCGATTCTGGAGTTGGGGGCCTTGTTGGAACGCCGCCCTGGACAACTGTCGGGTGGTCAGCGTCAGCGCGTTGCCATGGGCCGTGCGATTGTGCGTGAACCCAAGGTATTTTTGTTTGATGAGCCCCTGTCCAATCTGGATGCCAAGCTGCGGGTACAGATGCGCCTGGAAATTCAGAAGCTGCATCGCCGTCTGAAAACCACCAGCCTGTATGTCACTCACGATCAGATCGAGGCCATGACCTTGGCCGAGCGCATGATTGTCATGAATCAGGGCATGCCTGAGCAAATCGGGACACCCGCCGAGGTATTCGAAAAGCCTGCTTCCGTCTTTGTGGCCACTTTCATTGGCTCACCGCCCATGAACTTGTTGCCAGTAGAGGTGGATGAGCAAGGTCGGATCATACAAGACAATGGCCAGCCTGTTCAGTTTGGGCCAGAGATGGTGCCTGCTGCCGTACGTGGTCGCAAGGTATTTTTGGGTATACGACCAGAACACATCCAGTTGCATGTGCCTGGTGTGACCACGCAAGTGGAAATGGTGGAAGTTTTGGGTTCTGAACAGTTGTTGCACTTGGGGTGTGGAGACTATCGCATTATTGTGCGCTGCCCGATTGAACAGACCCGCAAGTACCCGATTCAGATTGGCGAGGCCATTCAGATCGGCTATATGCCGCCCCACCCTCTTCATTGGTTTGACCGTGATACGGGTTTGCGTATCGAGGCCTGAACAAGCGCCAATGTCATACCCAATAAAAAAAACCGGCCCGAAGGCCGGTTTTTTAACGAGCAAGAATCAGAAATTACTTGCCGTAGACGGTCTTGGAACCGTCAGCGTGCCAGCTAAAGACGTCAAATTTGAAATCGTTCAGGTCGCCCTGCTCGTTCCAGCTGATTTGACCGATAGGCGTTTTCACGCTGTTGGCGTGCAGGTAGTCGGCAACCTTGATGGGATCATCAACACCAGCACCCTTGATGCCTTCGGCAATCGCGATGGTGGCAGCGTAAGCGGACAGTTGGAAGGCACCGCTAGGATCGCGCTTCTTGTCCTTGAAGGCTTGAACGATGGCCTGGTTGTCCGGATCTTGCGAGAAGTCCGCAGGCAAGGTCAGCAGCATGCCTTCAACGGCCTTGCCAGCAATTGCGTTAATGTCCGGATTACCCACGCCTTCTGGGCCCATGAAGTGGACTTTCACGCCTTGCTCAGCAGCTTGACGCAGCAACAGGCCCATTTCAGGGTGGTAGCCACCAAAGTAGACAAAGTCCACGCCAGTGGATTTCAGCTTGGTGATAACGGCGGAGTAATCGCTGTCACCTGCGTTAATACCTTCAAACAGGGCAACTTCAGTACCTGCCTTTTGCAGTTCGGAGCGAACCGAAGCGGCGATACCTTGGCCATAGGACTGTTTGTCATGCAGGACAGCCACTTTAGTAGGCTTGATCTGCTCCAGGATGAACTTGGCAGCGGCTGGACCTTGTTGGTCGTCGCGACCAATGGTGCGCAGGATCATTTCGTAGCCTTTGCCGTCGGTAACAGCAGGTGCTGTTGCCGATGGAGTCACCATCAACACGCCTTCGTTGTTGTAGATATCGGTGGCCGCGATGGTTGCGCCTGAACAAACGTGGCCCACAACATAGTGGATCTCGTCATTCACGATGCGGTTGGCTGCGACGGGACCTTGCTTGGGTTCGCAGGCATCGTCAACCGTGATCAGTTCGAGCTGTTTGCCCAAAACGCCACCTGCCGCGTTGATTTGTTCGATGGCCGTATCGACGCCTTGTTTGACCATATCGCCATATTGGGTGACCGAGCCTGTGAAAGGACCCGCCAGCGCAATACGGATGTTGTCAGCGTGAGCAGCACCGGACAAGAGCAGACCTGTTGCCAGGCTCATGGCCGCCGCAACAGGAGTGAAACGAATTTTCATAGAAAACACCTCCGTGAATATGCAGGAAAGCATACACCGATAACAGGGCTTTATGCCTGCCTTGGGGCTTAATTCAGGGTTTTCTATAAGAGGAACAAGAAGGGCCACCGTTTGGTGGCCCTTTTTTATCGCTATCTGAGGGCGATAAAGCCGGAATTACTGCAGCAAGCTACGCAGCATCCATGCATTTTTCTCGTGTACGTCCAGACGCTGGGTCAACAGGTCAGCCGTAGGCTGGTCGTCGGCCGAGTCAGCACGATCAAATGCGGCGCGAGCAGTGCGAGCCAAGGCCTCGTTACCTTTGACCAGCAGTTCGATCATCGTGGTGGCGTTTGGTACGGAGGTCGGTTGGGTGATGGAGGACAGCTTCTGGAATTCGGCGTAGGTACCTGGGGCGTAGTGACCCAGGGCGCGGATACGCTCGGCAATGTCATCCAGGGCTTGCCACAGTTCGGTGTACTGCGTCATGAACAGCTCATGCAATGTCTTGAACATGGGGCCGGTGACGTTCCAATGGAAGTTGTGCGTCATCAGGTACACAGTGTAGGAGTCAGCCAGTACCTTGGATAGCTCTTTGACAACTGCAGCGCGGTCTGCCGTCGAAATACCGATATCAATCTTCAGTGCGTTGCTGGTGGCACTGACAGGAGCAGCGGGTTTGGATGCGGCCGTCTTGCGGGCAGCGGCAGGCTTGGCAGCAGGTTTAGCAGCCGGTTTGGCGGGAGCTTTGGCTGCGGTGGCCGGTTTTTTGGTGACGGCCTTTTTAGCGGTCACCTTTTTGGCGGGAGCCTTGGCGGCTGCCGGTTTTGGTTCAGCCTTGACATTGGCTGCAACTGCGACCTTGGTATCAGTGTTCGGGGCCTCTTCGGCCTTGTTGACCTTGGTGGTTTTACTCACTGCTTTCACGGCTTTTGCCATAGTGGACTCCTGTTTAAACAGAGGACTAAATTAGTACTGAAGCAGAATAACACGCAGTAATGATGCGATTTACGCTAGTTCAGGATACGGGAAATTGCTGTTGTATTCGACTTTTAAGTAGTTGACCCCACCCAAGCCGCTTTCCATAATCCCACGGGTCAAGGCATCAATGGCCGAGGTGCGTGGAAAACTTTTGCGCCAGACCAAGGCAATACGACGATCTGGAATGGGTTTTTTGAAAGGAACATAAGCCAGCAGCTCGTTGGCCTGGCCGGGGGCACTTAAGGAGCTTGCGGGCAGGACGGTCAGACCGATGCCGGTGGCAACCATATGTCGGATGGTTTCTAACGAGGAGCCTTCAAAGGTGCGCTGTATGCCTTCACTGGATGCAGAAAACCGGGACAGTTCCGGACACACATCCAGCACCTGATCACGGAAACAATGGCCAGCACCGAGCAGCAGCATGGTTTGGTCTTTCAGTTGTTCAGGATCGATTTCCTTGCGCTTGGCCCAGGCGTGCTCATGGGGCATGGCCACCACGAACGGTTCATCGTACAGCTCGCGGATGACCAGGCCGGTTTCTGGCAAAGGCAGGGCCACAATGGCGCAATCAATCTCACCTTGACGCAGCAATTCCAGCAGGCGCACGGTAAAGTTCTCTTGCAATAAAAGTGGCATTTGTGGAGTCAGCTCGATCTGTTTGGGAACGAGCTTCGGTAGCAGGTACGGTGCTACCGTGTAAATAATGCCAACGCGCAAGGGACCCGCCAAAGGGTCATGACCCTGGCGGGCGATCTCGCGCAGGTTAGCCCCCTCTTCCAGCACTTTCTGGGCCTGGGTGACAATGCGCAGCCCAATGGGGGTAATAGCCACTTCGGGCCCGCCACGCTCGAAGATGACCACGCCTAACTCGTCTTCCAACTTCTTGATGGCGACCGACAGAGTCGGTTGGCTCACAAAGCAGGCTTCGGCAGCACGTCCAAAATGACGCTCGCGTGCTACGGCAACGATGTACTTCAGCTCGGTCAATGTCATGACAATTCCTTGTGCAAAACAGCATTAAGACCTTGGGTTAACTACGGAGTAATTCTTCCCGGCCCTTCATCCAGCGCAGTAAATGGTGGTGAGCGTGGTCTGGATAATCACGGCGAAAGGTGCTGGCCAATGTTTGGGCCTGCTCGATCAAATCCTCATCGGACTCCAGGCTGGCAAAGCGCAAGCCTGCCTGTCCGGATTGGCGCATGCCCATGAACTCGCCCGGACCTCGCTGTTCCAGGTCGCGGCGGGCAATTTCAAAGCCATCGGTGGTTTCGTACATGGCGCGCAAACGCAGGCGGGCAATAGCGGACAGTGGAGCTTGATACAGCAAGACACAGACAGACTGAATCTGCCCGCGCCCTACCCGGCCGCGCAACTGATGCAATTGGGCCAGACCAAAGCGTTCGGCATGTTCGATAATCATCAAGGAAGCGTTGGGCACGTCGACGCCCACTTCGATGACGGTTGTGGCGACCAATACGTCCAGATTGCCGTTGCGAAACGCATCCATGACTTCGGCTTTTTCCGTGGAGGTCAAACGGCCATGAATCAGACCTACTCGCAAGGGGGCCAAGGCCTTTTCCAGAGCCGCATGGGTGTCAACAGCAGTCTGCAATTGCAACGCTTCGCTCTCTTCGACCAAGGGGCAAACCCAATAGGCTTGTCTACCTTGGGCAACTTCGGCACGTACGCGCGCCATGATTTCATCACGACGATTATCGGCAGCCAGCTTCGTAATGATGGGGCTGCGGCCCGGTGGCAGTTCATCAATCGCCGACACATCCAGGTCTGCAAAAAAAGCCATGGCCAGGGTGCGCGGGATGGGCGTGGCACTCATGTTCAGTTGGTGTGGCAAGTAGGCCTGGCCTTTCTTGTCTTGCGCATCGCCTTTGCGGTTCAGTTCCAGACGCTGGCCAACACCAAAGCGGTGTTGTTCATCCAGAATCACCAGCCCCAACTGCTGGAACTGCACATTGTCCTGAATCAGGGCCTGGGTGCCGATGGCCAGTTTGGCTTGCCCGGAGCTAATGGCTTCATAAGCCAGACGTTTGGCTTTGACGCCCAAACTGCCGCTTAACCAGGCCAGCTCGACGCCTAAGGGCTCCAGCCAGGCGCGCATTTTCAGATAGTGCTGCTCGGCCAGAATTTCAGTGGGTGCCATCAGGGCCACTTGAAACCCACTAGCAATCGCTTGTACGGCAGCAATGGCCGACACAATGGTTTTGCCGCTGCCTACGTCACCCTGCAACAAGCGGTGCATCGGGTAAGCGCGTTTCATGTCCGCACTGATTTCCTTGACGCAGCGTTTTTGAGCCGTCGTTAGCTGGAAGGGCAAAGAGGCCAGCAAGGCTTTGGCCAGATCACTGTTACCTGCGCGCATAGGTTTGGCGCGTTGAGCCTGACGGGCAGCACGAGCTTGCGCCAAGGACAATTGCTGAGCCAGTAATTCATCAAACTTGATGCGGCTCCAGGCCGGATGGCCATGTTCGAACAAATCGTCGTAGCTGAGTTCTGGTGGCGGGTAATGTAAAAGCCGGATGGCCTCGTTAAAAGGCATCAGGCTGTATTCGCGGCGGACCTCTTCTGGCAGGGTATCGCGCAGGTCTGCGTGATTGAGCGCATCGGCAATGGCTTTGCGTAGCTGTACTTGGCTCAGGCCATCGGTAGTGGGGTAAACAGGGGTCAAAGCACGGGCCAGGGGCTGGCCGGCTTTGGTGACTTTGGGATGCACCATTTCCAGGCCATGGAAGCCCTGGCGCACTTCGCCGCGTACTCGCAGCGGCAAATTTCCTTGTAGCTGTTTGAGTTGACTGGGGTAAAAGTGCAGCCAGCGCAAAGCCAGCTCGCCACTGTCATCGGCTATACGTGCATGCAACTGCGCGCGGGGACGAGCCTGGACATCCGTGCTCAGGATGTGTCCTTCAATTTGCGCCACCTTGCCAGGGTAGAGATGGGCGATGGGCTCGACTTTGGTCTCGTCCTCGTAGCGCAAAGGAAGATGGACCACGAAGTCGGCAGGCTCTCGTAGTCCGAGCTTTTCAAACTTCTGATCCAGGCTGAGTGCTTTGCGTGGCGCAGCCCGTTTGGCCTGAGGCGCAGGCCGACCTGCGGTCATGGCAATACGTCTTTAGAAATTGAGGATGGCCTCGACCTCGAACTGAGCGCCTTTGGGCAAGCTGGCCACACCGATGGTGGAGCGTGCGGGGAAAGGCTGGGGAATCAGTTCGGCCATGATGGCATTGGCGCTGGCAAAACGGGACAGATCTGTCAAAAACAAGGTCAGTTTGACGATATCGCCAAGATTGGCGCCAGCTTCTTTGACCACAGCTTCCAGGTTGGCAAATGCCTGGCGTACCTGACCTTCAAAATTTTCAGATACCAGTTCGCCTGTGGCAGGCTCCAGACCGATTTGGCCAGACAGAAATACTGTCTTGCCGCCCGAAGCGATAATGGCCTGAGAGTATGGGCCTACAGCTGCCGGAGCGGCATCGGTGAAGACAACTTGCTTAGTCATAAGAAACCTCTGATGAGTGTTGTACTATCAGAGTTTAAGCGCCTATAGCTAAAATTAACAGATCTTGGCGTGATTATTTTTCCACGAAGGCGCGTTCAATCACGTAGTCACCGGGTTGACCCACACCGGGCGATACTTCAAAACCGCGTTTGTCGAGCATGGCGCTGATATCGGTCAGCATGGCGGGGCTACCGCACAGCATGGCGCGATCCTGAGCGGGGTCTAGCTGGGGAATACCCAGGTCTTCGCACAGCTTGCCGGTCTCGATCAAGTCGGTAATGCGGCCGGTATGACGGAATTCTTCACGGGTGACGGTGGGGTAATACAGCAGTTTTTCGCGTACCACTTCACCAAAGTATTCGTTCTGTGGCAATTCGTTCTGGATGAAATCGGAGTACGCCAGTTCACTGACGAAACGCACGCCGTGAACCAGGACAACTTTTTCAAAACGCTCGTAGGTGTCGGGGTCCTTGATGATGCTCATGAACGGGGCCAGACCGGTGCCGGTTCCAAACAGGAACAGATTGCGGCCCGCGCGCAAGTCGTCAATCACCAAGGTCCCAACGGGTTTGCGGCTGACCAGAATGGTGTCACCCTCTTTCAAGTGTTGCAGGCGCGAGGTTAAAGGACCGTCCTGCACCTTGATACTGAGAAACTCCAGGTTTTCTTCGTAGTTGGCGCTGGCGATACTGTAAGCACGCATCAGCGGCTTGCCATCAACTTCCAGACCGATCATTACAAAGTGCCCATTATGAAAACGAAGGGCGGCGTCGCGAGTGGTGGTAAAGGAGAACAGGGTGTCATTCCAGTGGTGGACGCTGAGCACGTGTTCGGTATTGAAAGCTGCCATGGTAGGTATCGTCTAAAGGGGCAATCGTGCCCGGATCAGTAAGCAAATATTCGTCCATTGTACCGAGTTCCCTCGGTAAATCCATGCTCATCCATTGATACGATTTGATCGCAATCAGGACTTACCATTAAGTTCCATGATCTGCTTTTCCCGGCTTGGGCGTGGATGACACGGCAATTTTCAGCCAGCGAATGGGCCTACATTTCAAATAGCTCTTGCCTAGTTTTTGCATACGTTTGATAATCATTCACATTTTCCGGCTTCGTATCGGTTTTTACGTTATTTCCGTCTGTTTTTGGAGTGTTGATCATGCGCTTTACTCTTCGTAGTCGTGCCCTGACCCAAGCCTTGCTTCTGTCCGTGATGGGCACTATGTCGATGGCGGCTTTTGCTTCCGGCGAAGTCAACCTCTACACCACACGCGAGCCTGGCTTGATCACCCCCTTGCTGGAAACCTTCAGCAAGGACACGGGTGTGAAGGTCAATACCGTGTTTGTGAAAGATGGTTTGATCGAGCGCGTGAAAACAGAGGGCGACAAGTCTCCTGCCGATATTTTGATGACTGTAGATATCGGTAATCTGCTGGATTTGGTGCAAGCCGGTATTACTCAACCTGTCGAGTCCGCCGCCTTGGAAAGTGCAATTCCAGCCAATCTGCGTGGCGCAGACAAGCAGTGGTATTCCCTGTCCCTGCGTGATCGTGTGGCGTATGTAGCCAAGGATGTGGATGTAAAAAGCATTCACTACGAAGATTTTGCCGATCCAAAATGGAAAGGCAAAGTCTGCATCCGCTCCGGCCAGCATCCCTACAATACGGCCTTGGTTGCTGCCATGATTGCCCATAACGGCGCGGAAGCGACCGAACAGTGGCTGCGTGGCGTGAAAGACAATCTGGGCCGCAAGGCAGCCGGCGGTGACCGCGATGTCGCCCGCGATATTTTGGGCGGTATTTGTGATGTTGGTATCGCGAATGCTTACTACGTGGGTCGCATGAAGAACGCCGAACCCGGCAGCGATGCTTACAAATGGGGTGAAGCCATCAATGTGGTGCGTCCTACTTTTGCCGACACCAAGGGCGGTGGCACACACGTGAATATCTCCGGTGCTGCTGTGGCCAAGCACTCCCCTAATAAAGATAACGCCGTCAAACTGCTGGAGTACCTGGTTTCTGAAAAAGCCCAAAGCTTGTACGCCAAGGCCAACTACGAATACCCCGTACGCGCCGGTGTTGAGCTGGATCCCGTTGTTGCCAGCTTCGGCCCCATGACGATTGATCCTTTGCCACTGACTGAAATCGCCAAACATCGCAAGCAAGCCAGCGAGTTGGTAGATAAAGTTGGCTTCGACAACTAAAATCGCCCTACTCTTTTTCTACGACCGCCAGCTTTGAGAAATCAGAGCGGCGGTCGTCGCGCATTCAAGCGCCTGTAATACCTAGCCTTTCATAATGCCCTTTTTTCGTTGTCTGCCCCCTTGGTCTTTGGCCGCTGCTGTGATTGCCCTGATCGTGGCTGCGCCTGTCATTACCTTGTTGACTCACGCCTTGGGCGGCTCGACCGAGCACTGGTCGCATCTGTTCCAGTTTGTTCTGCCCCACGCCATGAGCAATACCTTGCTGCTGCTCCTGGGGGTAGGCGTGGTCGTGAGCTGTCTGGGAGTTGGTTCAGCCTGGCTGATTACCGCCTACGAGTTTCCCGGACGACGAATCTTGCAATGGGCTTTGTTGTTGCCACTGGCTGTTCCAACTTATATCGTGGCCTTTGCCTATTTGGATTTGCTGCATCCGATTGGCCCGATTCAGTCTGCCATTCGCTATGTGTTGGGCTATAGCAGCCCACGCGAATTTCGTTTGCCGGATCTGCGTTCTTTGAGTGGCGCGATTTTCTTGTTGGGCTCGGTGCTCTACCCCTACGTCTATCTGAGCACGCGCGCCATGTTCGCCACGCAATCGGCCAGCCTGTTGGAGGCGGCCCGCATTATGGGGGAATCAGGTCGCAGTGTGTTTTTCCGTGTTGTCTTGCCCATGGCTCGCCCTGCCATTGCGGTCGGTGTCAGCCTGGCTTTGCTGGAAACCTTGAACGATATTGGTGCTTCCGAGTTTCTGGGCGTGCAGACCCTGACCGTGTCTATTTACACCACGTGGGTGACGCGCTCGGATTTAGCCGGTGCGGCGCAAATTGCCGTTTCCATGCTCTGTTTGGTGGCAGCGTTAATCAGCATTGAGCGTTATGGTCGTCGCCGCCAAGCCTATTCCAGTAATCAACGCTCTGAACCGATTCGGCCTACGCGGCTGAAAGGCTCAGCTGCCTGTATTGCCATTGCTTTGGGTGTGGCCCCTGTACTGGTCGGCTTTATCGCCCCATCCTTGTATTTGTTAAATGAGACGATCAAGCATGTAAGCTTGGCTGGTGGCGTGTCAGCCCAATTGCTGAGCAGCGCCTGGAACACCTTGTATATCGCTGCTCTGGCAACCCTGACGACCTTGATCTGTGGTCTGATCGTCGCCTGGGCAGCTCGTGCCGTACGTTCGGGGCGCAAGCCGCGTCTGCCCCGTTTTCTGGCCGGTATCAGCAGTCTTGGGTATGCCATTCCGGGGACGGTGCTGGCAATTGGGCTGTTGACGCCTTTAGTCATGTTCGACTCTTTCTACAATCACGTCATGTCCTGGTTTGGTGTTTCGGCAACGGGTTTGTTGCTGATGGGTTCCACGCTGGCCTTGGTCCTGGCCTACACCCTGCGTTTTCTGGCGATCTCGATTGGTGGTATTGAAGCGGGTCTGGCTCGTATCCCTGCTTCTTTGGAGCAAGCTTCCCGTTTATTGGGCGAAACCCCGGCTGGCACGCTCAAACGCGTACACCTGCCCTTGCTGCGGCCCGCCATGGGGGCTGCTGCCCTGCTTATTTTTGTGGATGCCATGAAAGAGCTGCCTGCGACCTTGTTGCTGCGCCCGATGAATTTCGAGACTTTGGCAACGTGGCTGTATGCGGAAGCGGCTCGTGGGACGTATGAGGAAGGCGCGGTTGCCGCCTTGGCCATTGTTGTGGCTGGTTTGATCCCCGTTATTTTATTGGCGCGTACTCAATTAATGGCCACTGGCCCCCGCACATCATGAATGATTTTCTGGATTTGCAGGCAGTTACCCTGTCCTATGAAACATCTGAAGGCTTTCGGCCAGTCGTTGATCAGCTCAGCCTGCATCTACCCCAAGGGGAGATTGGCTGTTTGCTAGGGGCATCGGGCTGTGGAAAAACGACGGTCTTGCGGGCGATTGCCGGTTTCGAGCCCTTGCGGGCCGGACATATCTTATTGAATGGCCGTGTCTTGTCGGCTGTGTCTCAGCAAGTACCGCCGGAAGATCGCCATGTGGGCATGATGTTCCAGGACTACGCCCTCTTTCCTCACCTGACAGTAGAGAAGAATGTGGCCTTCGGTTTGCGTAAATGGGATAAAGCCCAGCGTCAGGCCCGCGTTCTGGAAATGCTGGAGCTGGTGGATTTGGCCCGTTTGGCGCAACGCTATCCCCATGAATTATCGGGTGGCCAGCAGCAGCGCGTGGCTTTGGCTCGAGCCTTGGCTTCTAAACCTTCTCTGTTGTTGCTCGATGAGCCCTTTTCCAATCTGGATGTGGACACCCGCGAACGCCTTGCCTTCGAGGTACGCGACATTCTGAAAGGCGCAGGTATGACGGCGATTCTAGTCACGCATAATCAGGCTGAAGCGTTTGCGATTGCCGATCGTATTGGTGTGATGCAAGCTGGCAAGATTGTTCAATGGGACACTCCTTACCGCCTGCACCACCACCCCGTAAACGAGTTCGTGGCGGATTTTGTTCGCCGTGAAGCCATCATGGCGCAGCGGGCTCAGGCCTTCTTGCGTGGAGAACCTGCGGAGCTGTAGAACCATCTACACAGGCGCATTTCCGCTCGCGCTTGTCGATATCAATGCTTTTTGAATACAGAACAGGCACCGACCAGCCCACTCGCCCCGTTCCTAACCGTTGCGTTTGAGCAGTGCGCGTTCCGAAGGGGAACCCTGTTCTGTCGCCTTCCTACGGCAAAGTGCGGTGCGTTTGACGGCTGTACATCGCATGAAAACGGGCAAGGCAAGGGCGACCAGGGCAGTCAGTAGTAGCAAGATACGCAGTGACGGCCGCAGCGCAGGCGCTGGATTTACCGACCTCCAGTGTCAGCCGCCATGTCGCGCAACGGGAGCGGCAAATTGGGCAGCGTTTGCTAGAGCGCAGCTCCCGGCAATTACGCCTCACCAGCGTGGGCCAAGGCCTGTTTGATACGGTCCAGCCCTGGTGGGGAGCCTTAAAGCAGGCTGAGCAGGATTTGCTGGATCAGCGTACCCGTTTGTCGGGACGCTTGCGGATTTGCATTCCATCAGAGGTGGGGCCAGTTTTATTGGCGGGTGTTCTGGCGAATTTTGCGGCGCAACATCCGGATCTGGAGCAGCATTGTCAGACCAATCTGGAAGGCCCTGGTGTGCTGATGCAGGATTTTGATCTGGCTTTGTTGATGTGCCGGGGTGCTTTGCCGGATAGCAGTCTGGTCGTGCAGCAGCTCTGCTCTTTTGATTGCCAGGTTGTGGCCGCGCCTGCCTTGATCGAGCAGTACGGCATGCCTGGCAGTCTGGAAGAGTTGGAGTATTTGCCCTGCATTACGACCGATACGGCATTGGATGGTCTGGCCTGGCAGTTCGTTTTGCCCGATGGTCGCTTTCAAGTTCTGAATGTTCCCAGCCGTTTTCGTGTCAATAGTGGTTTGTTGGCTGGCGCTGCTGCCGTCAAAGGCTTGGGTTTTGCATTGTTGGCGCGTCAAGGATGCGAGACAGACATTGCCCAAGGGCGTTTGGTTCCCGTTCCCCTGCCCTTGCCTCCCGCCCCTTTACGGCTGGTGCTGGCCTATACGCATCGACGGCACTTGTCGAACTCGGCGCGTGCCTTGATCGAGTACTTGAAGGAGCAAGACGATATTTTCGCTTTGCCTGGATGAAGGACAAACTAGATTTGAAGCCAGATGCTTATGACTTGTCGCTTGTTGCCGGGTATCGAATGTCTTGAGACTTGTTCTTGCAAGTCAAACGTTGCTATCGCCATGCTATTTAATGGGCTTATCGAACAAGGACACTCGGTTTGAGCATATCAATATGAGGAATGCCGTCCTCTTCGTAAACCTTGCCCACAGGTTCAAACCCTAAAGAACCGTAGAACTTCTGCAAATGCGCCTGTGCGCCAATGCGTATGCCTGCGCCTGGATACAGGGCTTCTGTAAAGCGAATGGCCTCAGCCACCAGCGCATAGCCAATCTTCAGGCTGCGGAACCTGGCCAAGGTCAGGACACGGCCAATCGAGGGTTCGGCATATTTCAAACCGGGCGCGACGACGCGGGCATAGGCCGCCAACTCATTGTCGTTGAACACTGACAAATGCCAGGAATTCAGATCCAGGCCGTCCACGTCCTGGTAGGCGCACTGTTGCTCCACCACAAACACCGCTTCGCGAGCCTGGATGATTGCGTACATTTCCCGCGTGGACAGATCGTCCAGCCGTTTCCATTGAAAAACCAGGTCCATCTCTACTTCCATGACGATAGTGATTTATAGATTGTGTATGGTTGATTGTCTAAGTACGAGTTGCAAGTACAAGTTGGCAGCGTCCTTGCGGCGACAGAGGAATAACGAGGTATGGTAAGCCTATAAAAAGAGCGGCCCGAAAGCCGCTCCTTTTGTTCGTACTGGCCAAAGCCAGCGCCTTCCATCTTAAAGGCCGTAGTACAGGTCGAACTCAACCGGATGCGGCACCATGCGCAAACGAGTGATTTCGGCTTGTTTCAGCTCGATGTAGGCGTCCAGCATTTCATTGCTGAACACACCGCCACGAGTCAGGAATTCGCGATCTTTGTCCAGGGACTCGATCGCTTGTTCCAGTGACACACAAACGGTTGGGATTTTTGCATCCTCTTCGGGTGGCAGATCATACAAGTTCTTGTCGGCGGCATCACCGGGGTGAATCTTGTTTTGCACACCGTCCAGGCCGGCCATCATCAAGGCCGAGAAAGCCAGGTAAGGGTTGGCCATTGGATCGGGGAAGCGGGCCTCCACACGACGTGCCTTGGGGTTGCTGACGTAAGGAATGCGGATCGAGGCCGAACGGTTACGGGCGGAGTATGCCAGCTTGACCGGAGCTTCAAAGTGCGGAACCAGACGCTTGTAGGAGTTGGTTGAGGGGTTGGTGATGGCGTTCAGGGCACGGGCGTGCTTGATGATGCCGCCAATGTAGAACAAGGCGAACTCGGACAGACCGGCGTATTCGTTACCGGCAAACAAGTTCTGGCCGTCTTTCCAGATGGACTGGTGTACGTGCATGCCAGAGCCGTTGTCACCGACGACAGGCTTGGGCATGAAAGTGGCTGTTTTGCCATACACATGCGCCACGTTGTGGACGGTGTATTTCAGGATCTGGTTCCAGTCTGCACGTTCGACCAGGGTCGAGAAGCGAGTACCGATTTCCAACTGGCCGGGGGCTGCCACTTCGTGGTGATGGATTTCAACAGGAACGCCCTGTTGTTCCAGCAGCAAACACATTTCGGAGCGCAGGTCTGCAAACGAATCTGTGGGCGACACAGGAACGTAGCCGCCTTTGACGCCAGGACGGTGCCCCAGGTTGTTGCCATTGAGTTCCAGACCGCGCGACCAGGGGGCTTCTTCGGAACGAATCTTCACGAAGCTGCCTGACATGTCGTCGTTCCAGGTAATACCGTCGAACACGAAGAACTCTGGCTCGGGACCAAAGTACGCGGTATCGCCCAAACCACTGGAGCGCAGGTAGGCTTCAGCACGTTTGGCCAACGAACGTGGGTCGCGGTCGTAACCTTTCAAATCGGAAGGCTCGACCACATCGCAGGTCAGAATCAGGGTGGGCTCTTCACGGAACGGGTCCATACGGGCGGTTTTGGCGTCCGGGATGAGCAACATGTCCGAGGCTTCAATTCCTTTCCAGCCAGGCAAGGAAGAACCGTCAAAAGCGACACCCGACTCAAAGCGATCCTCGTCCACCGCGTGTGCGGGGGTGGTCAAGTGGTGCTCGCGGCCCAGGGTATCAGTAAAGCGGAAATCGACAAACGTGATTTCGCGTTCGGCAATGATCTTCAGAACATCTTCGGGGGAGGACATGATTACTCCAGCGTCAATGACGTTAACAAAAAGTGAGGAGGAGTGGCGCGGATCATTGTGTAACCCACTAAGGCAGGTCTTTAACACGCTTATCAAAATCGGGACTGAATTGATGCAAACAGACCGGCATCGATAAATTCGTTATGGCATAGGACTTACCAGAAATTAATTGTAGAGCAATTGTGCAGATGCACAATAAAAAATGTCTTAAATAAACAATTAAATGTCAGGAGCCTTCATCTGGCAGGAATGATTCCTGTAAATCATTTAAGAATCGCCAGCCTAAATCGGTGGTGTGAACACGAACCGGGTCGGCAGCCAGCAAACCTTTCTCGATATTGAGCTTGATGATGGGAAGGATCTGCGCAAGTGGTACGCCCGTGCGTTCCTGGAAGTACTGGGCAGGTACGCCCTCTTTCAGACGCAGCACATTCAGCATGAACTCAAAAGGCAGCTCTTTGGGCGTGACGCGGGCGTTGTGCGCATAGTGGCTGCCGTCGCGCTTGATGGCATTCTGCATCCATTGCGCCGGGCTGCGGGTGGTGGCGGTACGGATAATGCGGTCGTGAAAGGACAGTTTGCCGTGGGCGCCTGGGCCTATGCCGATATAGTCACCAAACTCCCAGTAATTCAGGTTATGGCGGCTATGGCCACCGCGCTTGCTGTAGGCCGAGATCTCGTACTGGTTCCAGCCACGGCTGGCAGTCAGTTCGATCAAGCGGTCCTGCATGGCGGCGCTATCGTCGTCATCGGGCAAGGCAGGCGGGTATTTCGCGAAGACGGTATTGGGTTCCAGCGTCAGATGGTAGAGCGACAAGTGCTCCGTCTCATACGACATGGCCTGCACAATGTCCTGCTCGGATTGCGCTGGGGTCTGCCCCGGCAAGGCGTACATGACGTCCAGGTTTACGCGGTCTACGGCTTTCATGGCGGCCTCAATGGCTTGCCGTGCTTGCTGGCTGTCGTGAATGCGGCCCAGCGCTTTCAGGGCCTCATCGTTAAAGCTCTGAATGCCCAAAGAGATCCGGTTTACGCCACTTTGCGCAAAATCCATGAAGCGCGAGGCTTCCGAGGCTCCAGGATTGGCTTCCAGCGTAATTTCTGCGTCGGGCAGCAAGTTCAGGTGGGAACGCAGCAAGGCCAGCATGCGGTCCAGCGTCTGTGCCGACAGCAGGCTGGGCGTGCCGCCACCGATAAATACGGAAATTACCTGTCTGCCCCAGACCAGCGGCAAGGTTTGTTCCAGATCGGCCTGCAAAGCGTCCAGATACTCGTTTTCGGGCAATTCAGCGGGTGCTTCGTGTGAGTTGAAGTCACAGTACGGGCATTTGCGTACGCACCAGGGCACGTGCACGTAGACGGACAAGGGCGGCAGGCTGGGCAGCAGCGTTGCCGGTCCGGAGCCAGGCCGAATGCGCACCTCGGGTGAGAAAGCAGTCATGGTTTTACTCGGCGGCCAGGCGGGTCAACAAGGCTTGCATGGCTTGTGCCCGGTGGCTGTATTGGTTCTTCACTTCCGGCGAGAGCTGCGCCGCGGTTTGCTTGAACTCGGGCAGATAAAAGTGGGGGTCGTAGCCAAAGCCGTGCTCGCCAGCGGGTTGATCCTGAATTTCCCCTTTCCAGACGCCTTCAATCACAATGGGCCGTGGATCCTGGGCATGGCGCACATACACCAGAACGGCCACATAACAGGCGCGGCGGTCGCTTTGTCCTTGCAGACGCTGGACCAGTAAGGCGTTATTGGCAGAGTCGGACTTTTCACCGCCCAGTTCGCGGGCGGCAAAGCGCGCGGAGTACACACCGGGGGCCTCGTCCAGGGCGCGCACACAGAGGCCGGAGTCATCGGCCAGGGCGGGCAAGCCGCTTAACTGGCTGGCATGACGGGCCTTGGCCAGCGCATTCTCGATAAAAGTGGCAAAGGGTTCCTCGGCCTCGGGGATGTTCAATTGGCCTTGGGGAACCATGCTGATACCGGCCTGGGCCAGGATGGCGGAAAATTCCTTGAGCTTGCCGGCATTGTTGGAGGCCAGGACAACACGCTTGGATTCAGTGTTCATAAGTCGCAGCAGGCGGCAAAGCGCCTTGTTCAGTAAAAAATGGCAAGGCGCCGTGCCAGGCAGTGTGTGCTGCAGGGGACGGCGTTCCAATAGCAGTGTGCCCCGTCGCCTGGCGGTGTCGCGCAGGAAGCAGGACAGACCCGTTTCATCGTGATCAGCCCTGCAAGGCCTGTTTCTGGGCTTGCATCAGCTCGGCAATGCCCTGCTCGGCCAGATCCAGCAAGCGGTTCAAGGTGGGGCGCGCAAAGGTCTGGCCTTCGGCGGTGCCCTGCACTTCCACCAGATTGCCGCTGCCTGTCATGACGATATTCATGTCCACGCCGCAAGCGGAGTCTTCCAGATAATCCAGATCCAGCACAGGGTTGGATTCAAACACACCGACCGAAACGGCCGCCAGTTGATCCAGAATGGGCGAGGCTTGCAGTTTGCCCTGCTCCTGCAGGCTGCGTACGGCCAGACTGGCGGCGACCCAGGCGCCGGTAATGCTGGCGCAGCGGGTGCCGCCGTCGGCTTGCAGAACGTCGCAGTCAATGTGAATGGTGCGCTCGCCCAGGGCTTTCAGATCGAAGACGGCGCGCAGGCTGCGGCCGATCAGACGCTGGATTTCCTGGGTGCGGCCATTTTGCTTGCCACGGGCCGCTTCACGGTCCGAGCGGGTGTGCGTGGAGCGAGGCAGCATGCCGTATTCCGCCGTTACCCAGCCCTGCTCCTTGCCTTTCAGAAAGGGAGGGACTTTATCGAGCACGCTGGCATTGCACAGAACATGGGTTTCCCCCAGACGGATCAGTACCGAGCCTTCGGCGTGACGGGTAAAACCCGTTACCAACTCGATAGGACGGCATTGTGCAGCAGATCGACCCGAAGGGCGTGCAATCGTAGCGTTTTCAGACAAGGCTAGGCTCCGGACAAAATTCAAAACGCTTATTGTACGCCTTGCGGCACGGGCCGTAGCGCCACACCCATGTCCATCCACTTGTCGGCCTGACAGGTAAAAAGCAAGATTTGATGGCGCTGGGCGGCATCGTGAATAATGCGCTTCATGGCCCCCAGGCGATCGTTGTCACTGTGGACCAGCACGTCATCCAGAATCAGCAAGGTAGGACGTCCAGCCTGTTGCAACAAATCCGCATAGGCCAGACGGGCAATCAGGCCAATTTGTTCGCGTGCGCCAAAGCTCAAACCATCAATATCGTCAGCCAGGCCTTGGCCGCTATCGCGTTGCAACCAGCGTGGAGCCAGATGGTCGTCAAGCTCCACCCGCGCTTTGCCCAGAAGCAGGCGCAGATAGTGATTGATGTGTTTTTGCAAAGGCTCGTGCAATTGCTGAGTCAAGGCATTGCGCTGCTCTCGCAGGACAGACAGCAACAGGCGCAGGGCGGCGACACGGCGCTCGTAAGTGGTGCAACGACGCTGGCAATCCTGCAAACGCAACGAGGTCTGGTCAATGTGTTCTTCCAGGCCTTGCGCACCGTGGGTTTCCAGCTTGGTTTGCACCAGTTGGGCGACCAGACGGGCCTCGTGATAGCTTTGCTCCTGCTGCTGGGCGCTGCGCTCCAGACGTTGCAGGTCCTGCTCCAGAACCGACACGGGCAAGGTGGCCAGCTCGGTTTCCAAAGCCCTTTGATCGGCCAGTTGCTGCTCGCGTTGCAGGCGCAGTTGTCCCCATTGCTGCTCGCGCTCCTGCTGCGCTTGCTGGCGTTGCGGATCAGCCCATTGCTGTTCCAAGCTATCGGCTTCAGCCTGAGCCTGCTCCAGACGGGCTTGAGTGCGGGCGACGGCTTCGCGGGCGTCGTGCCAGTCGCTTTCCAGCGCACGGTATTGCTGTTCGGCCATCGTCGCGTCTTGGGCGATACGGCCCAGCTCCGAGGCCGCGATGACCTGACCTTGTGGACGTTGCGGGGCTACGCGCTGTTGGCTTGCCTGAACCAGACCTTGCAAATGCGCTTTCCCCTGTGGGGCCAGTGCTTTCATGGAACTGCGCAACAGTCGGTCTTGCTGCTCTTGTTCCCGATAGTGTTCGCGGCGGCGCTCCAGTTCTTCCAGGCTTTTTCCACCCAGTTTGCCAAGCGCCTGTGCGTAATCCTGCTGGGTTTGTGCCAGTTGCTGTTGCACTTTGCCCAGATCGCGGCCACCGGGAATGATACGTAGCCGGCCCATTCCTGGCAGCTCAATCAGGGTGCTGACGCTAAGATGGGCGCGGTGCTGGCCTTGAATGGGCTCGGCATCCAACAACAGGCTAGCCCCATCTTGCAATTCGATTTGTAGTTCGGTGGAAATGGCCTCCAACTGGTGCTGCAAGCGTTGAATCAGTTGGTGCTGCTGGCGCAATTGATCCAGTGCCTCGTCGCTGATTTTTAACTTCACCAAGGCGGCACCGCATTGTGCCAACTGGGTTTCCAGCTTGCACAATTCTTCCAACTGTCCTTGCACCTGCTGCAATTGCTGCTGGACGCCTTCAAAACTGGCTTGATCCTGAAACCATTGTTGCCAGGTACGGGCGCGTTCCTGCTCCTGCCGGCTGGCATCTTTATAGCTACGGGCCTGCTCCAGGCGCTGGCTCAGGCTATTGAGTGTGCCCTGCTCTTGCGCCAGCTTGGCGCCTAAGGATTTCACTTGCTCGGCACGCAGGCTGCGTTGGCTGGCCCATTCCTGGTCGCGTTCCCCCGCTTGCTGATAGAGCTTTTCACGCTCTGCCAGCATGGTCAGTGCCTGTTGTACTTCCTTGGCACGTTCTTGCAATTGGCGGGCTTGCAGCAACTGAACCTGCACTTGTTTGGCTTGCTCGCGCAACTGTTCCCAAGGACGGTTAGCTTCGGCGTGGGCAATTTGCGTGCGAGCCTGCGCCAGGTCATCCACCCATTGCCGGTACTGCTGCAAGGCAGATTGCTGGCTCTGTAACTGCTCTTCCAGCTCCTTGGCTTCTTTCTGCGCTGCCAGCCAGACGCCGCGTGGCTGTCCGTGAGCCTGGGTCACATATTGATCCAACTGTTGCTGGGCCTGTTCGATCAGATAATCCCCGTCTGCGCTGGTCAGATCAGCAATTTCACTACCCAAAGCTTGTTGCAGGGTGCCGCTGGCATGTTCAACCGAGCTGCGCAAGTCCTGGCCCTGTCCTTGCTCTATCCATAACAGGCCCGGCACGCCCCAGTTACGGGCCTGACTGCTGCCTTTGGAGGCGTACTCAAAGCCCATTTGCTGGGCCAAGTATTGCTCTGCCTCGTCATTGTCCAGGTGTTGATTGCCTATATACAGATCACAGCGTTTGCGTTTCAAGAAACGCTTGTTCAGGCGCATATCCTGGCCATTCAGACTGAAATCCAGTTCGATTTCTGGTGCAGCCGAGGAATCGCCCCAAGGCAGGATTTTCGTCAGGCTGCCCGTGCCATAACGCTCGAAAAAAACCGTGCGCAAGGCTTCGGCCAAGGTACTTTTTCCAGCCTCATTCGGGGCACTGATGATGTTCAGGCCCGGCTCCAGCTTGTCCAGTGATACGGGCTGGCGAAAACGCTTGAATTGCTCTACACGTAGGGACTTAATGTGCATGACCATCTTCCTTGTCGCGTAGCAAACCGGCCAGAATCAGCAAGGCATCTTCAGCCGCCTGCTGTTGGCTACCGTGGCGCAGCTCTTGCAATTGTTGCAATGCGGCCTGCAGATAGCCATCGGCTTGCAAGGCATTAAGATCTTCCTCGGAAGGAGCAAGGCGCAAGGCATCGCGCTGACAATCCCAGGCGCGGCAACGGGCTTGGGCCTGCCCCAGAATGTGCTCCAGACGCTCAAAACCGCTCAGGCTCAGTTGGCCAGACAGTTCCAGCTCCACCACACTTTGATCGGCCAAGGCATTCAGTTCCCGCTCCAGTAGGTCCAGATCCGTGTCGTCATTCACATGGTGCTGGATGCTGCGCCAAGGGTGCTGTGCAGTTGGCAAGACTTGAACGACGGGCGTAGCGCCTGGCTCACTGATGTCGACCAGTAACGCCTGTCCAGAATCGTTATCCCGAAAGCGGTCTGGCTCAGGTGTTCCGCTGTAGTAACAGCGATCGTTGATTTTGACAGTGCCGTGCCAGTCGCCCAGCGCCAGATAGTCCAGACTGGCGCGTTGGACGCGGTTTTGATCAATCTGGTTATGGCTGTCCAGATGCTCCAGCACCCCGCTGATGCTGCCGTGTGCCAAGCCCAGGCGCCAGTAACCCGCCGGGCTTTCGGCCTGATCGAACCAGTCGCTCAAGTCTTGATACGTCTGGCGCTGTGTCAACGGTGCTGGCAATACAGCTACCTTCAGACTGTCCAGCAAAAATGGTTCTGGTTTGTCAAGAATATGCACATAGTCCGGGATGCAGTTCAAGCGGCGCGCACGTGTCCAGACGCTTTCGCTCAAGGCCGCGTCATGGTTGCCAGGCAGGAGCAGCCAGGGGCCGGTGAAACCGGCCATGGCATTGAAACTGCGGCGCAGATTGCGCTCGCTCAGGGTTTGCGAGTCAAAGACGTCGCCTGCTACAACAATCAGATCGGCGCGATGTTCTGTAGCCAGCGCGGCCAGCTTCTCGATAGCCTTGAAACGCGCCTCAGCCAGGGCGGCCGCGTCCTCCAGCTCGAAACGTGAGTACTGGCGACCTATCTGCCAATCGGCTGTATGCAGGATTCGTAGCATGACTGCCCTTAGTGATGATAAAAAATCGGCCCTTACAGGCCTTGAATGCCTAAAGTATAGAGCTTTGTCGCGGCAAGAGGAGCGGCCAAAGCCGCGACCTGAGAGTACAATTGGCGGCTTTATTCCATTCTTAAAGTGACCCACCCATGATCCGTAGCATGACCGCGTTTGGCAGCGCCAAGGCCGAGTCCGAAGCAGGCACTATCAATATCGAGATGCGCAGCGTCAACAACCGCTTTCTGGACCTGAATCTGCGTTTGCCCGAGGAACTGCGCTTTGCGGAGAATCTACTGCGCGAGCTGGCCGCCCAAGGTGTGCAACGCGGCAAGCTGGAATTGCGGGTCAATTTTGCTCGTAGCGGCACGGATCAGCAACGCAGCCTGGATATGGAAGCGGTCGAGCGCACGGCACAGATGCTGCAAGTGGCACGCGTGGCTATTCCGGACCTGCCTGCGCCCGAGCTGCATACCTTGTTGAGCAATCAAAGTGGCAATAACTCGGGCATGGACCCCGACGTCTGGCTACCCATGATCAGCCAGGCTTTTGAAGCAGCCTTGCAGGATTTTCAGGCGACCCGAGAGCGTGAAGGCCAGCGTCTGGCACAAGCCATGCTGGATATTCGCCAGGACATGAGCGCCATTGTGGACGAGGTTGAACAGCACCTACCCTCGATTCTGACAGAGCAAAAGAACAAGATTGCCACTCGCTTGCATGACGCCTTGTTGCAAGCCAGCCAGGACGGTTTTGCCCTGATTTCGGGCGAAGAACTGTCTGCCCGTGTCGCCCAGGAAGCGGCTGTTTTCTCCCTGCGTATTGATGTGGCCGAGGAAATCGCCCGCCTGCGTTCGCACTTGACCGAGCTGGAGCTGATTCTGAACGGCGATACCAGTGTGATCTCCAGCAAGAAAAGCACACGCCAAGGCAGCACCGGCAAGCGTTTGGACTTCTTGTTCCAGGAGATGAACCGTGAGGCCAATACCCTGGGCTCCAAGGCGGGCGGCATGGACATGACACGTGCTTCTATCGACCTGAAGCTATGTATTGAGCAACTGCGCGAACAGACGCAAAACATCGAGTAAACCAGCCGGTGCCTTATTTTCTGCCCACCAATCGTTTTTTCTGTAGGTGCTGTCTGCGTAAACTGTGTTAAACCTCAGTTTTTTTACATTATTTTCAAGAAAACCGTCTTGCTCAGGCCTGGCGGTTTTTTTGTGGGCTTTTTCTGATCATGTCCAAACTCTCTGTTGCTGTTTTTTTTGAAAGTGGTCTAGTAAATCCAGGAATAAATACAGACACTTTATAAGCTGCCTTAATATATAAAAATAAAATAGCGATTTTTAAAACAAAAAAATAAAACAAGAATAAGAAACTGTTTTTATAAATAATGAATCCGATATTAAAAGTTCAAAAACGAATTGTTGGTTTTAAATAAATTCATACTTAATTGTCTGTCTGCTAATTAGGTGGCTTGCCAGTTTTGTCCTGGGGTTTTCTCGACAAGGCTATGTAAAACGTCATCTTTTTGACAGTTGTGTTTCTGGTTTTAAAACGGCGTTTTTTCTGGGCCCGGTCTGGATGCCCCGCTCGGCTCCTCGTGTTTTTTTCTGCCTTTTTTCACCTCTGGCCTTCCCGTACAATAGCCAGCGTTGCGCTGCGCTTAGGCGGCTTATTAAAGGACAGGAAACACATGAATTTCATTTTTCGTGGAAATGAAATATTGGTCAGCAGCCAGGAAGGACAAGCCTTGATTCCCGCCAAACCCGCGCTGGATTTAGCTCCGGCGCAATGGCATGCTCTTTTTCCGGGCGAGGATTGTCAGGATTTTGCGTGCCACGTCGCAGCCCAAACCCCGGCTCCAGATGGTTTTACCTTTCGTCCCTTGCGCGGCGTGCTCTCGCAACTGGGCGATCAAGCCAGTTTGGTGAACCGGGCTTTTCAAGTTTCAGAATGGGCGCGTAGCCATCGCTACTGTGGTGTCTGCGCTTCGGCCATGGAGCGTGTGAAGCATGAGTTATGTTTTCGCTGCACTTCCTGTGGCTTCTCGGCGTATCCCCGAATCTCCCCAGCAATGATGGTATTGATCCGGGACAAGGACCGTATCTTGTTAGCCTGCCACTCCACCTATGCCACGGCGCGTTACACGGCTCTGGCCGGTTTTGTGGAGGCAGGTGAAAACCTGGAAGAAGCCATTCACCGCGAGGTCATGGAGGAAGTGGGGCTGCGCGTGAACAATATCCGGTATTTTGGCAGCCAGTCCTGGCCGTTCCCGCATTCTTTGATGGTGGCCTATACCGCCGAATACGCGGGTGGCGAGTTGTGCATTCAAGCTGATGAAATCAATGACGCGCGCTGGTTTGGCCCGAACGATACCCTGCCCGATCTTCCCCACACGGATTCCATCGCGGGTCGTTTGATTCGGGCCAATCTTCCGGGCCAGACCAAGAACTAGCGTTTGGTTCAGGTCGCCAGATGGGCGGCAACTGTACGCAGCATACGGCCCAGATCCTCGCGTTCATCAGGATTGAGTACGGACAGGGCATTATCAATCATTGCCTTGGCGGCGGGCCAGACTTGCGCATAGCGTTCGCGGCCTGTTTCGCTCAGGTAGACACGCATATAGCGACTGTCATTTTCGTCTGCACGACGCTGCACCAATTCACGCTCTTCCATCTGGTCAATCACCCGGCTCAAGACCGGCTGATGCACAACGATGGCCTTGGCAATTTCACCGATGCTGCGTCCATCTTCATCCCAAAGATATTGCAAGACCCGGAAATGCACATAAGTCATATTGTGCTCACGCAAGGTAGTCGATCTTAGCGTTTGGTCCAGCTTGTAGATAATGCTCGCCATCTGGAAGGCCAGATTGGTCTCGACACAACTGTCAGGAATGGAAACGGGAGTTTTGCTCATGATGCCTTGGGAGAGTCAGTCCTGCGCTTGCCGCCCCATGAAACCGGAGCGACAAGCGGACCGTCAGTATACTAGCAGAGCTTCGCTTGAACGGTTCCCGTAGGCATGTGACTGGCAGCCCGGAAAATCTGCGTGTAGCTCCAGGGATTGGCCATGGCAGAACGCACGACCTGCGTACGCACGGCATCAGGCAAGGCGCTGATCTCGCCATACAGACAGGACCACTTCTGGCAGTGCTCCACAATCTCGCGTTCATTGTTTTCCCAGGCTTCCAGAGCTTCGGGGATGTCACGCGCATCCTGTACCTTTTCCAGGAAGGTGGCCAGAGCCAGACCATTTTGCATGGCCATGCCCCCACCCTGCCCCAGGTTGGGCGGTTGCGCGTGGGCAGCATCACCCAGAATCGCCGTGCGTCCACTGGACCAGGTTTTGCAACGCGTCACACTGTAACGACCCCAACTGACCGGGCCATCTGCACGTTCAATCAGGTGTGCCCAATGCGGGAACAAGGCGGACCAGTATTCCTTGTCGATCCGGGTATTGCTGGCGCGCACATCGTCGTACGGGCACGTTAAGGCCAGATAGGTTTGGGTTTCGCTGACGGGCGTAATCAGCAAGCGATGCAGACCGTTCCAGTTCTCGATGTATTTTTGAGCATCTTGTTCATCGGTGTCGCTCGGCTTGCGCTCGATCATGGTGCGCAAGGCTCCTTCGCGGGTTTGCTCGTGCACCAGTTCCAGACCTAAAGACTGGCGGATGCGCGACCAGATACCATCAGCACCCACGACCAGATCAGCACGTAAACGCTCGCCCGAGGCCAGTTGAACTTCTCCGCGTGCGCTGGCGGCAATGACTTCTACATTCGTGCGAACTTTCACGCCTGCGCGCTTGCCCGCTTGCTCCAGCGACTTCAACAATTGCGAGCGCATCACGGTAATCAGACGACGATCAGGCGGCGTGGGGCCGCAATCGATGACTTCATTATTCAGATCGCGCTGCTCAAAGTGGCTACCGTAGAAAGCGCCTTCAATCGCTTGCTCGTAAGCCCCCAGGGCTTTCAGAACGCGCAGGCCGTTTTCCCAGATATAGATACCGGAGCCATTGGCGCGCAATTCAGACTGGCGCTCCAGCACGGTGACATCCCAGCCGCGTTGCGCCAAAGCGGCGGCGGTTGCCAAGCCACCCAGGCCACCGCCTGCGATCAAGGCACTTAGTTTTTTATCGGACATGCTGGTTTCCTTAAACTTGCGCCCACAAAGGCAAAGAGTGATTGCTATCCAGAACGCGGTCGCCAGCCAGAGTCACATACCACTCGCTGAGCAAACCGTCCGGGTCACGCAAGAAGAAAGCGCGCTTCCAGGGCAAGTTCACATCGTGTACGGGAGTGATGTTCCGGGCTTTCAGGCGCTCCAGTGTTTGCTCCAGATCCTGGACGCTGGCCAGCTCGAAACTGCCATGTGAAAAGGACGCTTCTGCATCACGCACCAGGATCAGGCTGTAATCATAATTGGCCAGACCGGCACGCAAGTAGATAACGTGTTCGTTTTCATAAACCACTTCCAGACCACCGACGTCGTTATAGAAGCGGCGCATGGCGTCCAGTTGGGCGGTACGCAATACGGCGTGGGTGACGCGGCGGGGTTGCACCGGGGCGTCGGCCACGGTTTCCAGAATCGGGGCGGAATCATAGCGGCCTTCGGTAAAGGGTTCCTGACCTTCAGGGTCCCAGCGGCTGGTCAGCAATTCCATGGGGCCACCCAGCACGCTGCGCCAGTCTTTAATGGTGTCGCAGTAGAACTCGTTGTAGTTGCCATCGGGGTCAAACATATAGACGCTATGGGCCACCTGGTGATCCACGGTCATGTCAATGTCGCGCCCCTGCTCTTTGGCGCGCTTCCAGCCTGCAACCAGTTCAGCCTCGTTTTCCAGCTCCCAGGCCAGGTGATTCAGGCCGGGTTTCAGGCCGATTGTTCCGGGCAGTTGCAGCAGACCATCGCGGCCATAGCGATTCACGCCTTTGGTCGTTTCCATCATGCCCAGGTCATGGGGCGTGTGGCCGGTGCCCAAAAAAGTGGCCACCAGATCAGGTTCGGTAAATTCCACTTTCAGACCGCAGACCTGGCTGTAAAAATCTTCACCGCGTTGCAGCTCATCAACCCACAGGTTGACGTGGCCCAGACGGCGGGGCTCAAAGCACGCGGTTTGGGTGGAGTGGGAAGTTGCTTGTGTCATAGTCTCTCCTCCTGGGTATGACGATTCATGGTCTGCAACACGGCCAGCGTCAATGCGCTGTCGCTTTGTTCCAGATCCATCAAGACGTTGAAATGATGTCGGTTTGGCACGGCCATGCTCTGTACCAGGCAACCCGCCAGCTCGCATTGCCGGGCGTAATGACGGCTTTGTTCTTGCATGACGGCCGGTTCCAGTGCGCCCCAGGCCACCAGCACGGGAACTCCCTGCGCGGGGGGATGCAAGGCCGGGCTGTAACGTTGGGCTTGTTCTTCGTCCAGTTGCAGCCAGTCATTCACGGCGGTCTGCAAGATGGGGTGCAAATCCATCACGCCGCTGAGAATGCTGGCGCTGTGGATCAGACGCTGTTCACGTTGGGCATCAGCCGCCAGCAACATGCCGCTTAAATGGCCCCCTGCCGAGCTGCCACTAATATGAATACGCTGCGGGTCGCCATTAAATTGCGCGACATGAGCGTGAACCCATTGCAAGGCGCGTTCGCATTGCGCCACGATCTGCGGCAAGCGGTAAGCCGGAGCCAGACCGTAGTCCAGGCAAATCACCGTGGCACCGGCGGCATGCAGGCTTTGCGCCATCATGGCCGAGTCGTCCTTGGACAACATGCGCCAGTAGCCTCCATGAATGAAGAGATAAACCGGGGCACCGGCCTGGTTGGCCGCATAGACATCCAGTTTTTCTGCCGGGTCATCGCCGTAAGCGTAGGTGCTGAAACAGGTGCCCAAGGCAGCGCGGGCCCGTTCGCTGGCCTGCTTGTAGGCGGCCATTTCAGCGTCAAAATCAGCCACCGAGGCCTGGAGCCGGTATTGCTCCAGGTCTGCCGGATCGAAAACAAGTTTGTTCATTTCTTTATTCCGCCTGTGCCGATGGCAAGCGGTTCAATAAGAGGAAACCGATGAAAACCAGCACTTCCACAGCCAGGAAGCTACCAAAGGCCCAGATGTAGGAACCAGTCAGGCTCAGCAGCAGGCCCAGCAAGGACGGTGCGACGAAGGTGGCGAACACGCCGCCCATCTCGGCATAGCCAGCGGCACAAGGGCCCAGGTTCACGCCATAGCGTTCACCCACGTAGCTGAAAATGGCGCCGCCATGAAACACCCCTACGCCGCAAAGAATGGCCACGATCAGCAAACCGCTGTAGGGCAATGCCTGCCAAGCAACCAGAACACAGGCGCTGGCCGCCAGAATGGTGAGCCACATGCCCACACGCATCACGCCAACACGGGTGAAGCGATCGCTAACGTATCCGCCCAGAATCAGGAAAAAGACTTGGGACAAGCCCATGATGGTGCCGAACAAGGGGGCCTGTTCGGGGGCCATTTTCTGCACATCAATCAAGGCAGGAATCAGCCAGGTAGCCGTTGCGGCAACCGAGAACAAGGCACCAAAAATGGCCAGAATACCCACCCAGATCCAGGGTCGTGCGGCAATGGAGCGCAACACACCGGCATCGGTCTTGATCTTGTCGTGAGGATCTTGATAAGGACCGGCGCGCACTACCAGTTGCGTGATCAAACAGGCGCTTAACGTCAGCCCGCCCAGAACCAGAAAGAAAGCGCGCCAGCCATGCGCCATGGCGTAAGGCAGACCCAGGGCAAAATCCAGGGTAATGGCCAACGAATAGGCGGCTAGAATAATGCCCAGCACCAGGCCCTGGCGACGTGGCGCAAACCACTGCATGACGATTTTCATGGACCCGACCCAGACGGCGGAATCAAAAAAGCCCACAACCAGACGCAGCAGAAAGAGCTGCGTGAAATCCTGCGCCTGAGTCTGCAACAGCATCAGCAAGCCGCTACCACCCAAGCCAATCAGGTACAGACGGGCCGAACTCATGGAGCGACCGCGTGGTGCCCAGAACAACATGCCCAGCGCAAACGAAACACCGAAAGCACCCTGCACCAAGCCGGCTTGCGCGGGGCTTAATGACAGGTCTGCCGACACAATTTTGATAACGGCGGCAAAGCCATAAAAGTCGGCCGCCAGGCACATTTCACCCATCACGGCCATCAACAGCATGAGCAAGGCCACTGTGCCGCGTGGCTTGGCCTTGTCGAGCGGACTGCCCATAACCCCCTGTTCCACCATGTCATCCTCTCCTTTTGGATAAATGTTCAAGCTGAGTGTTTGTCAGGCACACTCTTCAATTGCTTTAAACATGAAGGATTATGGTGATTTGGCTTAATCCATGTCAATACATATGTATTGGTATATACCCTATAGTGAGGTGCCTTACGAAGGGCCTGTCAGGGTTTTTCTCAGGTCTTTTTCAGGGGTAAAGCCAGGCAAACAGCGGCTAGAACAGCACAAATAAGGGTTACATCAGCCAGATCTCCCCACCAGGCTGACAAGGCCAAACCTAGACCCAGCAACAAGCTGTACATCAGGCCAAAGACCGCACCTGCCATACCCACTACCGAGCGATAGTGCTGCAAGGCACCGGATAAAAGGTTAGGAATGGCTACCGCGTAAGCGAGCGCAAGCAGCATGGCAGGCAGCAGAAAAATCAGGTGTTTTCCCGCCAACTCCAGGCCAATAGCCGCTACCATCAACAGCGCGATACCTCGCCAAATCAGCCTGTGGGACGACTGCCCCGCTGCCAGCCAGCGGCGGTTTAAAAACGCACCCATGAACGTGCCCGCAGCCAACAGGACACCAGCAATCATCATGGGTCGGTTGTCCGAGCCCAGGCCTTGCAGCAAGAAGGGAGCCCACTGATAAAACGCAAAAATCGTGGTGTTGAACAGCGCCACCAGCAAGGCTGATTGCCAGATCGCGGGATCTTTCAACAAGCGAATCAGAACCTGCCACAAGCTGCTGCGCTGACTTTGTGCGGGGCGGGTTTCAGGAAGCTGCAATAGGCTGATGCCCAGCAGAACCAAGGCCAGCACCAGCAAGCCGATGAAAACCGGCATCACTTCAGCACCCGAGGACAGGACCACACCCATGGCCAAACCCAGCAAAGGACTCAGCGCCAGCGCCGCTCCAATGGTGCCGAAAATCTTGGCCAGTTCTTCGGCTTGATAACGGTCCCGCAGCATGGTTTGCACGCCAATAGAGCCGACCGCCGCACCAAATGCGCTAATCATGCGGGCCAGCAAGAGCACCGTGAAGTTCGGGCTGAACAGGGCCAGCAGACAGCCCAGGCCATACACCATCAAACCCGCCAGAACAACCGGCCTGCGCCCTGCCCGATCGCACAGCCAACCCCAGAACAGTACACCGAGCGCAAAGGCAATAAAGTAGACGGACAAGGTTTGGCCCGCCTCACTGGCCGATACCGCGTAGCTCTGGGCAATAAGCGGTAAGGCGGGGCTATAGGCGGTCTCCACCACCTGCGGAAACATGATCAGGGCGATCATCAAGAGAAGAAAACGAGCCATGCCAATTCACACACCAATTTGAAAAAAAATCAGCGTAGCTCTGGTCAGTTTTTTCTATTACACGTATTCTGATTAAAAACCCATGAAATCGGACAACCATGCCTTGGTTAGAAGCCAGTGACCCCTTTCCCGACCTGACAGGCCGCCATGTGCTGGGTATTGCCGCCCGTTTGGCGCAACATGATTCCGGCCTGCACCAACATCCCTGGGGTCAGATCCTGTACACGCACAGCGGCTGCATTACTGTCACCCTGGATCAGCAATTGTGCTTGTTGCCGCCAGGGCGCTTGATCTGGATTCCCGCTCTGCTGCCGCATCAGGCGCAAATGAGCGAACAAGTAGATTACCGATCGGTGTATCTGGACCCGACCCACTACCCTGCTTTACCCCTGGAGGTCCAGTTGCTGGCAGCGAACGATTTGCTGACCGCCGCGCTGGACCGTATCGCTCAAGCGGATCTGGATGAAAACTGGGATCAGCCTCCGGGCTTGCATGTCATGCTGGTCTTGCTGGACGAGCTGCAACGCGCACCCGATCAAGCCCTGTTTCTGCCCTTGCCCCAAGATAGCCGCTTACGGCAAATCCCGCTGGATACGCTGCCCCCCGCCCTGAATGAATTGGCAAGTTATTTGGGAGCGAGCGAGAAAACAATCAGCCGATTATTCAAGCGGGATACCGGTCTGAATTACCAGCAGTGGCGACAGCAATGGCGTTTACTCAAGGCGATTGAGCAACTTTCTACCGGGGGCCAGGTTACCCGCCTGGCCGCGGATCTGGGCTTTGCCAGCGACAGCGCCTTTATTGCCTTTTTCAAGGAACAAACAGGCTTGACTCCCGGCCATTACAGCCGCCAAAAACGTTACTTCGATCAGGCAATAATGAACGGATGCACTAGGGAGTCATAGCTAGTATGCGCATCAATTTAATGAGTCCGTTCACTCTCTCTCGCAGTGCTATCATCAGTCGCTATTAAGACTAAAAAAGAGAGGAGACTATATGAAGTATTCATTGCGCCTGAGCTTGTTGGCAGCGACGTGTTTTATGGCAGGTACGGCGTTGGCGCAAGCCAGCAATCCCATGCTGGATACTGCGCTCAGTAAGGCCGATGCGTTGGAGCAGCAGATCATCGAATGGCGCCGCCATATTCACCAGAATCCTGAACTGTCTTATCAAGAGCACAACACAGCGGCCTATATCAAGGCCGCTCTGGAGACCATGCCCGGTTATCAGATTCAGACCGGCATTGCGCAAACTGGCGTCAAGGCCGTATTGAAAGGCGGAAAGCCGGGCCCGGTTGTGGCCCTGCGAGCCGATATGGATGCCCTGCCTGTACAGGAACGCAATGACCTGCCCTTCAAGTCCGTTGCCAAAGGTACCTGGCAAGGCAAGGAAGTGTCGGTATCGCACGCTTGCGGTCATGACACTCACGTGGCCATGTTGTTAGGCGCGGCCAAGGTATTTTCGGACATGCGCGATGAACTGCCCGGCACGATTGTGCTGCTGTTCCAGCCTGCGGAAGAACAAGGCCCTGGCAAACCTTTGAGCGGTGCCAACGCCATGATGGCTGAAGGCGTGCTGGACCAGCCTAAAGTGGATGTGGTGATGGGCCAGCACATTGGACCCTCCTACCCTGCTGGCAGTATCGGCTACCGCCAAGGCAGCCTGATGGCCAGTGGCGATGTGTTCTCCATCTCTTTGGCTGGTAAAGGCGGCCATGGCTCCTCGCCCTGGAATGCGGCCTCGCCCGTGGTTGCTGCGGCTGAAACCGTTGTGGCCTTGAACAACATCATTGCCCAGCGTACCAATCCCCAGGACGGCACCACAGTAGTGACGGTAGGCTCGTTGCAAAGCGGTAACCGCCCCAATGTATTGCCAGAAAGTGCTGACATCAGCGGCACCGTGCGCTCCTTGTCCAAGCAGAACCAGGCAACGGCACATGAGCTGATTCAGCGTTATGCGCAAAACATTGCTGCGAACCATGATTTGAAGGCCACTGTGCGTATCGACACGGGCTATGAAGTTCTGGTCAGCGATCCTAAAGCCACCCAAACCGTGATTCCAGCTTTGGATCTGGCTACTGACGGGATTGGTGCCAAGGAAGTAGCGCCTGGCATGGGCTCCGAGGACTTCGGTGCGTTTGGCAAGAACGTGCCCGTGGTTTTCTGGCGTCTGAACGCCTCGCCCTATTCCGACAAGATGGGGGCACCTAACCATTCGCCTGAATTCATGATTGATGAAAAGGCTTTGCGCATCGGCACTCGTGCTTTGGTGGCCAGCTCTTTGACTTATATGATCCAGAACAAAAAACCTTGATTTGTTGATTTCTTGAATTGGGAAAACCTGCATATTAGTCGCTCATTCTGACTGATTGGCTTTCATTTTTTTAAATGGCCGGTTCACTGTCTCAGTGACCGGCCTTTTCCATTAAAAGGGAGTAGACATGACAACGCATAATGGAGTGAATAAACTAAAGCAGGATTCCGGTGTGACCCGCCATAGCGGCACAGAATTGCTTAATCTGATCATGGCGTATTCCATCTCTACTGCGGTCCGGGCGGCCGCCGAACTGGAGCTGGCAGACCTGTTAAAAGATGGACCCAAAACCATAGCTGACTTGGCCCAGGCCAGTGGTACAGAGGCTTCCCATCTGCAGCGCATCTTGCGTGTCTTGTGCGCACATCGAGTCTTTAAAGAGCAACCGGCCAATACGTATCAGTTGGATGAACTGGGCTGGAACCTGTGCTCGGACTCTTCCAGTCGATTAAAAGAAGCTGCCTTGATGTTGACTGATCCGGCCTTTCTTCATTGCGCGGCGGACTTATCAAAAGCCGCTGCCGGAATTCCTATATTTAAAGAGAGATTCGGCCATGCTTTTTTCGAACATTGGGAAGATAAAGATATTCACGATATTTTTCACCAAGGCGTTTCTGGATTATCTCGTGCATCCAATGTTTTTTTAATTAATGAGATATCCATTCCTGGCAATGCCAGGGTTGTGGATGTCGGTGGTGGTATTGGCGGCTTGCTCTTATTGATTCTGCAAAAATTCCCGGATGCTTACGGAGTTCTGTTTGATCAAGCCCAGGTGCTGGCCAACTCGGTCTTGCCCAAGTTGAATCAGCCCGATCGCTGGGAACTGGTGGATGGCGACTTCTTCAAGGCTTGCCCAGCCGGTGATGTGTATCTTTTGCAGATGATCCTGCACGACTGGAGCGACGAGCAAGGCGTCACTATCCTGCGCAATTGCGCGCAGGCCATGTCGGAAAATGGCCGGATTCTGGTTCTGGAAAGCGTGATCGAACCTGATAACAAGCCCAATGGAGGCAAGTTGCTGGATCTGATTACCATGTGCGTGCTGGAAGACAGCCGGGAGCGCACCCTGGAAGAATTTGAAGCCATGTTTGATCGCGCCGGACTGCGCCTGTTACGACGTATTAATGCTGGAGGTTTGGCCTCTGTACTGGAAGTGGGACGTCAATAAAGCTGCAGCCCATGAAAAAACCCGCAGCATATGCTGCGGGTTTTTTTAGGCCATCTGTTTAGCGAATTTCCAGCTTCTTGGCCCTTGCCCCACTCTTTTTCTTGGGCAGAATCAGCTCCGGAACGCCGTTTTCATATTTGGCACCGGCCTGGGATTCGTCAATGTCCTGCGCCAGGCTGAAGCGACGGGTCTGTACCCCGTAATAGCGCTCGCTGCGCAAGACCGTATCACCGTCTTTCTCTTCCTGAGTACGACGGCTTTCTACGCGGATGGAAACAACGTTGCCCTCAACGCTGACCTGCACGTCTTCCTTGTTGACGCCTGGCACTTCTGCGCTGACATGATAGGCCTCTTCGCTCTCGCTGACATCCAGACGAATGCTGGGCGGTGTATTTCCGGCCAGAGAGCCAACAACGGGGACGCGTCGGAAGATGTCTTCCATGTCCCGCCACGTGTCCAGGCTCGCCAGATCGCCAAACGGATTAAAACGTGTCAAATTATTTGCCATGCTTGATCTCCATTTTTCCTTTGCTGAGCCCTGCTGCAATGGAAGGCGTGGGCTCGGTCGCCTACGTAAGAGGAGATGAGGTTAGTTCCTGATATTTCAAGTGTTTAGCAAAAAAACCGCCTTGCTCCCTAAAGAGACAAGGCGGCCAAAGGTACGATCCTTATGTTCTTCTAGCAGTGTTTCTACTTGTTCAGATACTGCTTAAACCCGATTTTGTGTGCAGCACAGGGGACGGTTCCGGTGCAGGGTGCTCATCAGCAATAATCGGGATCTCCTTACCGTCCTTGTCCATGATCTTGCCGTTTTCAACGTAGTCACCCTCGTTCAGGTTTGCCACGTCCGAGACCCGCAGATAGCGGCCCCCACCGGCAGCAAATACAGAAGGCTGATCGGGATTACCCAAGGTGAAGTGGTTGAACAACAGGTTCAACACAATCGCCACCAGGGCAGCCGAGCTGATACCCGAATGGAAAATCGTCGCAAACCAGATCGGAAAGTGCTCGTAGAACTTGGGAGCCACGATAGGAATCATGCCCGCACCAATCGACGTCGCCACGATGATCAAGTTCATATTGTTTTCATAGTTCACCTTGGCCAGCGTACGGATACCGCTGGCTGCGACGGTGCCAAACAGGACCATGCCAGCACCACCCAAGACGGCTGGCGGTACGGCGGCCACCAGGCGCCCCATGACGGGCAGCAAACCTAAGGCAATCAGAATCAGACCACCAAAGGCCACGACGTAGCGGCTTTTTACGCCGGTGACCGCCACTAGACCTACGTTCTGGGCAAAGGCACTTTGTGTGAACGAGCCAAACACAGGGGCAATCAAGCTGGAGAGCATATCGGCGCGCAGGCCATCGCCCAGACGACGAGCATCAACTTTGGTGTCGATAATGTCCCCCACGGCAAGAATGTCGGCCGAGGTTTCCACCAGCGTCACGATAATCACAATGAACATGGAGATAATCGCGGCAGCCTGGAAAGTGGGCATGCCAAAGTGGAACAGGCTGGGCAAGGCAAAGACCTCGCCTTCGCTGACGGCAGAGAAATCCGCATGGCCCATGGCTACCGCAATAACGGTGCCAATGATGATAGCCAGCAGGATAGACAAGCGCGAGATAGTGGCGCTGCCCAGCTTGCTGAGCAAGAGCACGATCAGCAAGGTCATGGCGGCCAAGGAAATATTGCCCACGCTGCCAAAGTCCGGGGCAGAAGGGTTGCCGCCCATCGCCCAGAATGCGGCCACCGGCATCAAGGTCAGACCAATGGTCGTAATCACGCAGCCTGTCACCAAGGGCGGGAAGAAACGAATCACCCGTGAAAAAACCGGCGTAATCAGCAGGCCGATTAGCGAAGCGACAATGACCGCGCCAAATACGGCTGGCAAACCGCCGCCCGTACCCAAAATGGCGATCATGGTGGCGACGCCAGAAAATGACACCCCTTGAACCAGCGGCAGACGGCAGCCAAAAAATGGCAAGCCCAATGTTTGCAGTAAGGTCGCCAGGCCGCCCATGAACAAGCAGGCGGTAATCAGCAAGCCGGTTTCATTGGCAGGCAGACCAGCAGCCTCGCCAATAATCAGGGGCACGGCAATAATGCCGCCGTACATGGTCAATACGTGTTGAAAGCCATAGGCCAGATTCGCGCCCAGGCCAAGATTCTCGTCTTCGGGGCGTTGCGCCGTTACTGCACCCGCTGCCCTTGTCGGTGTTGTCATTGTTTGTCTCCGAAAATAAATAGGCAGAGCTCTGCTGGCCCTGTCACTACTGAACTCAAGCTGTCGCGACGGTATCCAGTACCTTGTCGCGCAAACGACGCGCAGCGGCTTGATGGCGTTGCATCAGGTCTTGCACATCAATACCGACGACTTGCCCATCAATCACGCGCCATTGACCGGCGACCATTACGCGCTCGGCTCGGTCCGCGCCGCAAAGCAGCAAGGCGGCCAAGGGATTTTCTGCGCCGGAAAAGCGCAACTCATCCAGGGTGAACAAGGCCAGGTCGGCCTGCTGCCCGACGTTCAGGCCACCAATATCCTCGCGCCCCAAACAGCGGGCCGAGCCTTGAGTCGCCCAACGGATAACGGCTTGATGGGTGACCTGACCCGGCTCGTAGCGCAGGCGGCCCAGCAAGAGTGCCTGTCGCATCTCTTGAGCCAGATTGGAGTAGTCATTGGAGGCCGAGCCGTCCACGGCCAGACCGACGGGGGCACCGGCGGCTTCCAGCTCGATGGTGCGGCATAGGCCGCTGCCCAAGACCATATTGGACGAGGGGCAATGGGCAATGCCTGTGCCTGCGCGGCCCAGACGCTGGATTTCTTCGTCGTTGAAGTGAATGCCGTGTGCCAGCCAGGTGCGATTGCTTAACCAGCCCTGCTGATCCAGGTAGTCCAGTGGACGCATGCCAAAAAGGCGTTCGCAGTAGGCGGTTTCATCGTCGGTTTCAGCCAGGTGCGTGTGCAGGCGTACGTCTTCACGTTCGGCCAGCTTGGCACTTTCGCTCATCAGCTCGCGGCTGACGGAGAAAGGCGAACACGGAGCCAGGGCCAGCGTAATCATCGCCCCATCCTCGCGCTGGTGATAGTGGCGAATCAGACGCAGGCTGTCGTCCAGAATGGTTTGTTCATCCTGTACGACATTTTGCGGGGGCAAGCCACCCTGATCACGGCCTACGCTCATGGAACCACGCGTCAATGCGGCGCGTACGCCCAGGCGTTGAGCCGTTTCAGCCTGGCAATCAATGGCATGTTGCAAGGCGCCCGAAAACACATAGTGGTGATCGGCCACCGTCGTACAGCCCGATTGCAGCAGTTCCACCATGGCCAGTTCGCTGGCTACCTGCATTTGTTCGTCGTCCAGACCGGCCCACACGTCATACAGCGTGGTCAGCCAGGGAAACAAAGGTTTGTTCAGCGCCGGGGTATAGGCCCGTGTCAAGGTTTGGTAAAAGTGATGATGTGTATTCACCAAACCGGGCAGCAAAACGTGCCGGGAAGCATCCCAGCTTTGGTCGTAAGCCTGCTTGGGCTGCTGACCGGCGGCTACTTTTTCGATGATGCGACTGTCTCGCACCAGGACGCCACCGGCAGCTTGCGCATCTGAACAGGCCAGCGGATCGCGAATCCACAGGATCGGGGAACGGCTAGTCATGATTGAGTCTCCTGCGTTTTATTTGCTTTTTATTGTTGTCAGTTCGACTTGCCGACTTATATATCTACTGTGATAAGGGTTATGTGGAGCTGAACCATGACAGTGCTCATTTGCGCCGCAAACCGTGGGCCTGCTTATACCATCCCAAAACTCTTATGCTTTGTATATGGATAGCCATATAACAATGTCAGCCCTTGTTAAGGCATGCCACGACATAAAAAACTGACCCAACATCAGGATTTATCCTCTGGACAAAATCCTCATAGTGCTGTCCTTTAGTCGCTTAAGACCTAAACCATTGGTCTGCTTAAGATTTATTTATCGGCATAAAAAAGCATATAAAACAGCCGTTTCCACACATTTTGACCAGGTCTGTGCCGGCATGTTAATGGTGTCGCCAAGCGCATTTAAAAGCGCCGTTGTGCGGACCTCGTACACATTTTTCGGAGAACACATGCAGCATATAAAAATCAAACCCGGCGCACCCTTGGCCGAACAAGCTGAAATCGGGCACAACCGATGGCACCCCGATATTCCAGACCTGACCAGTGTCAAACCTGGTGAAGAAATGATTCTGGAATGTATGGACTTTCTGGACGCCCAGATCAAAAACACGGACAGCGCCAACGACGTACGCGACGTTGATCTGACCCGCGCTCACCCTCTGACCGGCCCTATCCATGTAGAGGGCGCTGAGCCTGGCGACATTCTGGTGGTGGACCTGCTGGATATTCGCGCCATTACCCCTGTCGGTTTCTCGGGCATTTTTGCCAAGGAAAATGGCGGCGGCTTTTTGGCCGAGCATTTCCCCGAAGCTGATAAGGCCATCTGGGACCTGCATGGTGTGTATGCCACCTCCCGTCATATTCCTGGTGTGCGCATTGCAGCCATGATGCACCCCGGTCTGATCGGCACCCTGCCCTCGCACGAACTGCTGCGCGAATGGAACCGACGTGAAGCCCTGCTGGTGCCCAAGGGCCATGCCAACCCGCCCGATGCCAAAACTGCCGTACTGCGTGGTGTGAAAGGCGCGGAATTTGACCGCATGGCGGCAGAAGCCGCGCGTACCGTGCCTCCGCGTGAGCATGGCGGCAACCTGGACATCAAGAACCTGACTATTGGCTCGCGGATTTACTTCCCCGTCTATGTAAAGGGGGCTGGCCTGTCCATGGGCGACTTGCACTTCTCTCAGGGCGATGGCGAAATCTCCTTCTGTGGCGCCATTGAAATGGACGGCGCGGCCCACCTAGGCTTTGATCTGATCAAAGGCGGCATGGCCCAATACAATCTGACTGCGCCCATTTACGTTCCTGGCCGTCATGATCCCAAGTACGATCAGTGGATGCACTTCACCGGCATCAGTGTGGAAGAAGGCGTCAACTACTACCTGGACTCCACGGTTGCGTATCGCCAGGCCTGTTTGGCAGCCATTGACTACATCAGCCGTACGACCGACTTGTCGCGCGCGCAGGCGTATATGCTGTTGACAGCGGCTCCGGTTGAGGGCCGTTACGGTGGCGTGGTGGACCTGCCCAACAGCTCCGCGTCTCTGGCATTGCCTACCGGTATTTTTGATACCGATATTCTGCCTAAAGGTGCCTTGAATGACGCGGCCCGTTTTGGCCGTCCAGGCACACGCTGTAACTTGACCTGATCGGTCTCTGGCCCTGGCTTCATGCCGAAGTCAGGGCTTGCTTTACTCGGATTTGCCATGCCTTTGTACGACTACCTTTGTAATCATTGCCTGCAACGCAGCAGCCATTTGCGCAGCATTGCCACCCGCAATGATCCCCAGACCTGCCCTGCTTGTGAAAAAGGCAGCCTCTTGCTGCAATTGAGCGCACCACGACGCTTGTTCAGCAAGGCAAGCCCCACACGTGGCCTGACGCCCCAGCAAGCCCTGGCAGGCAATAATGTGACCGGGCCCGGCACCCGTTCCAGCACCCGGAATTCCGTGATTCACACCTGTATGGGCCCTGGCTGCAGCGTTTGTGCCTAAATACAAGCTACTTCCTTGTTACGCAAGCTGTCAGCCTTGACAGGCCGCTGCTTTGACTGCGGCGGACCTGATCAAGCGTAAGTTTGTGCGGCCCGATGTGTTGGTTTTACGAGATTAACGACTTGTAACATGGCCTGCCCTGCTTATAATCGGGAATCAATCTCATTACCACTGGGTCTTCATTATGTCGGTGTCCTCGTCTTTCGCCGCTAAGCGTCACCTGCCTAGCGGCGTATCTTTTATGCCGTTAAGCAGTCTGGCTGTAGCTTTATTGTTGGCATTTCCTTATCAGACACAAGCGCAAGAGGTCGAGGAGCTGGACCGCATTGTGGTCAAGGCCGAGCAGGAACTCAAGCAAACCTTGGGTTCGTCCGTCATCACTGCTGAAGACATCCAGAAATCCCCTCCCGCCAACGATATTTCCGAAGTTCTGCGCACCATGCCAGGCGTGAACCTGACGGGTAACTCGGCCAGCGGCCAGCGCGGCAATAATCGCCAGATCGATATCCGTGGCATGGGCCCGGAAAACACCATGATCCTGATTGACGGCAAACCCGTCAGCTCCCGCTCTGCCGTGCGGTTTGGCTGGCGTGGCGAGCGCGATTCGCGTGGGGATACCAACTGGGTACCTGCCGAGCAGATCGAACGCGTGGAAGTGCTGCGCGGCCCGGCAGCGGCCCGTTACGGCAACGGGGCTGCGGGCGGTGTGGTCAACATCATCACCAAACCGACAACAGACACCTTCCAGGGCACTTACTCCCTGTACGGCAACCTGCCTGCGCATAGCGATGAAGGTGCCACGCGTCGCATGAACTTTGGCTTGAGCGGCCCGATCAGCGAATCCCTGTCCTTCCGTTTGTATGGAAACCTGAACAAGACAGATTCGGACGATCCGGAGATCAATAAAGGACATCAGACCGAGCGTGGAGGTGCCAACGCGAACAGTTTGCCGGCTGGCCGTGAGGGGGTGCGTAACAAGGACATCAATGGTTTGCTGTCCTGGCGTCCTGATAGCCGCCAAACGGTGGATCTGGAAGCTTCCTATAGCCGTCAAGGCAATATTTATACGGGCGATACCCAGAACACGAATACCAATGACGAGGTCAAACGTCAGTTGGGTGACGAGACTAACAAGATGTATCGCCAAAGCTATTCGCTGACACATCGTGGCGACTGGAATGACAAGACCAATTCCCTGGCCTACTTCCAGTACGAAAAAACGCGCAACTATCGTTTGCTGGAGGGCCTGGCTGGGGGTACGGAAGGTGCTTTTAATGATCCATCACGTGTCAAGGATGGAGGTTTCGGCAAAGCGGACCTGACCACCCTGACCGCCCACGCCGAAGCCAGCCATCAATTCAAGACCGGCAGCGTTGAGCAGTACGCCACGATCGGCATGGAATGGGTCGGTCAGGAATTGAATGACACGTCCTCGGACCTGGCCCAACGTAATCCGACCCGAATCCCTGGCGTCCCCAATAAATACAAACCCAAGTCGCGGGCGAATATTTATTCGGTTTTCGCTGAAAACAATATCTACGCTACCGACAAGACCACGGTGACTCCCGGTCTGCGCTTTGACTATCACGACAAGCATGGCAGCAACTGGAGTCCTTCGCTGAACCTGACTCATGCGGTGACGGACAACTGGTTGCTGAAAGCCGGTATTGCCCGTGCTTACAAGGCTCCCAACCTGTATCAAAGCAATGACGGCTACACTTTGTACAGTGCAGGCAATGGGTGTTGGGGTAATACAGGTGGTAACAATGAGCCAGGGTGTTTTCTCCAGGGTAATTCGAACCTGAAAGCAGAAACCAGCCTTAATAAGGAGCTTGGGGTTGAGTATGTCGGTGATGATGGTTTAGGAGCTAGCCTGACTTACTTCCACAATGATTACCGCAACAAAGTTGAAGCAGGCCGCTTTGCCCTGTCGAGCTTCCCGGCAATGAACAAAGATCAATTGATCCTGCAATGGGAAAATATCCCCAAGGCCGTCGTGTCCGGCCTGGAAGGTAACTTGACCCTGCCTCTGGCTGAAAACTGGCTGTGGTCAACCAACTTCACCTACATGATCGAGTCCAAGAACAAGACCACCGGCGAAGCCTTGTCCACTATTCCTAAATACACCATCAACACAACCTTGGATTGGGATGTGAACGCCGATTGGTCCTTGCGCGCCAAGGCCACCTTCTACGGCGAGCAAAAACCACCGAAATACGATTATTACGGTCAACCTTTGACGGGATCGGCAACCGACAAGGTCTCCCCTTACGCCTTGTTTGGTCTGAGCACGCAGTACAAGATCAACAAGCATTTCCGTATTAATGCAGGGGTTGATAACCTCTTTGACAAACGTCTGTTCCGCCGCGGTAATGCCATCGGTGTGAACCTGGGAACACCGAACTACATTTATGGTGCCGGGGCGCATACCTTTAACCAGCCGGGCCGTACGTTCTTCCTGGGATTAAGCGGAACGTTCTAAGCGTTTTTGTCTGTATCAAGATGCCTAGCGCCCCTCCTAAAAACGGAGGGGCGCTTTTTTGTACCTGGCAAGTACAGCCGCGCGTCAACATTTCAACCTTTAAATGTTCTGTTTGACCTTCATCAAGACTGGAGGCTTGGATTCTTCATATGCTTATAACTACAAATAATGTAAATGGGTTCAACCCAAGCATGTAAAGGAAAACACATGACTCCAAGCGCCGGGCCCAAAAAGGGCAAGCGACGTTTTCTTAAGGAATTGCTGGGCCTGAGTGCCGGGGCCACGATCATTCCTATTCAACCTGTTCAAGCAGCGATGAACAGCCAGCCTCCACGACGTAGCGGTGGGAAAGAGGGGGCTCGCTACGGCATGGTGGTTGACTTAAGAAAATGTATTGGTTGCCAGGCCTGTACGGTCAGTTGTTCTATCGAGAACGCACCACCGATTGGACAGTTCCGTACCACAGTTCTGCAGTACGAGGTGCTTGATGAACAGCAGCAGGCGGCCATGCTGAGCCTGCCTCGTCTCTGTAATCACTGCGACAACCCGCCCTGTGTGCCGGTCTGCCCTGTACAGGCGACGTTCCAGCGCGAAGATGGTGTGGTACTGGTCGACAACGAGCGCTGTGTTGGCTGTGCCTACTGTGTTCAAGCCTGTCCTTACGATGCTCGTTTCATTAACCATGAAACCCAGACTGCCGATAAATGCACCTTCTGTGAGCACCGCCTGGAAGTGGGTCTGCTGCCCGCCTGTGTGGAAAGTTGTGTCGGCGGCGCCCGTGTCATTGGCGATATGAACGATGAAACCAGCACGATTTCCCAACTGCTCAAAGAGCACAAAGAGGAAATCCGCGTCCTCAAACCTGGCATGAACACCAGCCCGCATGTGTTTTATATCGGCTTGCCAGATGAGTTCGTCGATGGTGTGGATGGTCAGGCCAGTGTGCGTTTGACCCATCAGTTCTAAGAGGCTGCTATGTCTATTATCGAAATTCTGACCCCTGCCTACGAGGTTGCCTGGTTACCTTGGGCGGTTCAATACTTTTTCCTGGTCGGTATGGCCGCCACCAGCACTGTGTGGGTATGGCGCTGCGCCTGGTCCAGTGACAGCGCCTTGCATCGTCTGGAACCTGCATTGATGATTGTGCTGCTGTGCAGCAGTATTGCCGCTCCTGTGTCCTTGCTGGCTGACTTGCACCAACCCGGTCGTTTCTGGCACTTCTACGCCCACTTCACTCCCTGGTCCTGGATGTCGCTGGGCGCTGTGTTGCTGCCCCTGTTCGTCGGTCTGTCCATGGCCAATGTGCTGGCCTGGTGGTTGAACAAGCGTACCCTGTGGCGCTGGTTGAGCCTGGCTTTGCTGGTATCGGCCTTGTCGATTCTGGTCTACAGCGGTTTTGAAGTGATGGTGCTGCGTTCGCGCCCATTGTGGAACACCGCCTTTCTGCCCATCAACTTCGCTTTGACGGCCGCTCTGGCCAGTCTGGGAGCCATCTTGCTGGTTGCTCGTCTCTTGCCTGGTGGCGTGGCCAATTTGCCGCTGGAATACGTACGGCGCTGGTCTTTGGGCGTGGTATTGACCTTGATCGTCGTGGCCCTGTTTTGGGTTGGTTCGGGCCTGCTGGGCTATAGCCACTCCTTCGGCGCAGCCTGGGAGCTATTCCAGAGTTACCCCGTATGGCGTTTGGGCTTTTTGGGGTCTTCTGCATTCGGCCTGCTGCTTCTGTATATGCTCAGCCGTCCAATCAGCACCTTGCAAGGCAATCTGTATAGCTTGATCTGTGCTGCGTTCATGCTTGGCTCTGCCTGGGTGTTTCGCTGGATTATTTTCATGGCAGTACAAGGTGTCCCTAAATACGGCGCTGGTCTGTACCTCTACACCATGCCTTTAGGCAGCGATGGCCTGCTGGGAATGCTGGGTGTGCTGGGCTTGTGTATTGCCTTACTCGCCGCCAGCACCACCCTGCTCTCTCTGTTCCCGGCCCGCCGTTCATCGTTGACGGCCTAGACCCACAGAATCACTAGCTTTCAGGTACTTATCGTCATGAGCAAGAAAAAAGAAACCCCTAACCTGTCGCGTCGGCAGGTATTGACCCGCGGCGGTGCTGCTGTGGGTGGTCTGGCGGCATTTGCGGCTGGTTATAGCGACACGGTGGTCAAGGCAGTGCAAGGTCTGGGCCAAGGTACAGCCGGAGTGCCAACTGCCCACGCGACCCGTGGCAACTCCTTGCAAGCCGAATTCCGTATTGACCCGATTACGGGTTTGCTGGATACGCAGCCCGGTCAGATTGTGAGCCCTTCCAGTTGCCTGGGCTGCTGGACGCAGTGCGGTGTACGTGTGCGTATTGATACAGAGAACAACAAGATTTTGCGTATCGCCGGTAATCCTTACCATCCTTTGGCAACCACGCAATCTGCGCCCATGGAGCAACCTGTACGTGAGGTTTACGCCATGCTGGGCGGTGAAAACGGCCTGGAAGGTCGTGCCAGCGCCTGTGCCCGTGGCGCTTCCATGCTGGAACAGCACAGCAGCCCTTACCGTGTTTTGTCGCCTTTGAAGCGTGTTGGCCCCCGTGGTTCGGGCCAATGGAAGCGCATCAGCTTTGAACAATTGATTGAAGAGGTCTGCGAAGGCGGCGATCTGTTCCAAGAAGGTCATGTCGACGGCTTGCGGGCCATTTGGGATCACGAAACCCTGATTGACCCACAGAATCCCGAGTTTGGCCCGTTGGCCAACCAGTTATTGTTCACCGATGCCGCGAACGAAGGCCGTACACCGCTAGTCAAACGCTTTGCCCAGCAAGCCTTTGGCACAGTCAACGTCAGTAACCACGGCTCTTATTGCGGGCAAAGCTTCCGTGTGGGAACGGGGGCTGCCATGAACGACATTAAAGGTTTGCCTCATGGCAAACCTGACTGGAAAAATGCCCGATTTGGCCTGTTTATTGGCGCTGCGCCGGCGCAATCCGGTAATCCCTTCCAGCGTCAAGGCCGTGAGTTGGCAGAAGCCCGTTCGCGTCCTGAAAACACCTTCAAGTACGTCGTTGTTTCTCCTATCTTGCCAACGTCGTCCAGCTTGGCCTCGGGCAGCGGCAACCGCTGGCAACCCGTGTTACCCGGTACCGACTTGTCCTTGGTCATGGGGATGTTGCGCTGGATTCTGGAGCAAGAGCGTTTTGATGCAGAACACTTGTCCCTACCCCACGCACCTGCCGAGCAGGACGAAAATACCGCTTCCTGGACTAACGCCAGCCATTTGTTGATTGCCGATCCCAAACATCCTGGCTTTGGACGTTATTTGCGTGGCACGGACCTGGGTTGGGAAGTTGCAGAAGGTGCCGAATCACCCTTTATTGTCCAGGACGAACAAGGCGAACTGCGCGCCCACACCGATCTGGACCGCGCCACGTTGTTTGTCGATCGTACCGTGGAGCTGGAAGGCCAAGAGTTACGGGTCTGTACCGCCTTGCACATGTTGCGCGAACGCAGTCAGGAAAAATCCATTGCCGAATACGCCAAAGGCTGTGGTATGGATGAAGAAGCCCTGATCGAGCTAGCCCGTGAATTCACCAGCTACGGCCGCCAAGCTGTAGCCGATGCGCACGGCGGCACCATGAACGGTTCTGGCTTCTACACGGCTTACGCCATTGCCATGTTGAATACCCTGGTGGGTAACCTGAACCTGAAAGGGGGGTTGGTGCTGGATGCCGGCCCATTTGGGCCTTTTGGACCCGGCCCACGCTACAACTTCGCGCAATTTCCTGGAAAAGTGACGGCCAAAGGCGTGTCCTTGTCGCGCCATCGCTTCGCTTACGAAAAATCCAGCGAATTCAAGCGCCGCCAAGCAAATGGCCAAGCCTTGTATCCCGCTCCGGCTCCTTGGTACCCCGCTGTGGGTGCCTTGAGCAGTGAAATGATCGCTTCAGGTCTGAATGGCTACCCCTATTCAGCCAAGGTCTGGATTAATCACATGAGTAATCCGGTCTACGCCATTGCAGGCTTTAAAAACGCCTTGCTGCACAAACTGAAAGACCCTGCTGCGCTGCCTTTATCCATTTCAATCAACCCGTTCATCAACGAAACCAACGCTTATGCGGACTATATCGTCCCCGATACAGTGACCTACGAAAGTTGGGGGGTGTCGGCACCTTGGGCGGATGTGATCGCCAAGTCTTCTACGCTACGCTGGCCTGTGGTGCAGCCGCGTGTGGATCGCACGGCTGATGATCAGCCCATCAACCTGGAAAGTTTCCTGTTTGCCGTTGCTTTGCGCCTGGAACTGCCAGGTTTTGGTAAAGGCGTGCTGAAAGACAAGGCCGGCAACCCCCATGACTTGCTGCGCGCCGAGGACTTCTATCTGCGCGGCATGGCGAATATCGCCTTTGGTGCGGGTCGCCCGGTTAGCGACGCATCCGACGACGATATGCGCATCACAGGGGTGGATCGTCTCTTTCCGGATCTGCAAGCGCGTTTGCATCCTGAAGAGCAGCGCAAAGTGGCAATGTTGTTGACACGCGGTGGCCGATTCGACCGAATCGAAAACGCCTGGAAAGGGAATCAGCTGAAAAATCGCTACAGCAATGCTTTGCAGATCTGGAATGAGGACTTGGCTAAGATGCGTCACACCATGACAGGCGAGCGTCTGAGTGGCTGCCCAACCTGGTACCCTACCCGTCTGGCCGACGGCAGCCCAATGCGCGAGCATTTCTCTGAACAGGAATGGCCCTTGCTGATGAGCTCCTACAAATCCAATTTGATGAGTTCCATGTCCATCGGCATGTCGCGTTTACGTCAAGTGCACCCGCATAACCCGATTTCCTTGAATCTGGATGATGCAAAGAATATGGGCATCCGTAACGGCGACCGTATTCGTGTCAGCACACCTGGCGGCGCGGTTGACGGTGTTGCTTTGGTGCGTGGCGGTATCATGCGCGGTGCCATCGCTATCGAGCACGGTTTTGGCCATACCGAATTGGGGGCCCGTTCGCACCAGATTGATGGGGAGGCCATGCCCCACCTGAACGATCTGGCTGCTGGCGTGAATTTGAACGAGTTGGGTTTTGCTGACCCAACCCGTGGCGATGGCCAGGACAACGTCTGGATTGACTGGGTTTCTGGCGCGGCCGTGCGCCAAGGCTTGCCAGCCAAGGTAGAGAAATTGTCTGCCTGAGTGAGCCCGTCCGCTTTCAATGGATAGTTGAAAGATAAAGAACGCCGATTGCCTCTTATGGAGCAATCGGCGTTCTTGTTTTGAAGGTGGATCGAGTTAAAGCAGCGTTAATGAGGGGAATGGCCCGGCTTTGTTTTTAACTGCCTGCGTTGATATGACACGGCTGCAAGCTTGTGCACCTGCCTGGCAAGCCTTTGTTCTTAATAGCTAAGGCCCTAACCCTTAATTCCCCCTCTCTTTGTTGAAGACTATTCTTTTCAAAGAAAAAAACTCCTTTCCGTTAATTGCATTTTATTTTCTTGCTACAGCTATGTGGTGCTTGGGCTCTTGCCTGTGCTCTGTCATTAAGGGAGGAAATGAAAGATAAAAGCCAGGTTTCCTTGCTTATCGGCTGGCTCAGCTTCGTGCAAACCTACTTCAAACGCCCCTAATCTACCAATACTGGAGAGCCTATCTTTAGGGCTTCAAAGACAACCGCCATTTCGCTAAACTATGCTTTGCCTTCGCGGATACTTGCCTCCAAGTCTCCCAGCTCTCCTCCCCCTACATCCCTACATCCCTACATCCCTACATCCCTACATCCCTACATCCCTACATCCCTACATCCCTACATCCCTACATCCGTCTTCATTTTCGGGGCTTGTGCACGCCTTCAGCTCCCTCTTTCTCCTTAAAAACTCTGAACTCTTATGAATCATTTCGTCCTTATTTCCGGCTGCTCCGGCGGAGGCAAATCCACCTTACTGTCAGAGCTGCAAAGTCGCGGCTATACGACTATTCAAGAGCCTGGGCGACGTATCGTCCAGGAGCAGTTAGCCATGAATGGCTCTGCCCTGCCGTGGGTAGATATGGAGGCCTTTTTACAGGAGGCGATCAGAACAGCCCAGGCGGACTATCTGGCAGCGCCTGAGGATGCTGGGTGGGTGTTTTTTGATCGCGGACTGCTTGATGCTGCAGCAACTTTAGAAGAAATAAGCGGCACGCCCTTGCTGGAGCGGTTTAAACAAGATTACCCATATCATCCACGGGTATTTTTAACACCGCCTTGGCCAGAGATTTATGAAGCAGATCCGGAGCGCCGCCACGACATGACAGCCGCTATCCAGGAGTATGAACGTCTGGAGCGCGTGTATCCCCTGCTGGGATATGAAGTGATCCTGCTGCCCAAGATCAGCGTGGAAGAACGGGCGGATTTTGTATTGAACCAGTTAGCCTGGGCTTAAGCTCGTTCACCTATCCAGGCCAAGTTAACGGCCAGTACAAGTCAATCGCCCTACAAGCAGGTAATTGCGCTCCGCGCGCATCAGCACAATAAAAAAAGAGCTGCCGGTTATCAGAACCAACAGCCCTTCTTCAGCACCCGGCAATCAAGACAAATCAGCTTTTAAAAGGGGGTAGTACTCGCGACAAGGTACCAGCCACGGTACGTTCAAGCACATCGACCAGAACAACCGTTTGCTGATCCACTTCGATATTGAGCCTGTCGCCCGCCTTGTAACGGGAGAAAGTTGTCTGACGCAGCGTTTCCGGGATCAGGTTGATCGTGACGACACCATCTTCCACGTCAGCCACGGTCAAGCTGCAGCCATTCACGCCCAGAAAACCGCGTGGGAACACGTATTTCGCCCAATCCTCTGGCACACGAAAACGCAGGCGGTTACCGGCCTCGGTAATGCTCAGTTCCAGCACTTCAGCCGTCGTCGCAATATGGCCAGCCATCACGTGGCCGCCAATCTCTTCGTTCAGCTTGGCCGATCGTTCGATATTGACCAGATCGCCCGTCTTGAGTGTGCCCAGATTTGTGCGCTCCAGTGTGACGGGAATCGCATCAAAAGTGACTTTGGGGCCGGAAATACTGGTCACGCTCAGGCATGTGCCTTCCACGCTGACACTGGCGCCCAGTTGCAGATCCACCAGCAATTCGTCGGTGAAGTCGATTTCAAACTCCGTGCGGCCCAGCTCGGCCTTGACCGCAGTAAGAGGACGAACCGCTTTAACAATTCCGGTATACATCAGCACACTCCTTCGCAACATTCATGCAAAAGACCAAGGGCTAATGCAGGGAAGATTTTCAGATTTTTCATTTGAACGCATCCTTGATTAAACAATGCGTCCTCCGGGCAGCAATAAAACACGCCGCTGCCTTGATCACAAGGCAGCGATGCTTCATCTTCTTTCATCCGGACTCTTACCGTCGGCCCAGGTTTCTCACCTGATCTGCTGACCTTTCCCTGGCGGAAATCGCTCGCGGGCTGGGGAATGGCTCCCTTACCGCCGGTGGGGAATTTCACCCCGCCCTGAAGACGTTTGCAGTGTAAGACCGGAGCCCAAGTCTAATCAAGCCAGACCAGGCCGGTCGCCACGCTTAAGCCTTGCGATGCACGCTCAAGCCGGCAAAGCTTTGCGCCACAGGCATCAACTCGATGTAGTTGACGTTCATATGGGCAGGCGCATTCATGATCCAGGCAATGGTGTTGGCGATATCCTCGGGCGTCAGCGCATCAACGTTCTGGTACAGCGCAGCGGCTTTGTCTTTATCACCCAGACGCACGGTAGAGAAGTCCGTGCCGGAACAGAGCCCTGGAGCCACAGTAGAGACTCGCACGGCCGTACCCGACAGGTCGGCACGCAGATTCAGGCCCAGATGATGCACAAACGCCTTGGTAGCGCCGTACACATTGCCACCCGCGTAAGCGTATTCGCCCGCGGTCGAGCCCAGATTGATGATGTGGCCCTTGTTCTGCTTGACCATACCTGGCAGCAAGGCGTGCGTAATGTGCAGCAACGCGCTGATATTGGTGGCCACCATGGTGTCCCACTGATCCATCCTGGCGTCTTGCGCCTTGTCCACGCCTAGCGCCAAACCGGCGTTATTGATCAGCACGTCGATTTGGGGGTAACGAGCTGTCAAATCGGTCAAAACCGCCTCGGCACGCGCGCGATCAGTCAAATCCACGCTGACCGGTACAAAACGCTCGCCCAGCTCGGCCGCCAGAGCATCCAGCTTGTCCTGACGACGCGCCAGACCCAGCACAGTATGTCCTTCAGATACCAATTTACGGGCAAGCGCAGCCCCAAACCCTGAGGAGGCCCCGGTGACAACGGCGGTTTTCATAGTGCGATCCCTATACAGCTCGCTGCTCGTTAAGCAGGCGACAATTAAAGCATTAAGGATAGCAAACTTCAGGAACTTCGTAGCCCCTTCCCCTTAGGGAAAAAGCGGACAAGTCCGTCCATGGAAATGTCCGCTATTTTCTGCTCCTGGCATCAAGCCGCGGGACGCTCCAGGCCCAGATGGCCACGCAAGGTGGCGTGCTCGTATTCCTGGCGGAACAGACCGCGTTTTTGCAGAACCGGAATCACCTGCTCAACAAAATCACGAATGCCATTGGGCAAGGAAGGTGGCATCAGATTAAAACCATCCGCGCCTTCATTGCGCCACCATTGCTCAATCTGATCAGCAATGGATTCCGGTGTACCGACCATGGTGCAATGACCACCACCGGCAGCGATCCGGCCCAGCAATTGGCGCACTGTCGGTTTTTCCATTTCCACAATGCGCAGCATGGTGGCATAGCGCCCTTTGGGGCCTTTGAAACTTTCCAATGGCGGCAATGGTGGCACGGGTGCATCCAGCTCCCAGTTCATGCAGTCCTGGCCGACAAACATGCCCAACTGACGCAAGGAAGTCTCGGCTGGCAAAAGCTCATCCAGCTCCTGCTGCTTGCGGCGTGCCTCTTCCATGGTGGAACCTACATAGGTCACCAAACCCGGCATCACGGGCACATCCACGCCTCGACCCGTTTCACGCACACGTCGTTTGATATCGCGGTAATAGGATTGAGCCGACGGCAAGTCATACGCCACGGCATAAATAGCCTCGGCCTTGCGTGCGGCCAAATCCCGGCCTTGTTCAGAGGCACCCGCCTGAAACAGCACAGGCTGGCCTTGCGGCGAGCGCGGCAAGGTCAAGGGGCCATCAACCAAAAAGTGATCACCCTTGTGCAGGATCTGGCGCACCTGATCCACTTTGGCGTAATCACCCTTTCGGTCCATGACCAAGGCGCTGTCACTCCAGGAGTCGAACAGTTTCAGGGCCGTATCCACAAATTCTTCAGCCCGCGCGTAGCGCCAGGCATGGTCGGGCATGGCTTCGTAACCGTGATTACGTGCCTCCGAATCGAACATGGACGTGACCACGTTCCAGCCCATCCGTCCTTTGGACACATGATCCAAAGAGCACAACATACGTGCCGCCACAAAAGGCGTATAGAAGGTGCTGGAAACAGTACTGATCAGGCCGATACGCTCGGTGGCTCGCGCCAGCGCGGCCATCATGGTCAAGGGTTCCAGAAACCAGCGCGGGCCATCGGACACGTTGTCGCTGGACTGACCATCCGCAAAGAAAATGGCGTCCAGCTTGCCACGCTCGGCGATCTGGGTCAGCTCTTCATAAAACCGGACATCACCTAAGCGTTCGACTTGCGAATCAGGATGACGCCAGGCTGCTTTGTGATGCCCGCAGCCCATAATGAACAAATTGAAATGCAGTTGCCTCATCCGTTTTTCACCAATCCACCGTCAACCACCAGATTCTGCCCTGTTACGGCACGCGCCCACGGACCGGCAAAGAACAAGGCCGCATCAGCAAACTCTTCGGGCGTGGTCACACGACGCAGCGGTGTGCTGGCCGCGATCAAATCAAACACCGCTTCAGGCGTGGCCGCAGACGCATCAGTGGTGCGCAGCAAGCCACCGGAAATCATGTTCACGGTAATCTGGTCCGGTCCCAGATCGTGTGACAGGGTGCGTGTCATGGACAACAAGGCAGCCTTGGCGGCGGTGTAGTCGTGGTAAGGCACCACGGGGTTCTGAAACAGGTTCGTACCAATATTGATGATGCGACCAAAGCCAGCTTGCTTCATACCGGGCAAGGCCGCTTGTGTGGTGTTCAAGGCACCGCCCACAATACCTTCCAACTGCTGGTTCAACTGTACCCACGTCAAGGTGTCTGCATGAGGGCGGGCATCGCCGTTGAAGGAAAACTCGGGTAAGGCATTATTGACGACCGTGGTGATGGGCTGACCAAAATGCGCCTGAGCCTTGGCAAACAGAGCTTGCACCGCCGCCGCATCCGTCACGTCCGCTTGCACAACCAGACATTGCTGCGGAAACTCGGCCGCCAGCGTCTGGGCGGCAGCTTCACTTTTTAGGTAATTGATGACAACCTTGGCGCCTTGACGTGCAAACGCACGAACTAGGCAAGCCCCCAGGCCGCGTGCGCCGCCAGTGACCAACACAAGTTGTTGGGAAAGTTCCGAGACGTGTTCCACAGACATGACATTCCTTGCAAAAATTTGGCGAGGATGTCGGCCTGGTTCGGACGCAGGGCTATGAATTCGGACATCCCTTCGCCAGTATGAGCTGGATCAGGTTCGACGGGTTTTATCTCAGCCCTTTACATAAAGGACACCCCGTTCCGCACGCCAGACCATAGCATAAATTGGTCGGCCGTATCATTGACATTTGAAAGAAGCTCTCCTACTCTTTGAGCCTGTTCCTGGGGGAGTCCTTAACGGGCTGAGATTCCGCATTCAAGCGGTAACCCTTAGAACCTGATCCGGATCATGCCGGCGAAGGGAAAGGAAACGCGGCCTGGCAGCCTGCCCGCTCTTGTCTGTGCGGCGCATTCACAAGCTCACACGCCCCATTTCAATCCCTCCATTTTTCTGCGCCCTGCCCTGGCACCCCGCCAGCCTGGCCGGTCTATGCCTGTTCAAACAGGTTTTTGGGGAGATCTCATGCTGGACCAAACCGCCACCCTTTTGTGGCTGATCGTTTTTTCTGCCGCTTTTGCACTGGCTGGGGTGCTCTACGCCCGCCACTATAAAAACTCGCTTGAGGACTTTGTGGTGGCTCGCAACAGTCAAAGTTCCGTCGCCACCATTCTGACTTTATTAGCCTCTTCGTTGGGCGCGTGGATTCTGTTCTCGCCCGCGCAGGCGGCCACCTGGGGGGGCTTGAGCGCCGTCATCGGCTATGCCCTTGGCTCCATGTCGCCCCGCCTGGCCATGATCCCACTGGGCAAACGCATGCGCGAACTGCTGCCACGCGGCCACAGCCTGAGCGAGTTTGTCATCGCCCGCTATGGTCGCCCTATGTATGCGCTGACCCTGCTCATCATGCTGTTTTACATGTTCATCTCCATGACGGCTGAAATCACCGCCATGTCCAAGATGATCACCTTGATTGCCCCTATCCCCCTGTGGGTCACCGCCGCTATTGTGCTGCTGGCCACACTGATCTACACGTCTTATGGCGGGCTGCGGGCATCCATCTTTACCGACAAGGTGCAGATGCTTGTGATCCTGCCCATGCTGTTCCTGATCATCATGTTTGGCTGGCAAGCCGTCGGAGGGCCGGTACAACTATTTGACAGCGTGAAGCTGGAGGCACCACGCCTGACCGAGCTTGGCGACCCCGTCGGCATCAAGGCCGGACTGACTTTCTTTGTGGCCATCTTGCTGACTGGCCTGTTTCACCAGGGCAACTGGCAGCGCATCTATGCTGCCAAAGACACGCAGTCCATGCGTCGTGGTTTTTTGCTCGGTGGCTTGTTTGTCGCCCCTTTCATCTTTTTGATGGGTTTGTTTGGTCTGGCCTTTGTGGGCCTGGGCTCCACCGGTGACAGCTCCGTGGCCTTGTTCAACGTTATTTTGCCGCACGTGCCGGTCTGGTTTCTGGTCCTGCTGATCCCTTTGGGCCTGTCCTTGGTCATGAGCAGTGCCGATACAGCCATCAGTGCTGTCTCCAGCCTGATTGCGGTGGACCTGGGCCGGATCATGCCCCATCGTAATACCGCTCAAATGATGCGTTTGGCACGATCCTTGATCTGGGTTTGCTCCATCCCGGTGCTGTACGCTTCCTCGCAAGGCTTCAGTGTGCTGTACCTGTTCCTGCTGGCAGACTTGCTATGTTCGGCAGCCGCTTTCCCTGTGTTCTTCGGTCTGTACAGCCGCCGCTATGATGGCTTTACCGCCACTATCAGCACGATCGGTGGCCTGGTTGCCGGTCTGGCCGTGTTCCCTCGTCCCAATGGCCCTATGGATTATTTGCTGGAATCCTTCTTGCTGGCCGCCATTGTGCCGGTGCTGATCAGCGCATTGATCATGCCCTTGCGTCGTCATCTGCCCAAGTTCGATTTGGGCACCCTGGCCTCCTCCACACGTGTTCTGGACTAAATCCGAACACACTGGACTCAAGCTCAAAACAAAAACCCCGGTTTGTCGGTTGCAAACCGGGGTTTTGTTGTAAAGGCTTATTGAACGGGGGTTTGCGCTTGTGCCTGAGGGGTCTGCACAATGATTTCAACCCGTCGATTCGTTGCACGCCCCTGCTGGGTTGCATTGTCCCCCAAAGGGCGGGTATCAGCATAACCGACTGCGCTCAGACGCTGACTGTCAATACCATTGGCTTCCATATACCGCACCACACTGCCCGCACGCGCACCGGACAGCTCCCAGTTGGACGGATAGCGGTAGCTGCGAATGGGCACCGAATCCGTATGGCCTTCAATCACAATCGGATGGGTGGATTTTTGCAATACAGCCGCTAATTGACGCAAGACCGTCAAGCCTTCCAGCCCTAGATCCGCACCGCCCGAGTTGAACAGAATCTCGCTATTGATGCGAAAGCTCACAGACTGATCGTTCATGACCACATCAATATTGTCGCCCAAACCATCCAGATCCAGACCATGATTGCCTTTGCCTTGCCTCTCCCCCAAGCCAGACTCTGGAAACAGGCCTGCACCTGCGGGCAGCACGCCAGCCCCGTCCTTGCCTGCTTGAGCGACAACCGTCGCCCCCCCTTGGCCTTGTCCCTGCGCCGCCGTTTGAACCCGCTTACCCGCAAAGGACAGCATCACAATCATCAAGACCAGCAACAAAGTCATCATGTCCAGATAAGTCGTCAGCCAGGCCTCCTCTTCCTCCGGTACCGCCAGCCCCGGATCATTCCAGGGGCGAGTGCGACGGCGACTACCCAGATTGCTGGCCAGTTGCTGTTCAATCTTGGCTCCGCGAGCGTGCTCCAGTTCTTTTTGCAAGGCTTTCTGGCGGTCAGCAAGCTCGCCCAAGGTCAGGTCCTGCTCCATGTTTCCCATGGGGTCAGCCTCGTTCCGGAGCCGGGTCTGCGTCATCGTCGCGGTCGCCCCGGTCATTGATCTCATCCTGATACTGAGCCATGAAGGAGTTCAGCGTCTCACGCATCAGGGCCGGGCCACGACGCTGGCTCATCATGGACACACCTTGCATGATCATGTTCATCAAAACCACGCGCTGTTCGGTACGACGCTCCAGCTTGACAGCCACGGGCTTGAAGACCAGATTGGACAGCAGCACGCCGTAGAACGTCGTCATCAAGGCCAAGGCCATTTGCTGACCGATCGAGGTAATGTCGCCATCGCCCAGCAAGAACATCAAATTAACCAGGCCAATCAGCGTCCCCACCATCCCGAAGGCGGGTGCAAAACTGGCCATCAAACGAAACAGTTGAGCCTCTGCATGCTCACGGGCGCGCAAACGGCTGATGCGCCATTGCAAAAGGTCTTCAATGTCTTCTTGGGGGGCCCGGTCAATGACCAGTTGAACACCGGTTTTCAAGAACGGGTTGGCTACTTTTTCCAGCGCCTCTTCAACGGCGCGAATATCCCCCATCATCCACAGGCGGGAAATATTGATCAGCTCATCCATATCCTGTTGGGTGTACAGACGCTCGTTACGCAGCACGGTTCCGATCAGTCCAAAGATACGGACCACTTCGCTTAAGGGATAGCTGATAAACGTCGCAGCCAAGGTACCCACCAGCACCACGGCCAAGCTGGGCAGGTCCACAAACAAGGCGGGGTTTTCTGCCGTAAAAAACAAGATCACGGCAAACAGCAGCACGCTGGCGACGATGCCGATCAAAGTAGAGGGGTTCATGCACAAGTCCTGGTTATGGCCCGATGGGCATCAGGACTACATATCGGCAGTACCGCTGGTTTCTTTAGACCTGCACTTTGAGGTAGATCAAATACAAACAGAATTAAATCGTTTATACGACAGCGGCCCCAGCATATCGGGCTAACGCTGGTAGTTCACCCGAATCGATGCTCGCACCCGAACTGCCTCGGTGCTCCCTGCCCAACTCCAGACCTCATGCTCCAGCACAAAGCCATGACGCGCATCCTGGCCGGCAAAAGCACGCGTACTTAATACCGAACCGTTCATATCCACACAGGTCCCGCCTTGCACACACAGGCGACTTTTCAGGATGGCCCGGCCGTTATGGTCGTAGCTGACCTCCACCTTGCCAAGCGCACGGGCCTGCGAGCGTATGGACTCTGGAGGCATAAAGCGTTGCTGAGTACGCGGGGAACTGGTTGTGATGGGATCGCTAAGTTGCTCCCCATCCCACGCTAACGATGCCCTGTGCCCCATTGCAGGCGTATTCCCCACGATTAAAAAAACAAGACAAAGTTTCAAAAAACTGTTTATAAAAACAGGATTTTGATTATTTTGGAATCTCAACAAAGGCATAGACTGTTTTTTTATACAGATAAAATAAGTTTCTTAATGATACGGCACAGACATCTTAAATTTTTTTTAACTTTGGGTCGTAAGATACTAATATAAAGAAGATTTTTTCTGGTAGCATAAGTGCATAAATTCTATTCGCCCTTCTGTTTCTCGCCTACCGGGAACTGAAAAATGCCTCAAGCCAGAACAAAAAAACTCATTCGACCTGCATTATGCGCTTTATTGTTAGCGCCTTTTTCGATGTCGTCTTTCGCGCAAACACTGGCGCTGACCGATTCATCCGCATTGAATGACGCCAGCACGGCCATCAGCTACAAGGTGCCGCATCTGGTTTTTGAAAAAAACCTGCAACCCATCAGCTACAGCGAAAACGATAGCCGCCGCGCACTCAATGCCCTCAAACACGACGCCCTGATCCAGCACGCCGCTCTGCGTTCGGAGATTGCCTTTGTACAAGATCTGGAGTCGTCCACCGTGCTGTATCAAAAAAACAGTGACGCTGTTCGGCCCATTGCCTCCATCACCAAGCTGATGACCGCCCTGGTCGTGGCGGAATCCGGTCTGCCCATGGATGAAATGCTGGAGATCATCGACGAAGATGTAGACCGCGTCAAACACTCCAGCTCACGTCTTCGCGTTGGCTCCAAACTGAACCGTGCCGACATGATGCACCTGGCCTTGATGTCCTCGGAAAATCGGGCTGCCCATGCCTTGGGTCGCAGTTACCCTGGCGGCCTGCCTGCGTTTGTGCGCGCCATGAATGACAAGGCACGTGCTTTGGGCATGCGCAACACCCGTTTTGTAGAGCCTACCGGCTTGTCCAGCGACAATGTGGCCAGCCCACGCGACCTGGTCAAACTGCTGACCGCCACCAGTCAACACGCCCGTATTCAGCAATACACCACGAATGACCAGTACTCAGTACAACCTGTGCGTGGTCGCCAACTGGTATTTAACAACACCAATCGTTTGGTGAAAAACGCCAACTGGGATATTCAGGTTTCCAAAACCGGCTTTATCAACGAAGCCGGGGAATGCCTGGTCATGCTGACCAAAATCGAAGATCGTGAAGTGGCTATTGTGCTGCTGAACTCCACGGGTCGTTATTCGCGTATTGGTGATGCGGTACGGATCCGCAATCTGGTTGAAAAGTCCAACGGACTGGCCATGCTTTAAGACCGCTCTCCGTGCCCCAGCTCAAACTGCTTGAAGATTTCGTCACCCTGGCTCGTGCGGGCAGTTTTGTTCGGGCCGCAGAACAGCGCCATGTCACGCATCCGGCATTTGGGCGCCGCATTCGAGCCTTGGAAGCCTGGGTAGGAACGCCTCTGGTGAAACGCAACAGCCTGCCCATCACGCTGACGCCGGAAGGACAGGTGTTCTACAACACGGCCAATCAAGTGCTGGAGCAGTTGAACCGCGTACGTCGGCAATTGCAGGCCTCGGACCAGACCGGACAAGGCAGCTTGCGCATTGCCACCGGCCGCAGTCTGGCGCGCACCTTGGTCACGGACTGGGTCAGCCGTCTGCAAAAAGGCAGCCACGCCCCTTTGTCGGCCCATGTCCCCATCGACATCAGCACCGGCATGATGGCCGATATGGCCAAGCTGCTGGCCCAAGGCAAAACCGACTTTCTGTGCTGTTATGAGCACCCCGCCTTGTCGATTGAACTGCTGGCCGAGCACGTCACCTACATGACGATTGCCACCGACAAGCTCGTGCCTACCTGTCAGCGCCGCAAGAATGGCATGCCTTTGTATGAACTCAATGCCGATAGTGGGCGCAGTATTCCTTTGATCTCCTATTCCGGCGGCTTGGCCATGGCCCGCATTCTGGGTGACAAGCTGCACCATTTCCCCTACCCCCTGGTCAGCACGGTGCGTTGCGACTCGCTCGATACCGCAATGGGTTCCGTATTGAAAGGCATGGGGGTCGCCTGGTTACCCCTGTCCATGATTGCCAATGAATGTCGTCGCGGCACCCTGGTGCAATTGGGCGGCAAAGGCGATGAAATTGCCTTTGAGGTGCGCCTGTACCGTTCCCGGGCTCCGCTCTCGGACCTGGCTGAATCTGTCTGGACGTTTACCCAGCAAGGTCGTTGATCATTCGGCCAACCGAAAAAGCACGAGCATGTGCCCTAATAGCACATCACACATAGCAACAACGAACACAATACCCATTCATAACTAAGGATATACAGGCCCGCAGCGCCGCCCTGGCTGCTGCTCGGAGACCTATCCATCGAACGGGGAGCACATCATGTCTTTTTCCTTTTCCAAGCGCAGTCTGGTTCTTGGCCTTCTGGGCGCCTGCAGCCTGCTGCAAGCCTCCATCAGCCATGCTGATACGTATCCTGCGCGCGCCCTGACGCTGGTCGTGGGTTACCCTGCCGGCGGCAGTGTGGACTTGACTGCGCGTCTGCTGGCCGAGGAACTCAGCAGCCGCCTGGGTCAAAGCGTCGTCGTGGAAAATGCAGGCGGTGCGGGTGGCACCATTGGCGCCCAACGCGTACAGCGTGCCGCCGCCGACGGCTATACCCTGCTGCTCGGCTCCACCAACGAAATGATCATTGCGGGCATGATCAACAAGGCCGTGCGTTACAACGGACAACAGGACTTCACGCCTATTGGCATGATTGCGTCCCAACCTTTGTTGCTGGCCGCTTCCCAAAAATCGGGTATTCGCTCTGCCGCAGACTATGCCCAAAAGCTGCGCGCTGCCGAACCGGAGGCCTTCAGTTTTGGCTCCTCGGGTGTCGGTACCACCTTGCACCTGGCTGGTGAAATGGTAAATGCCTCGACCGGCACCACCGCCATGCACGTGCCCTATCGCGGCGTCCCTCCACTGGTGTCGGATTTGATGAGCGGACAACTGGACACCGCGTACCTTGTGCTGTCCTCCGGTTTGCAACAGGCTCGCGCCGGCGCCATTGTGCCTTTGGGCATTACTGAAACCAAGGCCTCTGCTGCCGCCCCGGAAATTCCTCCTTTGTCCGACACCCCCGGCTTTGAAAAAGTCGATATCAACGTCTGGTTTGGTCTGTATGGTCCCAAGGATTTGCCCGAGTCCGTCACCCACACCTTGCGTCAAGCCTTGGACAGCAGCCTGCAATCCCCCACTTTGCAAGAGAAGATGCAATCAAATGGGGCTACGCTCTACGCCCCCGGCATGAACGCGGCCGAGTTTCAGGCCAAAGAGGTCAACAAATACGCCCGTCTGGTCGAGCTGGCCAAACTGCAGGCCGAGTAAAACACACGCGCCCTGGCTGACAACTGGGGCGCTGGAGTCTTCACCATGCAATTTTCTCTTTCTTTCCCTGACATCCACGAAGAACGGCGGGGTAATACCGACACTCCCGGCCTATGGTGTCTGGACTCTGGCAAGGCAGGCCGCACCGTGATGATCAGCGCCCTGATACACGGCAACGAACTGTGCGGCGCCTGGGCCTTGAAAACCATGTTGGCCAGCGGACTACAGCCTCGTCGCGGCAAACTGATTCTGGCCTTTTGCAATCTGGACGCCTTTGATCGCTTTGACCCTGCGCAGCACGACGCCAGCCGCTACGTGGATGAAGACATGAATCGCGTCTGGAGCGATCAGAAGCTGTCACAAACACAGACACAAGAGCAGCGCCGTGCACGGGCCATCTTGCCTTGGCTGGAGCAAGCTGACTGGTTGCTGGATCTGCACTCCATGCATGAACCCAGCGCCCCCTTGTTATTGACCGGCACCTTGGCGCGCAATATCGAGCTGGCGCAAACCCTGGGCGCCCCCGAGCATGTCATTGTGGATACAGGCCACAAGGACGGCGTACGCATGCGCGATTACGGCCGTTTCTCTGACCCCAATGCCGATGAGACCCGCTCCTTGCTATTGGAGTGTGGCTTTCATGGTGATCCGGATACGCCTGCCATCGCACTGGACCTGATTGCCCGCTTTCTGATCGCCTCCGACATTGTGGAAGAAGAGGATTTGCCTTCGGACTGGCGTCGAGCCTCACCCGATCGGCAGCGCATTTTGCAAGTTACCCATGCCATTGTCGCTCCTTCAATGCATGTCAGTTTTAGTGAGAACTGGCAAGGCCTGGAAACCTTGACCAAGGCAGGCACACCGATTGGGCAAGCCGATGGCCAGCCTTTGCTGACGCCCTACGACCACTGCACCTTGGTCATGCCCTCACTACGCCAACTTCGTCCCGGTGTTACTGTCGTGCGCCTGGCACAAGACTACGCATCCTCTTAACGGCCCTTTCAAATACCGAGAAAAAAAGCGGAACTTGGCGGTACTTCCGCTACCAAAGCCTGCATAGCCATCCTACAATCGGCACATGTGCATCGCTTATATCGCCGTCGGAGTTAATGCAGATTGGCCGCTGATTATTGCGACCAATCGCGACGAATATCATGCTCGTCCCAGCCAGCCGGCTCAGCCCTGGCAAAACGAGCCCCAGATTCTGGCGGGTCGGGACCTGCAAGCCGGAGGCACTTGGCTGGGCCTGACACAAAGCGGTGGACGGCTGGCCCTGCTAACCAATTACCGCGAAGCGCCGGGCAGCAACAACCGCAAGCGACGTTCGCGCGGCGAGCTGATCCCGCCGTTTCTGATGGGTGAGCGTCGCCCCGCCGAGTATCTGGAACAGTTGGCCCAGGAAGGGGCTGACTACGCAGGTTTCAACCTTTTTGTTCTGGAGTGGCCTGACACGCAACGGCCCTTACGTCTGGGGTATTACAGCAATCGCCACCCCAGCAGCAGCCCACATAGGCTGGAGCCGGGTGTACATGTTTTGAGCAATGCCTGGCTTAACACACCGTGGCCCAAAAGCCTGTTCCTGAAAGAAACCCTGCAGGCGCAGCATTTTGATGGCTCGCCGCAAGCGGTAGAAGGCTTGTTCCAGGGCTTACGTAATCAAGAAGTGGCAGCCGATGCCGACTTGCCCCAAACCGGCCTGAGCCTTGAGCACGAACGCTTGTTAAGCAGCCCATTTATTGTCAGCCCCGAGTACGGCACCCGCTGCACTACCGTGATTACACTCAATCAGCATGGGCACGGGATGCTGCGTGAACGCAGTTTCAATGCGCGCGCTGAACCCATCCGACAGCATGACTGGCCTTTTATATGGCCCAGCTTTCATCCTGACAGCCTGCCTGCCCCCTCACATAACAGCAACAGAGCCACTAATGGCCCGCTTCGCCTTTCCACTTCAAGCAAGGAAATCTCATGAATCCTCCTCTTTCTTTGATTGGCATTGCCATGTCGCTGGCCTTATTGAGCAGTCCCATCGTGCATTCCCAGGAACTGCCGCCCAGCCAATACTACGGATCAACCGAATACATTAGCGGCGGAATAGGCAGCGATGAGGCTCAATTGTTTCGCATGGTGCGCAACTCCTTCCCCTTGTCTGTCAACTTCTCAGCAAATCAAGGCGAGCGTGTCGGCTTTATTTCCGATGTGCAGCTCGTCATCCGTAACAGTGGCGACCAAACGGTGCTGAACAGCCTGATCGACGGCCCCTACTGTCTGATTCGTCTTGCCCCTGGCAATTACAAGGTGTTTGCCACTTATCAGGGTCAAACCCAGGAACGCCAGGCCAGTATTGTTGAAGGCCAGTCCCGCGAACTGAACTTCACCTGGAAGTAAGATAGTTACGCTGATACGTCTCCTGGCCCATGGCCTGGATCTGCTCTTCGATCAACTGCTCGAAAGGTCGTAGCAAAGGGCTGAAATCCCGCTTTGGCTCCAGCGTCTGCATCAGCCGGACAATCGCTTCCAAGGTGGACACGGCCTGAGGGTCGGGCGCTTTACGCAGCCTGTAGCGTGACACCTCCCCTTCAGGCAGCTTCCAATACGGCAGCGTTTGCAAGACCGGATTGCGGTGCAAAATCAGCCTTGCCTTGCGCCAGGTGCCATCCGGCACCACGATCAAATCCGGTTTTTCTTCTGCTCCTGTTACCCCCGCCACCTTGGCCTCTGGCCCCGGAAACAACAACACAGGGCGATGCGCCTGTGCCAGACGCGCCCCCAGCTCTTCAAACTGCTCCCCCACCCACAGCTCTGCCCCCCTCAAACCCAAATACGCCAGACGCGCCGTATTGAGTGCATGCCGCGCTTCGGAGTGATGCTGCAAAATCAGCACAGGGCACGCCGCTTCTATCGAAGGAATCAAGGCACACAAGCAACGAGCCAAAGGCCGCTGGCATTGAGCGCAACGGCCTGGACGGGAGGAAGCGGAAGAATTCATGCGAGAGCGCCAAACAAGAAGGCCACAGTATATAAAAGTTCTGCCGTGAAACAGACTCCTGGTTTGCTGGCAAACAAATTTACTGTATATTTATACAGCAATCAGGAGTATCTCTATGGCAAGCGCACTTCGTTCCCTTTTAGACCTTCATCCTTCCCTTTGGACGGGCAAGCATTATGCGCATGCCGCAGGCGCCTGCCTGTCCAGCGGCTTTGACTCCCTGGATGCCGAATTACCAGGAGGCGGCTGGCCGGTGGGCAGCCTGATCGAACTGCATGCCCCCCAGGACAGTGGTGCCTTGTCTTTGTTGTTACCGGCCTTGAGTACTCTGCCAGCAGAACGCTGGCGCGTTTTAGTGGCCCCGCCCTATCAACCCATGCAACAGCGATGGCGCGGTATCCCTACTACGACTCGGCAAGACCCTCCATCGGACAACGCCTTGCCCGCCCGAATGATCTGGATACGCAGCCAACACCTGAACGACACCTTGTGGGCCAGTGCCCAGGCCCTGCGCCACGGCCACTGCGCTGCCGTGTTGAGTTGGCTGCCTGCCCATGTGCCTTTAGCGGCCTTGCGTCAGTTGCAGCTATTAGCCAGCCAAAGCGACAGCCTGTTTTTTTGTTTGCGTCCGGCGCACAGCCAGGCCAATAGCCCGGCCCTGCTACGCCTGGAACTTCAGACTCGGCAAGACCAGCAAGGACAGCCTTGGCTGGATATCCATATCCGTAAACGACGGGGGCCGCCTTGCAAGAACAGCATTGCTTTGGCCCCCCACCACACCTTGATGCCGCCAGCGGCCATTCCGTCTCATGTACCTGTGCCTGCAACTGCCCCAGAGCCTGCTTACGCCTGAGGCCAGCCCCGAGCAGCAGGACGATATCCAAGCTATTTTGCTGCGCTACAGCCCCCAACTGGCACGGATTCAAACCAATTTATGGGTGCTGAATATCCGTGCCAGCATCCGGCTGTTTGGTGGCTTGCGCCGTCTGTATCAACAGGTTCGGACTGATTTGCACACGCTTATCCCCCAGCCCTGTCTGGCCCTGGCGCCGACTGCGCGCGCCGCCTGCTTGCTGGCTTTGTCTGAGCGCAAGCGGCGCCGGTGCGTGCGTCGTTTGTCAAGCTGCTTGGATCCGCTTCCCATCCACTTATTGGCTCCACCTGCCGACCAGTTGCAATGGCTGCATAGTCTGGGCTGCCATACCCTGGGCCAGTTACATCAACTCCCCCGTGATGGTCTGTCCCAGCGCGGATTGCGCGATCTTTTATTGCGATTGGACCAAGCCTACGGCACACAAAGCTGGACACTGGAATGGGTGCATGCCACCCCACAATTTACGCGACGGCTGGAAATGGACACCCCGTCCAATACCAAACCCACCGTCTTGCGGGCCTTGAACCGCCTGTTGATCCAGTTGGAGGTCTGGCTGAAGCAATATCAACTGGCTTGTGGACGCCTGGAACTGGTGCTTCACACGGAACGATACAAGGACTATCCCACCGCCACCCGCCTGGAGTTGCAGATGGCCCGGTCCTGCTGGCGCAGTCAGGACTTTCTGCCTGTATGGCAAGAACAGTTCCAGCAACTTCAATTGCAGGCCGCCGTGCAAAGCATGGTGCTGCACGCCCAACAGTTGCACCCGCGCCAAACCCATGCCAGCAGCCTGTTTCCCGATGCGCATCATTGGCAAGAGCAAGATCAACAACTTCTGGAACGTTTGCAGGCCAGACTAGGGGCTGAACAGATATTGACGCCTGCCGCGCAGGCCAGTTATTTACCGGAACAAGCGAATCAATGGCTGCCCTTGTCCAGCAGCCAGCCTAGCGATCCTAGCGATGCCAGCAGCCCGGCCTTGCAACGTCCCTGCTGGATGCTGGAACCGGCGCAGCCTTTACAACACGATCAGCAATCCCCGCTTCTGGATAATCAGCGTCTGCGCCTGGTTCAAGGCCCGGAGCGGATACAGACAGGCTGGTGGAGTCATGACGGGCATCAACAACGGGACTACTTTATTGCGCTATGTCCACAAGGACGCTTGTACTGGGTCTATAGAGACTTGAGCCAGGAACACACCTGGTATCTACACGGAGTCTTCGGATGAAACCCCACATAGACCTCCTGTACTCAGAGCTGGACTGCCTGTCCAATTACAGCTTCTTGAATGGGGCATCCCACCCCGAGGAGCTGATCACCCGCGCCGCCGAGCTGGGCTACAAGGCGCTGGCCTTATGTGATTACGCTTCCATGGCCGGTGTGGTACGCGCCTATGCGCAGGCCAAGCTGCATCCGGAGATCCGCCTGCTGGTCGGAAGCCGGTTCCGCTTTACGGGTGCGTGGGACAGTCCAAACCCACAAAGCACCAACCCCGAAGCCAGAGCCAGCAACGATGCCCAGGCCCATGAGCTGCTGATTTTGCCGCGCAACAAGGAGGGCTACGGTAATCTCTGCCAATTCATCTCACATCTACATCAATCGCTGGACTTGAAGCAGGAGGCCTCCATTGACTGGTCTTTTTTGCAGCAAGCCCGCCAAGGTGCCCAACAACAGGTTTTGCCGGACTGTCTGCTCATCTACAAGCCAGCGTATGGCCTGGATAGCGAACACATTCATCGTCAAACACAGCGTCTGTTGGAGCTGTTTGCTGGCCGCCTGTTTTTAGGGGTCAGTCTGCACAGGCGTGATCAGGATATGCAGCACTTACGTGCGGTCAGGCAGGCGGCGCAAACGTGTGGCGTGCACTGTGCCGCTTTGGGTGGGGTTCATATGCATGTGCGCTCTCGCCAGCCCTTGCACGATACGTTGGCCGCCATACGTCTGAAAACGCCCGTGCAAGAATGCGGTTGGTCCCTGGCCAGCAATGCCGAGCATCACTTGCGCACTCGCTTCCAACTGGCCAATCTCTACCCCGCCGAGCTGCGCGAAACCACCGAGCACATCCAGGCGCTGTGCCAGTTCTGTTTAAGCGAAATCAAGTATGAGTACCCGGTTGAGATTGTTCCACCCGGTCTCAGTGGCATTGAGTATCTGCGGCAGGAAACCGAGCGCGGCGCGCAGAGGCGCTACCCCAAAGGAATCAGCGACAGCTTGCGTACTCGTCTGGAAGAGGAACTGAGCCTGATTGCGGACCTGGGCTACGAGTCCTACTTCCTGACCTTGCATGACATCGTCGGCTACGCGCGCAGTCAAGGGATTTTGTGCCAGGGTCGGGGCTCTGCCGCCAATTCGGCGGTGTGTTATTGCCTGGGTATTACCGAAGTCGATCCTGCCAGCAGCCACACCTTGTTTGCACGCTTCATCAGCCGGGCACGAGCGGAACCACCCGATATTGATGTGGACTTCGAGCACCAGCGCCGCGAAGACGTCATTCAATACATTTACCGTAAATATGGCCGACAGCGGGCTGCCTTAACGGCGGTCATCACCACCTATAGACGCCGTAGTGCCTTGCGGGATACGGGCAAGGCACTGAGCATTCCTCCCCCCTTGATCGAGGCCTTGATTCAATGCGACCGTGCCTGGCTTAAAGACACCCGCATTCAGGATGAAGTTCTGGCGCGTTTTCCTGAATGCCCGCCCGGTCAGGCACATCAATGGCTGTCCTTGACCCGCCAGCTCATGGGTTTCCCTCGCCATCTGTCCCAGCATCCAGGCGGCTTTGTGATTTCGCAAACGCCTTTGCACAGGCTCGTGCCCATTCAGAACGCCGCCATGCCAGGACGCAGCGTTGTGCAATGGGACAAGGACGATCTGGATGTGCTGGGCCTGCTGAAAGTCGATATTCTGGCTTTAGGCATGTTAAGCGCCTTGCGTCGCTGTCTGGACAGTATCAGCCAGCAACAAGGCAAACCATTTCGCTTGCAGGACATTCCGTTGCACAGCGCCAAAACCTTTCGGATGATACAACGCGCTGACACCATCGGCGTATTCCAGATCGAATCCCGCGCCCAAATGAGCATGCTGCCGCGTCTGCGACCCACCTGCTTTTATGACTTGGTCGTGCAAATAGCCATTGTGCGTCCCGGCCCCATTCAAGGTGGCATGGTACATCCTTATCTGGAGCGTCGCCGCGACCACAACAAAGTCGACTACCCCGCCCCCGAAATCCGCCATGTGCTGGAACGTACCTTGGGCGTACCTATTTTTCAGGAACAGGCCATGGAGCTGGCCATGGAGGCGGCAGGTTTCTCGGCCGATAAGGCCGATGCCTTGCGACGAGCCATGGCGGCCTGGCGTCGTCGTGGCGGCCTGGGGCCTTTTGAACAGGAGTTGCTCGATGGCATGGCCGCCAAAGGCTATGATCCCGAATTTTCTCAGCGCCTGTTCGATCAGATCAGCGGTTTTGGGGAATACGGCTTTCCGGAAAGTCACTCGGCCAGCTTCGCCAAACTGGCCTGGTTCAGCGCCTATCTGAAAGCACGCTACCCAGATCACTTTCTGGCTGCCTTGCTGAACTCCCAACCCATGGGCTTTTACGGCCCCAGCCAGTTGGTCCAGGACGCGCGTCGTCACGGGGTGCGGGTCTTGCCCGTTGATGTGCAATACAGCCGGTATGACAGCCATGTGTGTTCCCAGCCGGGCAGCCCGCGTCAGGTACGTCTGGGCTTGCACATGGTCAAGGGTTTGAGCGAACAAGGAGCACAGGCCATCGTCAGTTACCGACACAACCACCCGGAACGTATGCTGAATCTGGCCTGTTTGCGCCAAGAACTGGCGCTATCAGCCCACGATCAACACGCGTTGGCACAGGCCCATGCCTTGCGCAGCGCCTATAGCCAACGTCGCCACAGCGTTTGGGATGCTCGACGTCCCAGCCAGGCAGGATTGCTTAGCCATGCTGAAACGCCGGATCACACTCCGGACCTACCGCATGCCAGTGCAGGACTGGAGGTATTAAGCGACTATCAAGCCGTGGGCTTGAGCCTCAATCACCACCCTGTGTCCTTGCTACGCACACAGTTGGCCCCCTTGCGATTCTCAACGGCAGAACAGCTTAATCAAACCTGCCCGGATCGGCGTCTGGCACGGGCTTGTGGGCTGGTTACCACTCGTCAGCGCCCTGGCACCGCGAAAGGCACCGTATTTGTGACGCTGGAAGATGAAACCGGCAGTGTGAATGTCATCGTGCGCGAAGCACTGGCCCAGGCGCAATCCCAAGCCTTGCTCCAATCTCGTCTGCTGGGAGTTTATGGTGTCTGGCAACGTGATGGCCGCGTTTGTCATTTGATTGCCCGCCGTTTGGTGTCCATGAATCATCTGATTGGTAGTCTGCTTGCACGCAGTCGAGATTTTCAATAATCAGATTTCCCCCAACCCGCGCTGCGTTAAACTATGGCTTTGCCCGTTCAACCAGGAACCACCATGAGTCAAACACTCAAAACCCGTTTAGCTGAAGATATCAAAACGGCGATGCGCGCTCGCGATAGCGGACGCCTGGAGACCTTGCGTTTTCTGCAAGCTGCGATCAAACAACGCGAAGTGGACGAACGTACCGAGCTGGGCGATACCGACGTAACCAGCATTATTGAAAAGCAAGTCAAGCAGCGCCGCGAGTCCATTCAGGCGTTCGAGTCGGCAGGCCGTACCGAAAGCGCCGAAAAAGAAAAATCCGAATTGCTGATTCTGCAGCAATACCTGCCTCAGCAAGCTGACAGCACTGAAATTGACGCTGCCATTAGCGACGCGATTACCCAGGCCCAGGCTGAAGGCGCTCAAGGCCCTGCCCTGATGGGCAAGGTCATGGGTCTGGTAAAAGCCAAGCTGGCCGGCCGTGCTGATATGTCCCAGGTTTCCGCTCAAGTGAAGCAAAAACTGAACCCATGAAGCATTGGCAGGCCGAACGGGCGCAGCCCAAACAGGATTTTTTCGGCACTCATATCCCCCTGATGCAGCACCTGGGCCTGCAAACGGTCAGCAGCACCGAGCAGGAAGTCATCACCTTCCTGCCCTGGCAAGCGTGTAATGCCAACTCCCGTGCCGATGTGCACGGGGGCACTTTGATGGCGATTCTGGACTTCACCCTTAGCGCCGCCGCACGGGCACAACGCCCTGGCTCGGGCATGGCCACCATAGACATGAACTCCCAGTTCCTGCTCCCGGCCCGTGGTGATGTTTGGTTCAAAGCCCAGTGCCTGTATCTGGAAGGCGATACAGCCTACTGCGAAGGTGGGGGGTACGACGAGAAGGAACGTTTGCTAGTAAAAGCGGCTGCCACTTTTCGGGTGGTAAGAGGTAGCTAAACGCGATGGTCCAATGTGTTTTGGCAAGAATGCCGCGTCAAGACAACTTCGACGCAAGCTGATCAGCCATCAGCAAACCAAGCTATCCCAGGAAAAGACGACACGCTGCTCCAAGCTGCTACCGGTCTAAAACAAAGCCCGCTTGATACGGGCTTTGTTATTTCCAGTGACGTCATCGCAGGCAGACTTAATGCGTCTGCAAATCCTCATCGACGGGCTGATCCCATTTAGGACTGGATTTCAAGAACGGATAATCCGTATAGCCTTTCGGTCCCTGGGTATAGAAAGAGCGTTGATCCCAAGCATTCAAAGGAGCACGCAACTGCAAACGCAAGGGCAAGTCCGGATTGGACAAAAAAGCTTTACCGAACGACACGGCATCTGCCATGCCTTTGGATAAAGTAGTCTGTGCCGTGGGCAAATCAAAATGTTCATTGGCGATAATCGCACCACCAAACTGACACTTGATCATGGGCAACAAACTGTCCGAGGCCGGGCTTTCACGCAGAAACAAGAAGGCAATATCACGTCGATCCAGTTCACAGGCCACATAAGAGAACAGACGGGCGGGATCGGAATCCTTCATGCCATGCAAGCCTCCCCGCGGAGACAAATGCACACCCACTCGACCCGCCCCCCAAATGGCCACACAGGCATCCACAATTTCCAACAGGAAACGCGCCCGGTTTTCAATCGAACCACCGTACGCGTCCGTGCGGGTGTTAGAGCCATCGTGCAGAAACTGATCGATCAGGTAGCCATTGGCGCCATGTATCTCCACCCCATCAAAACCGGCACTTAACGCGTTTTGAGCGGCAACGGAAAAATCATCCACAATGTCAGCAATTTCCTCGCTACGCAAAGCACGCGGCACGGCAAAAGGACGCTCGGGACTTAAATGGCTGACCATACCGTCGCAGGCGATCGCGCTGGGTGCAACCGGTATTTGACCATTCAGAAACTCCGGATCAGACACACGCCCCACATGCCATAATTGCAGAACAATACGACCACCCTTGGCATGTACGGCCTCGGTAATCGTGCGCCATGCATCGACCTGAGCACGACTCCAGATACCCGGCGTGTGAGCATAGCCCACACCCTGCGGCGATACCGAGGTTGCTTCGGCTACAATCAGCCCCGCACTGGCTCGCTGACAATAGTACATACGCATCAAATCATTGGGCATACGACCCTCCGAAGCGCGCGCGCGTGTCATGGGCGCCATGATGATGCGGTTCAGGAGTTCAATATCACCCAATTTTATTGGATCAAACAAACTAACCATTGTTTTACACTGTCCACTATTGATGTTTCCGCTGGGGCTTAAACGACACGCGCCCAAGGGAATACCCGATAAGGGTTTTTACCAGATATGTCTTTATACCATCAACGCTTAATTTGCCTTGAAATTGTTTCAAGCATCAAACGGATCAAATAAGCTATGGCACAGTTCGCCGTCATCGGATTAGGCCGCTTCGGTTCGGCCTGCGCCCTGGAGCTCATGAAAACGGGACACTCCGTACTGGGAGTGGACACAAACCCAAAATTGGTCAACAAATATGCAGACCAGTTAAGCCGTGCCGTCATTGCCGATGTCACTGACCGCCAGGCTCTGGAAGAGCTGGGGCTGGACAATTATGACGTAGTTCTGGTTGCAATTGGGGCCGATATTGAAGCCTGTCTGGTTTGTGTGGTTCACCTGAAAAGTTTTGGGGTGCCCACGATCTGGGCCAAGGCCACTTCTCACGCCCAGCACTTGATTCTGGCCAAAATCGGGGTCAACCGCATTATTCACCCCGAAGAAGAAATGGGCATACGGGTTGCCCAAATGCTCAGCTACCCGATGGTCAACGACTACATCACCCTGGGCAACGGCGATTACATTGTGGAAGTCACCGCCAGCGAGAATATGAATGGGCAGACCATCAAAGAAGTGCTGCGCGAGCAAATGGACGATGTACAGGTTTTGCTGGTCAAACGGCGTGGTCAAACCACGACTCAGCCCGATGCTGATTTTGCCCTGCATGCCAAAGACCTGCTGATCTTGCTTGGACAACTGCAAGCACTTCGCACTGCCGCCCCCAAACTGGTTTGATGTATGCGCAACTGGCTACCCAATAGTCTGACTCGCCGTCTCGAGATCAATCCTCAGACCCGCACTCTCAGCGCCAGCCCGCCGCTGGTCCTGGCCCTGGGCTTTATGGCCCTGATTATCCTGGGCGCTATTTTGCTTAGCCTGCCGCAAGCGGCCGAACACCGTCTGGGCGTTTTCCAGGCTTTGTTCATGGCGACCTCAGCCGTCACCGTCACGGGTTTGGCGGTTATTGACCCTGCCACAGACTTAACGCACTTTGGGCAGATTGTGCTGGCGCTGCTGGTGCAAGTTGGCGGCATGGGTTTTGTGACCTTTGCCGTCATTGCCGCCATCACCATGCACAAACGCATCAGTGTCAGCCAGCAGGCGCTGGCCTTGGAGGCCTTTAATCAAACCAGTGTGTCTCGTATTCGCAGTACGGCTTTGCAAGTATTCAAAATTGCCGTCTTGATCGAACTGGTCGCCGCTGCCATTTTGTTTCTGCGGTGGACCATTGATCTGCCTTGGACCACGGCTTTGTATCGCGCCCTGTTCCATGCCGTCACGGCCTTCAATAACGCCGGCTTTTCCTTGTTCCACAACTCCCTGATCCCTATTTCAGGAGATATTATTTCAGTCATGACCATGTCGGGTCTGATTATCCTGGGCGGGATTGGCTTTACCGTTCTGGCCGACGTCGGGCAAAAAAAACGCTGGCAAACCCTGCTGCCTTATACCAAACTGATCTTGCTCGGCACGCTGATTCTGAACCTGATCGGTTTTTTTAGCCTCTGGGCACTGGAATTCAATAACCCCAAGACCTTGGGCATGCTTGGGGTGGGCGACCAGGCGCTGGCCGCCTGGATGCAAAATGCCGCCACACGTACCGCCGGCTTTACCACCATGGATATTGCCAGCCTGCGCGACAGTACTCAACTGATGCTGATCGTGCTGATGCTTATTGGTGGAGGTTCACTGAGCACCGCCAGCGGTATCAAGATCGGAACGCTGATTGTCTTAATGGCTGCCGTGCGCTCGTATATCCGCCAACGTGAAGAAGTAGTCCTGATGGGCCGCAGCGTTGGGCCTGAAACCGTCCAGAAGGCGCTGGCCCTGTTTCTGATTACCGGCGCCCTGTACTTCATCAGTGTTTTGCTGCTGACCTTGTTTGAAGACATGCCGATTACCAGCCTTCTGTTTGAAGCCGCCTCGGCCTTAAGCACCACTGGCATGAGTCACGGCATCACACACAAGCTTTCCATGCCCAGCCAGATCCTGATCATGGTGCTGATGTTTGCAGGCCGACTCGGCCCCCTGACCCTGATTTACTCCTTGGCCACGCGCAAGCGCAGCCGTATTCGCTACCCGGAAGGCAACTTCCAGGTCGGCTAAGCCCTTCGCTAAACCACAGATATACAAGAAGTTTTAAGAAAAACGACTATTCTCATCGATTTTTGGTATGGTTAATGGATGTAAACATCAAGCAACTACTGATCAGGATGCAGGCTTATGGATCACAGGAAGATGGCTACCTTAACCAAGCGCGCTGGAACCGGTCTTAGCGCGCTTTGTCGAGAACTGACCAGCCGGGGTATCAGTTACCACCCCTTGGTCGAGATGTATCAGAGTCAAATGGCCGTCATTGGTTTGCTCAGTGACGAAGTTGTCGCCCTGCGCAAAGAGTTGGACGATCTGAAAAAAGTAGTGAAGAAAAACGGCTCATGAGCCGTTTATTTTTGCCTGCCACTATCGCATCCCCTCGCCCCCATCCACACTCATTGAAGCGGCACTGTTTAAGCCCATGACTCTCACCCTGCCCCGTTTTTGGCTATGTACCGCTTTAGCCTTGTGCTCTGCCACTGCCTACAGTCAAAACGATCGGGTTCTGTCTACTCAACAGCAAGCAGGATCCCCGCGCAGCATCCCCTCTATCCCTCCTGCCGCGCCCGTTCTGAACTACGGGACCGTCTTGTTCACGCCCGACTATCAGGGTGTCCGCCTGCACACCTACCTGGATCAATGGCACAGCCAGACTCAGTTGGACGCCGGGAATCTGGCCACGCCAGCGCGACAGGACAATCTGTTTATCGTCTTGCACTACCGCTATACCAACACGAGCCCACGTCCTCTGAACCCGCAAATTCACCGACCACGCCTGTTTCTGCTAGATCCTTCGGGACAAAAAATAGCCCCCAATCAACGAGCTACGCAGGACTATCGCTACGCTCACGATCTGGATACGGTTGGGTCAGACAAGATCAATCCATTGGTCAGCGCCTCGGATGTCGCGGTATTTGAAATCAGTCCAGCCTTGTTCGATTCAAGCCGCTGGGCCTTTGTGATCCAGGAAGGCCAGCCCATCCGCATTCCTTTGAGCGTTGTTCCTGAAAAATCGCCCCGATACGCTGATTAAGCCTCTCCATCCCCCCTCTATTCCAATAAATCATTACACTCTGCGCACAGACAACCCGTCTTATCAGCAGACATGGAATAATACGGGGCCGTATAAGCGACATTAATCAATAAAGCTTTCGCGTCGCGAGTCGTCGAGAGCAAGGAACCCAGATTGCGTCATACCCCCGTCCGGATCAGCGTCACTCTCATCATTGCCAGCATTTTGCTGTTACTGGTACTAAAGTCCTTGCCTACGCGCCCTGAACCCGGCCCTGAATTGATCCAGGTAGAAGGCGGCTCATTTATGGCCGGCAATTTCCAGGTGTCCATGCGTGCTCCCGACGGCGAGCAGTCCGTGCAATGGGTCGCACAAGCCGATCAGGGTGCTCTGGACCCGTACCCGGTAGAGGTCAGCGCGTTTTCCATCATGAAAACAGAAGCTACAAACACCTTATATGACCGCTTCCTGAAACAAACCCAGCGCCCTGCCCGTTGGCAAGCCGTAAAAGGCGATGGTGACCAGGCCGCCAATATGCCTTACGACGAAGCCGAGGCCTTTTGCACCTGGTTGGGAAAAAACAGTGGTCTGGACATGCGTTTACCCACCGAGGCCGAATGGGAATATGCGGCCCGCGGCCGCGGCCAGGCGATTCCTTGGGCTACCGACAACGGCCAATGGCAAGCGGGTCGGAATCTGCCTGAACCAGACAGTGGCGCGAACAAACACAAGACGGGCGCATTCCCACCCAACCCCTTAGGCATACAGGACATGGCCAACGGTTTGCACGAATGGGTTATCTCCGACCCCAATCGCGACCCGGTGCATGTGCGAATTTTCAAAGGCGGCAGCAATGAAGGAACCCACTCACGCAACACCATCCCCACACGTGGCATCGTCTTTCCCTTGTCCGAAACGGCTATCCAAGCCAAACCCGAACTGGCTCGTCTGAAAGGTCGCCCCGTAGGGACGGTGTATTTTCAAAATGCCACCGCACGTTGTGTGGCCCCTTTAAAGACCAACGGCACACCCCCCGTGTCGGCCAAGCCAGACAACGTTGCACCGTCTGTTTTTAACGACGTATCAGTCTCGCCCCCAGCCTAAACCAGGCCCGGGGGCAAATCGCTGGTACAGACGGCAACAACCTTGGCATCGTCCTCGCTGGTCGACACGTAAATATGTCCAATGCCGCTATCAAAATACGCCGACTCATGCGTGTCCAGAAACAAGGTTTCGCCAGTTTCAAATTGAATGGCAACAGCGCCAGACAGCACAATCACAAACTCTTGCCCAGCATGACGGATATAGTCGTCAAACTCACTGGCATCCCGTGAGTCAATGACGGCCAGAATGGGGGTCATGTGCTTGCCGCTCAGTTCGCCAAACAACAAGCCATATTCGTAATTACGGGTGGCATAGCCAGGGACGGCAGTGGACTTGTGGCTGGAAATGCCCACTTTCCTCGTGGGCAAGGACTGCGTAGTTTGCGCATCCGGTACGGCGAACAAGGAGCCCACCTCGATATTCAGGGCGCGGGCCAAGACAACGAATTTCTCATAGCTTAAGGTGACCTGCCCCAGTTCCGCTTTGGAAATGGTAGAAAGCGCCAAGCCGGTTTTTTCAGACACCTGCTTGAGTGTCTGTTTTTGATTATGTCGGGCTTGGCGCAGGCGAACTCCCACCTGTTCCTTGCTGAGCAATTCATTACGTCGCATTTTTGGATTGTAAGCGGCGCAAACGGAACCAGGCAATCAGAATCCAGGCCATCAAGACAAAGCCCAGGTAACCAAAAAACGGATACACCGTCCCCACCAAATTAATGAAGCCGATCTTGGCACCCACCAGTCCCAGCACCCCGGCAACCGCCGTACCGATATTGAATTTACGGGTATTGGGCGTGAAAATTCGGGCCGAGAAAGAGTAAAGAACCCCCACCGAGGTCGTCAGAATCATGGCGAAAACCACCACGGACATAACGGTACCCAGCAGCTTGGATTGTTCGGTCGCCAGCATCAGCATGGGCAAGGCCGCCGAGCCAATGGTATCAATACGGCCAAACACACCGGAACTGATCAGCACAATCAGAAAACCCAGCAGCAAACCACCGACCAACCCGCCCAACAGCGCATTGCGACGCGATGTGGCTTGCGCCCCGGCGATCATCAGGAATGGAGCCCCCACCACCATGTTGTAGGACACATACAGCAACGCACCGACCAGCCAATGCCCTGCCCCCTGGGGCTTGGTATGCGCGATGACATTCAGTTCCTCCAATGGTAAATCCCGGGTATTCCAGCTATAGACACACAGGAAAATCATCATCAGCACCAGGAAGGGGGTGACGCTGCCAATAAAGGCCATCACCCTGTCCACGCGCAAGAACACAATCAGCACCGTAATCAGCATGACAGCGATACTGCCGTATTGCGCCGGTACGCCCCACTGTTGCTCCATCAGCGAGCCGCCGCCAGCAAACATCACGACCGCGATGGCATACATGAAGAAGGTAATCATGATGTCGACCACCACACCCAGGCGTGGCCCACAAATCAGGTACAAACCTTCTTTAAATGAATGCGATACCGAAACCTGGCTAAGCTCCCCCACCGCCATACCCAGTATCGTGAAGCACAGACCACTGACCACCCCGCCGAGCAGTCCCCAATACCCGAAGCTGCTGAAAAACTGCAACACCTCCTGTCCTGATGCAAAGCCAGCCCCCACCACCACACCGACAAAGGCCATCGCAATACCCAGGATATTTCTTATATTCGACATGCTTTCTCCTCCGGGAGATCAAAGTGCTGCTGTTGTTATGTTCTAAAACGAGCCGGTGACACCACCGCCGGATTAATCCCCAAAGCCTTCAAGGGCTCGGGCAAGTCCTGCTGTTGCAACAAACTGGCCGCCAGCAAGGAAGCACCGGCCGCAGTTTGAATCCCATAACCGCCTTGACCAGCCAGCCAGAAAAAGCCGGGGCATTGTGCATCATGACCAATGACCAACTCCCCATCCGGGGCAAAGCTGCGCAACCCCGCCCACGTGTGGCTAGGGCGACGGATACGAAGCTGAGTGCGCTCTTCAATGCGGTAAATACCCGTTGCCACATCCAGCTCCTCGGCAACGACATCATGCGCATCCACATCGTCAGCATTGGCCGGTGAACCCAGCAACATGCCTGCATCGGGCTTGAAGTAAAACTCTTCGCCAATATCGATCACAGCCGGCCAATCACGGTGATCCACCCCTTCGGGTGGCGAGAACAGAAACGCTGAACGGCGCTTGGGTTGAATCCCCAACGCGTTAAGGCCACAACGCTTGGCCAAGGTATCGGCCCAGGCGCCAGCGGCATTGACCAGAACACGCGTGCGCACAGTACCGGGCTCAGAGCTGAGCTGAACGTCCCAGCACTCGCCATCCCATTGCGCCGACAGGACCTCTGTATCCAGACGCAGCTTCACGCCTTTTGCTTGCGCCCCTTTCAAGAACCCCTGATGCAAGGCATGGACATCCATGTCCTGCCCCTGGCCGTCATACAAGGCACCGGCCAGTTGTTCTGGCGCTAAGCTTGGCACCATTTCCAATGCCTGCTCTGCATTCAGACGGCTGACATCCAGACCCTGCTCGTGCCAATCCTGATACTGGCTGTCCAGCAAATCCCGTTGCTCGCCAGTGCCGATATACAGCACGCCGCGAGGCAGCAAAATGGGCTGATCGGTGAACCCTTCTGGCGGGTGGCTGAAAAACTCATTACTGGCTACGGTCAGCGCGCGAATCGTCGCCGTCCCATAGGTTTCCACAAACATGGCGGCCGAACGCCCCGTGGAGTGATAGGCAGCATGGGACTCTCTTTCCAGCACCAGCACATGGGCGCTTTCCGGTAAACGGTAGGCCAAGGACACGCCGGCCATCCCGGCACCCACAATGAGGTAGTCATACACCATAAAATTCTCATATCCGATAATTGAAGGCTAATAGTAGGCCTTTCCCGGAAAAACATCCAAGCGGGTTTTTACTAGGCGGACACGCTGGGCTGTCTCATTCACTCTGCTTGAGACTCTCTTGCGGATTATTTCGCTTTCAAAACAAACGATTGGCCACCTTGTTTATCACGGTAGCAGCACAATCGTTTTGGCAAAATCGTGACCCATCACGAATGACGGATTCTGGGCATCAGGTAAATCAAATCCAAATGAGAAGCAGTTGGAATACAATTTCGCCATGTCTATCCAACGGCACTGCTCTCTCGCAAAGAATGGCGTAGCCTGGCAATTTCTTTTTTGCCTGGCGATCCTGTCATTTCTGTGCCGTTCGCTGGTCCCGGCGGGATACATGCCGGATAGCTCGGGCGAGCAGGACGGCTTCTTTTCCGTCACGCTGTGTGCCCCCGGTGGAACGCCCAGCACGATCTGGATGAGCCTGACAGGACAGGCCGACCCGCCGCAATCCAATGAGCATGCGGATATACAGAAGTGCCCTTACGCACTGGTTCTGTCCCAGGTGGCCTTACCCAGCGCCGATATGGCAAGCCTGGATGCTCCGGCGGTTCACCAGCCTTTGCTCTTGGTACACCGTAATCAAAGCTTGCCGCCCCTGCCCGCCTTGGGGCCACCGCTAGGGTCACGCGCTCCCCCTGCCCACCTTGTTTGATCTCTCGTCGTCGACTGTCGTCTGTGCAGTCGCTTTTCAGCGAAGTCATTCAAGGTTTTTTTATGTCCATCTTTTCTGTTTCTGCACAGGCATGCGCCGTGCAGGCCGCCCCCTTTCTGTCCTCTGCCCCATTGGCCCAAGGATCATTACGTACACGACTTAGCGTCCTGACTCTGGCCTTGCTGTTCTCCAGCGCCTGGGCCAGCCTTGCTCATGCACAGACGCCAACGCTGGCCCCCGTCGTCATCACTCCAGAACGTGGCAAAAGTTTGACTGTCCCGAACCTGCAAACTGCTCAAAAAAATATTGAACACACCGCGGGCGGCGTCGCTCTGGTGCCCGAGAGCGCCTGGCGTGATACCAAAGCCGCCACCGTCAAAGACATGCTGGACTACACACCGGGGGTGTTTGCACAGCCAAAATGGGGGGATGATGCGCGCCTGTCCATCCGTGGTTCCGGCCTGTCACGTTATTACCATCTGCGCGGCATCAGCCTGTACCAGGATGGCATTCCACTGAACGACCCGGACGGCAGCAGCAATTTTCATCGTATCGACCCTACGGCCTACCGCTATACCGAGGTCTATAAAGGTGCCAATGCCTTGCAATACGGAGCCGCCACCTTGGGCGGAGCCATCAACTTCGTCACCCCTACCGGCCATGATGCCGACGCCTTTCAAGGACGTCTGGATGCCGGTAGTTTTGGCTGGCGACGCGTGCAACTGAGCAGCGGCTTTGCGGGCGAAAAACTAGATGGTGTAGTTTCCGGCTCCTGGCAAACTCAAGATGGTTATAGAGAACAAAGTGCGGGGCACTCCCTGCGTGCAAATGCAAACCTGGGCTGGCGTTTGTCAGACCGGGCAGAAACCCGTTTTTACCTGAGCGGCTATCAGATTCACCAGGATATTCCCGGCTCGGTCAGCCGCGATCAGGCTCTGAACAATCCACGGCAAGCCGCCAAGGAAAACAAGGAGCACGACTGGCAGCTCAACCTGGACGGCGGCCGCATTGCCAACCGCACAGTGCTGATCATGGGAGAGACGCAGTACGAGCTGGGTGGCTGGTTTGAACAAAGTTCGTTGCGACACCCTATTTATCAATTTGTTGATAGGGACACGAGCAGCTACGGCGCCTACGGCAGGTTGGTCAACACCAGCCCGCTTGTGGGTAGAGACAATCGCCTCACGCTGGGCCTGACCTGGTCGGCCGGCAAGATTGATGCCAAAAACTCGGTAAACGTGGGAGGTAACCGACTGGAAAAACTATCTGCCAGCAAAGACAGGTCCAACAACCTGAGCGCCTATGCCGAAAACGCCTGGAGTCTAGGCTCGGACTTGTCCCTGATCACCGGCCTGCAATACTTGCATGCTCAACGCAAACGCCAGGATCTGTACAACGGCGGCCTGCCCACCACCCGCTCCGGGGACAAGAGCTACCACTTCTTCAATCCCAAACTAGGGCTGTTGTGGGATGCGGGTTCGCAGTGGCAAATCTACGGCAATATTTCCCGCAGCGCCGAGCCGCCTACGTTTGACGACATGACGTTCTCGACCAGCAATGATCTGGATCGCCTGCAAGCTCAACGCGCCACCACCTTTGAAATTGGCACCCGAGGAGAAAGCGGAGACATGGCCTGGGATGTCTCGCTGTACCATGCGCGCGTCAAAAATGAGCTGCAATGCATCAGCGCGCCCTGGAACATCTGCGACAAGACCGTCAACGCAGATCGCACCACTCACCAGGGCATAGAGCTGGGTGTGCAATGGACCGCCGCACGTGGTTTGTTAGTGCAAGGTCTGCAAAGTGACAGCCTGGACATCAAAGGCGCCTACAGCTACAGCAACTTCAAGTTCGACAACGATCAGGACTGGCACAACAATCAAATGCCCGGAGTGCCCAAGCACTATCTGCGCGCAGAGATTATCTACAAACACCCTTCAGGCTTTCACATTGGCCCCAATCTGGAATGGGTGCCCCAAGCCTATTACGTAGACAACGCCAACACCACCAAAACCAGTTCCTATGCCCTGCTGGGCTTGCGAGCTGGCTGGGAGCGCGGCCCCTACTCCTTCTATATAGACGGCCGCAACCTGACGGATCGTCGATACATCGCCAGTGCCAGCATTACGGACTACGCCACCGCCTCCTCACCCTTGTTCGAGCCAGGTACAGGGCGATCGGTCTTTGCCGGTGTGCAGATCCAGTATTGATCCCGTTTTTGTTGCATCTTTTCAAGGGGTTTGCCATGCACGTCACATCACAGCTGTTGATCCTTGCATGTCGGATCACGGCCCCCAGGCTACCAAGCAGTCATATGAGCACTCTGCTCGGGGCGAAAGCCCCACCCTGTCCTTTATTAGCTTGAGAAACCAGGAGTTTTCATGAAAACAACTTCACAACATCACCAGACCTTCAAGGTGGCACGCCATGGTCTTTTCCTCGCTGTAGCTTTGCTCATCTTGCTCGCCATGATCACCGGCGTGGCTCGCGCGGCACCTTCAGAGGCTGATCGCATCTCTCACGCCATGAAGGCAATTTGGGACAGCCCCGAGGCGCCTCTCGTGGTGGAGCCTATCGTGATCGAAGGTGATTACGCCCTGGCCGGCTGGACACAACTGACGCGTGGTGGCCGTGCGCTCTTAAAGAGTCGTCATGGAGAATGGAATGTTCATATGTGCGGCGGCGATGGCTTGAACGACGTCGAGACCCTGACCATGGCCGGCATGAGCACTGAAGCGGCAGAACGCCTGGTCAAAAACACCAGCGAGGCTGAAGCCAAACTGCCTGCCGAGGTCACCGCCAAATTCTCCACCTTTGGAGACAATATGGTGGTGGATCACAACCATCACCCGGACTAATCCCGGAAGGAAAACCCGCTGCGCAATGACTGAGTCAACAAGCGATCACCGCGCCGGACCGCCGGATTGCAGCTTGCCCTACTCAGTCTGAGTGTGGTCATGCCCACACTGACCACACTTCTTGCGCGGAAACGGCGAATAGCTGGTGAACAGGCTCTGGCTACCCATGAACGGCGACAAGCCACAGGTCGGGCAAGTAAAAACCGTCATGGCTACCAGGCCCTGACCCAGAATGTAAAAGCCAAACACCCAAAACCCCAATGTCCCCAACACACGGTCGAACACCGGCAGCCCAACATACAAGGCGACCAGGAGCAAGATATTGAACAGGGTAAACAGCCAGGCTTTTTTGTAGAGCGACATTAATGACCTTTTAAAATCAGCTCCCACAGTCTGGAAGTGATTTATCAATTTAATTCAAGCGCGGACAGTTTACGGGATGCAGTCCGCCTGAGAGGGAACTAAGCGAACTGGTCACAATTTCGCCCCGGCCGTGACAAGCAGGCAGCTATCCGGCACAAGCGATGAATGTTTCTGAATGCAATGTTCCGGCAACACCCATCCCTCATGATCTAGGATCTTCCAACACAATCCCCAACGGACCATGAACCTCGCTTCTTTGCACTCTCTTGTCCCCGCACGACAACAGCTTTTGCATGTCTTGGGTATCACCCTGCTGCCCTTGGCCTTGGCAGCCTGCGACAGCGGCTCCAGCACAGGCGGCAAGCACTCGCCCGAAGCCCCCGTCGTGACGCCGCCCGTCACTGAAGAGCCGGAACCCCCTCGCAACACCGCCTATCTGGACAGCAAGGCAGGCGATGTCATCAAGGTCCGCATCGAAGAACTGCATCCCACCCAAGCGGCCATTGGCTACGATCAGGTTTATTACAAGCTGGGTCGCTGGCAAGGCGATCTGGATCGGCCTACCTGGGCTAAGGACCCCAAACAGCAACTGGACTACCTGAATCGCACCATCGGCAAGAAGTTTGACGACTACTGCGAGGATATGGGCGGTACCGAGCGTGCCCAGAAATTTCTGACCATCGCCGAAGCTCAAGCTGCCCGCCTGGACCAGCCCACCACGTATCTGTGCAAAGACCCGTTGGGCTCGCAAACAGAAAACCTGAAAACCGTGGTCGTAGGCTGGGACGGCAATCTCTATCTGACCGATGGCCACCACACCTTTTCCTCCCTGCGCGAGATCCCGGACGGCGGCCCCAAACTGCCCGTCTGGGTCAAAGTCAGCGCCAACTACAGCGATATCCGCGAGGCGTCTGCCTTCTGGGAGCGCATGAGCAAGGAAAAACTGGTCTGGCTGCGTGATGGTGACAACCAAGCTATTACTGTCGAACAACTGCCTACCCGTGTTGGTCTGGTCAGTGCAAAAGAAGCCGGTGGCATGCAGGAAGACCGCTATCGCTCCCTGGTGTACTTCACCCGCGACGTTGCCTATAACAACGGCAACCTGCCTGAATACGCGGAGTTTCTATGGGGCGACTGGCTGCGCCGCCAAGCTTCAGAGGGCCACTTGACCAAACTGGACGACTACCTGATGGCTCCACCCGCCACACCGGCCCAGATTCTGGCCGTCAGCACGTTGAACAAGGCCTTGAAGCCTGGTGGTTCGGATGACAGCTACGCCGCTGCCGTGCGCGATGCAGCCCTGAAAATGGCGGCTCTAAAAGACACGGATCTGGTCTTTGAAGACCGTGATGCGGCAGCCTTAGGCCGTATCGTCCTGGAAACTGACGCTGCCAGTGACTCCGACACTAAAACAGCACGCGACACTCTGGAAGAACTGCCACGCGATGACGTTAAATCCGATGGCAGTCCGCGTGGCGCAGGAAAACTGTGGTTTGCGGTGAACTACCGCAATTGCGGCAAGCCTGCGGCGGGAACTTGCTGGGGGTGGTAATCGAACCCTTGGAACTTGATAAAACAAAAAGCCCGTAATACGGGTTTTTTGTTTGCAACCAGCTTTTGTCATGAGTTCAAACACAGCGTACTCAACCGCTACAAATTCTATAAGTAACTACGCTAGTTGCGAGAACCAATAGCGTTGGTATATTTCGCCATACACAGCCAAACCCGTTTCCTAGCCCAAAGAAAATGTGGTGCGCTTGAATAGCAATATGCACAGTACACAAGACTTATGCAAACCAAGTTCAAGATCCGTCTGAACCCAGCTTGTTAACGCGCGCATGGTCACACAATAAAAACAAAGAACTTTAATTTCAATACAAAATTGCTTTGCATGGGAGAAAGCAAAATGAAGAAAACCGTATTGACCGTTTATCTTTTAACTGGCCTAACGGCGGCAAATGCACAGGGAATCGGACACGGCTTAGGAGCCCATTACAAATGCAGCAGCATGGTCGAGGCCTTGGACATGCGAGGGCACGATTCCATGTGGAAGGATCCCTCGGATGGAGAGGTTTTTGCCACAATGAGTCTGGCCTATATGTCCTGGGTCCAAGGTTTTATTTCTGCGACCAACCTTCATCGACCAGACAATGGCCAGATCCGCCTGACTCCTGCGCAAATTGCCGAGTGGATGCATAACTACTGTACCCGGAACCCGAACCAGGCCATTTACATGGGTGTGAAGGCCATCGTCGAAACACAACCTCCTGGATATAACTGATAGTGGGGATACCGGAACCCGCCGGTACAAAGCACGGCGGGAACAGATCAAGGTACGGCAGGCAGCTCACAGCAATGAAAAAAGGCCTACAGCAAAAATGCTGTAGGCCTTTTAAAATTTGGTCGGAACGGAAGGATTTGAACCTTCGACCCCTTGCACCCCATGCAAGTGCGCTACCAGGCTGCGCTACGCCCCGAAAGAATTAAACTATAACCCTGTTCTTCCTTTCTTGCAAGTGTTTTTTAGATTTTTTCTTTCGATTTGAGATTATTGATAGTTAGTCTCGGTGCCGATCGAAATCCACACTTGTCTGAACAGGCGGTCTGATTTTCAAAGCTCGTTTTACCGAGCTAATCTGCATCAAAACCGTGAAGGCAGGAGTATACCTACTTGGGTAAAAAATGCAAAGCTATTGTGAACAGGCCCGCCCTTCTGATTGCATGATTCGCCATTGGGACAGGCTGGGGCCACCGGGATACAGCAGGCGCTCTGCCGGTAAACGCTCCCACGGCAAGTCTGTTGTGCGCATGGAAACTCCTCCCGGTGCTGCTCCGACAATAATGCGGTCGCTGATACTGCCAAAGTCCGCTCTGAAGTGCACGGCGCTTTTCAGGACCAGTATCTTCATCTGTTCCGGCTCTATCCCGACAAAACGGAACATGCTTTGATCCGCCATCTGCGACTTGTAGGAGGCCAGAACGATACGCACGCCCTCTATGCGCAAACAGGCGCTGGGGCCCAGGTTCATGGCGCAGCCTGCGTAGTACGGGCCAGTGGCGCGGAACTGGCCATCAGATACGGACTCGATATAAAAGCGTGCCTGCAAGGGCATATCACCGGGAACACCGGACTTACCGCCTAAGGACAGCCCGATGGTTTTACCAGCCCCTGCCTGGTGCACCAGAGCGGCGCTTTCCGGGTCCACGATCAAGCCTAAAGCGGCATCCGATACCTTGGCTTTCAGCAAGGCGCGCAAGAGCCCACAGGTATCGGAGCTGGCCCCGCCACCGGGATTGTCATGAGCATCGGCAATGATCACCGGGCCTTTGCCGGGGTGACTCAGCGCCCATTGCACGGCTTCGTCCGGTTCGTAAAGCTTGCCTTGGAAGGCTTGGGCTTTATCAAGCACCTCGTCCAGAAAGTCTGCCAAACGGCTATCGGCTTCTTGCTGGGTCTGGGCGTAGGCCCACAAAACCGCTCCGCATTCCGGCACGTCCGCGGCAGGAAAGCCCATGGCGAACGACACGCTCCCCTCGCCTTCTCTTTCTTCCAGCGATGACAAGTGACGGTACAGGCTGGCCGCCGGTTCCATCTCGGTGCTTTGCCAGATCGCCGGGATCAGGAAAGGCAATCGATGCCAGGCCAATTCAGGGCGACGACCGCTTTGCAGACAGCGCATCAGCGCCTGAAAAGTACGCTCACCCGTTTGCCCCATATCCACATGCGGGTAGGTTTTGTAAGCCACCAGCATGTCGGCCTGCGCCAGCATGGTGTCGCTGACGTTGGCGTGCAAATCCAGACTGGCGACCACTGGCACATCCGGTCCCACCATCTCGCGCACCAGAACCAGCAAATGCCCTTCCCCATCATCGCGATGCTCGGCCACCATGGCGCCATGTAAATCCAGATACACCGCATCCACGGGCAGAACTTGCTCCAGGCGGTACAGAATCTCCGCCACGATCGCCTCATAAGTCATGGCTTCAACTGGAGCGGAAGGACTGGCGGCAGCCCACAGTAGCGGGACGCACTCGACCCCGGCTGGTGCAGCGGCAGCCATAAACCCGGCTGCCGGGATGTTGGCACCACGCAAGGCAGGTTCAATCGCCTCGGCCCGGCACATTCCCGGCCAGCCGCCCCCATGCTCAAAGTCCGCCATCGTTGCCATGGCCGGGCCAAAGGTATTGGTCTCGTGCTGAAAACCCGCTACTGCAATACGCATCACTTGTCTCCGTTTGCTCTTACGCTTGTCCCGCCAGTTGAAGGCAAAGCTGTTCGTAAATGTCCTTGGCCCCCAAAACATCGTCGATCGCTACCGACTCATCCGCCGTATGTGCCTGTGCTTCCTCGCCCGGTCCCAAGCCGATAGTGGGAATGCCACGTCGCCCGGCAGATTCGGACCCATTGGTGCAAAACCACCAGGTATCCATTTCCACCACACGCCCGGCTTGCTGAACCGCTTGCACCATGGCTTGGGCCAAGGGTGCGGACTCATCCAGCCGCCAGGCGGGCAAGTCCCGCTCCGGGCTGGCCTGCTGACCTGTATACGTTTGTACCTGACTGTCCACCAGCTCCAGCGAAAAGCCCTCCACGCCTGCGGCTTGCAAGCATTGCTCCATTTGTTTCAACACCGATTCGCTGCTTTCACCGACCAGCGTGCGTCGATCAAAACGGACGGTGACAGAAGAAGGAATCAAGGAAATGGACGGGTGCGGGTCAGAAATAATGTCGGTTGGCACCAGCAAGGCTTGGCCCACTTGGGCATCCTTGGGCAAATCCAGCGTCTGCAACGCAGAAATCGCCTTGGCTGCCGCCTGAATGGGATTCATCCCCAGATGCGGCAAGGCCGCATGGGCTGGACGGCCTTGCAGACGCAACAGAATCTCCTGCCGCCCTTTCTGCCCAACCATGATGCGCAAACGCGAGGGCTCACAAATCACCACGGCACCCGGCGTGCATTGTTCCAGAGCATGAGACAAGGCATAGCCTTCGATCACTTCCTCCATCACACTGGCAGACACGGCAATACGCTGTTTCAAGGCCCCGCTACGAGCCGCTGCCGCCGCGCCACACAGAGCAGCGGCCAAGCCTGCCTTCATATCACTGGTGCCGCGCCCATACATGCGGCCATCCTTGATCTGCGCCCCAAAAGGCTCAACCGTCCAGGTTCCGGCGATAGGCACCACATCCATATGGGCATCGAACAACAAGGCCAGCGGAGCCTGGGCCGGGCCTACAAAGCCCAGCACCGACCCCTTGCCGTCCACGCTGATCTGGTCAAAACCCAACTCCCGCATGACTTGCTGCACAAAGTCCGCCATGGCCTGCTCTTGCCCGGACAAGCTGGGAATGCGCACAAAGGCTTGCGTCAGACTGACCGCATCCCAGGCCAGGTCCATTTTTGTATGTTCGTTCACGCCCATGGCACCACCGCTCCACGTTGCGAGCTGATCAGGCCATACGCTTCTGGCCGACGATGACGCTCAAAGTTGAAGGTCGTACTCTTGTAGGAATGGCACAGATCCAGATCGCAACGGGCAATCGCCAGCTCGTCCCCCTTGGTCGAGCAAGCCGCAACAATCTCGCCAGACGGCGCAATGATGGCGCTGCCGCCAATCATCTCAATGCCCTCTTCGCTACCCGCCTTGGCCACACCCACCACCCAGGTGCCGTTCTGATAGGCCCCGGCCTGCATCACCAGATGGTTATGGAACATGGACAGATCGTCGTGCTCGGGTGCGGGCGGATTATGAACCGGCGTGTTGTAGCCCAGCATAACCATTTCCACGCCCTTCAAACCCATGACGCGATAGGTTTCCGACCAGCGGCGGTCGTTGCACAAGGCCATGCCCATCACGCCCCCGAAGGCCGACCACACACCGAACTCGTGTCCGGGCTCGAAATAGTACTTCTCCAGATGCTGGAAAGCACGCCAGGGCTCGTCCTGGCCATGACCGGGCAAATGCACCTTGCGGTACTTGCCCACAATCGTGCCGGTTTTATCGACCAGAATGGATACGTTGAAGCGACGCTTTACGCCGTTTTCAATGACCAGCTCGGCATAGCCCAGGTAGAAACCGATCTGCAATTTGGCAGCAGCATCAAACAGGGGCTGGGTGTCCGGCCCCGGCATCTGGGTTTCATAAAAACAATCAAAATCAGAAATATCCTCGCTGAACCAGCGCGGGAAAAACGTGGTCAGTGCCAGCTCGGGAAACACCACCACATCAACATCCATTTTTTTGGCCTGATGCAAATGGGCCAGCAAGCGGTCAACCACTTGTTTTTTAGTTTCGCTGCGCGCGATAGGGCCCAACTGAGCCGCTGCGACATTGACAAACCTGGACATGAGATTTGAACTCCATCAACCATTAAGATCCGCCCTGGGCGGGATTCGATACGCCCTGCCGCACTCCAGCAGCAGGATTTAGCTCTGCACAATCAACACAGCCCCAACAGCCGTGTTAATCAGGCATAAGCACAAAAATTCTGAAAATCCCAATGCACACCGGGTGCGGATTCCACCAGTTCACGGGTGTAAGCCTGGCTAGGCTGACTAATGACACGCCCTGGGTCCCCGGCCTCCACAATCCGGCCCTTTTGCATCACCACAATGCGGTCAGAAATCTGCGCGGCAACACGCAAGTCATGGGTAATGAACAGGATGGCAACGCCAGTTTTGCGCTTGATATCCACCAGCAACTTGAGCACCTGCTCTTGCACCAGCACATCCAGCGCCGACACGGATTCGTCCGCAATCAATACATCCGGCTCCATCACAATGGCGCGGGCCAGACAAAGTCGCTGCCGTTGGCCGCCCGAGAACTGATGCGGATAGCGTTCCAGCACATCCGCGTCCAGGCCCACAATGGACAAGACCTCGGTCACGCGTTCGATAGCGACTTTGGGATCAACGCCGATGTTGTGCATACCCTCTGTCAAAGACTGGCCAATCGTCACGCGAGGATTCAGCGAGCGATACGGGTCCTGAAACACAATCTGCACTTTGCGCCGCTGCGCCAGGCGGCGGTCCTTGCAGGCGGCGGGCAAGGTTTCACCGTTCAAGGTGATCTGCCCCGAGCTGGCTTCGACCAGACCAATAATGCAGCGCGCCAAAGTGGATTTGCCCGAGCCGGACTCCCCCACGACACCCAGCACTTCATCACGACGTATATCCAGATTGATGTCGCTGAGCGCGTGCATCTTGCGCCCCTTGGAGAACCAGCAGTCCGAGCCATAGACCTTGCCCAAACCACGGGCGCTCAGCACGACCTCGTTTTGCACTTCCTCTTTTGCAGGCGGATGCACATTGGGAACGGAAGCAATCAGGGAGCGGGTATAGGCTGCTTTGGGATTGGACAGAATCTGCTGACACGTGCCCATCTCCACACTATCGCCACGCTTCATCACCAGAATCCGGTCGGCAATATCCGCCACCACACCAAAGTCGTGCGTCACAAAAATGACCGAGGTGCCGCATTCGCTTTGCAGTTCCTTGATCAGACTCAGAATCTGCTTTTGCGTGGTCACATCCAGTGCCGTGGTGGGTTCATCCGCAATCAACAAACGTGGCTGCAGGATCAAGGCCATGGCAATCATGATGCGCTGGCGCTGACCGCCCGACAGCTCATGCGGATAGGCCATGAAAAGCTTTTCCGGCTCCGGCAAACGCACGCGCTCCAGCATATTGATCACACGTTGGCGACGCTCCAGCCGGGAGTTGTTCTTTTCGTGGATACGGATCACTTCGTCGATCTGTTCACCCACCCGCTGCACCGGATTCAGGGCGGTCATGGGCTCCTGAAACACCATGGACATGGCCGAAGCGCGCAAGGACAGCAAATGCTCCTTGTTCATGGTCAGCAGATTCTCGCCCATCAGCTCGATACTGCCCTGGCTGACACGCAAGGTATCGGGTGGCAGCAAGCCCATGATGGCAAAGGAACTCAAGGATTTGCCCGAGCCAGACTCGCCCACAATGCACAAGGTCTCGCCTGCATACACATCGAAGCAGAGCTTGTTCACCAACAGGCGGGGTTGAGCCGCTTTGGTTTCAATGCACAAGTCCTTCACCGACAAAACACAGTGGGGCTTGGTCGTAGAGGTATTCATTGTTATGTCTCCTGCCCTCGTCATTTACAGCCGTGTGACCAGCTTGGGATCCAGAGCATCGCGCAAAGCGTCGCCCAGGACGTTGATACTGAGAATGGTGATGGACAGCACAATGCCGGGGTACAGCACGATGCCGGGAATCAACTGAAAGTACAGGCGACCTTCGGCGATGATGTTGCCCCAGGAGGCCATCTCGGGAGGGATGCCCGCCCCCAGGAAACTCAAGATCGCTTCCAGCAGCACCGCCGAGGCAAACACATAAGTGCCCTGCACAATCAAGGGTGCGAAGGTGTTGGGGAACATATGGCGCGACAAGATCACGTAGGCCGAGGTCCCCACCGTCATGGCCGCTTCCACATACGGCTCGGAACGCACGCTAAGGATTACGCCCCGTACCAGCCGCGTCATGCGAGGAATCTCCGGGATGGCAATGGCGATCAGTACCGTGGTCAGGCTGGCACCGGACACCGACACCAGCGCAATGGCCAGCAAGATGCCAGGGATAGCCATCACCCCATCCATCACTCGCATGATGACCGCGTCCAGACGGCGGAAATAACCCGCCAGCGAACCCAGAATCACGCCAAAGAACACGCTGATGGCCAGGACACCGAACCCCACCATGAAGGACACTTGCGCCCCGTACACCACACGGGAATACAGGTCCCGGCCCAGTGCATCCGTCCCCAGCCAGAACTGCTCGGAAGGCGGTTGCAGACGCACGCTGGGGTCCAGCAGGGTGGGATCTTGCGTGCCCAGAAAGGGAGCAAAAATCGCCATGGCGGCCATCAGGATCAGGAACAGCAAGGCGGCACGGGCCGAATGGCTGGCGACCACTTTCTTCAATTTGTTGAGCTTTTGCATAGTGTTCTACCTGTAAAAAGCGAGGGCTCAATAATCGATACGGGGATCGACCAGCATGTAGGAGATATCAATCAGCAGATTCACCCCTACATACACCAGCGAAAACAGCACGATCAGGCTCTGAATCACCGTAAAGTCGCGGGACAGCACCGCATCCAGCACCAAACGTCCCAGCCCCGGAATGTTGAAGACCGATTCCGTTACCACCACTCCGCCGATCAGCATGGTGATGCTGATGCCGATAATCGTCAGGATGGGAACCGCCGCATTGCCCAGGGCGTGACGTGTCAGGACACGACGCTCATTCAGGCCCTTGGCACGGGCGGTGCGGATGTAATCCTCGTTCAAGGTGTCGATCACACTGGTGCGCACAATGCGGGTGATCAGGGCGATGTACACCGTGCCCAGGGACACCGCAGGCAGAATCAAATGCCGCAAGTGTTCCCACAGGCCTTCACTCAAGGGCTTGTAGCCCTGTACCGGCAACCAGCGCAGCTCCAGCGAGAACAGCAGGATCAACAAGTAAGCCACGATGAATACCGGCACGGAAAAGCCCGCCACCGACCCTGCCATCACCAAGCGATCCAGAGACTTGCCCCGATACCAGGCCGAGCACACCCCCAACGGAATGGAAATGGCCAGGGTGTAGGCCAGGGTCAGCAAGGTCAGCGAAACCGTAGGCCCCAGACGATCCAGCACCAGATCCTTGACCGGGCGGCTGGAGATCAGGGACGTGCCAAAGTCCCCTTGCACCATGCTGCCCAGCCATTGCACGAACTGCACCGGCACTGGCTGGTCCAGCCCCATCTGGTGACGGATTTCCGCGATCTGTGCATCTGTCGCGTTATCCCCCGCCACCAGCACCGCGGCATCGCCATGTGTCATGCGCAGGACCACAAAGATCACCAGCGCCACAATCAGCAATACCGGGATGGTGGCCAGTACGCGCTTGAAAATAAGCCCAATCATCGCTTCTCCACATTCCAGAAGACCGGAACCGGGGTTTGCAAAAAGCCATTCAGGTTCTTGCGCATGGCGCTGACCATCTTGAACTCGCCAAGGGGGACGATCACACCTTCATCCATGATGTGTTTTTGCAGGTCCGTAGCCAAACGACCCAGCTCGGACTCGCCACTGGCGCGGGCAAACTCCATGCGTGTCTTTTCAATGGCAGGAACATCCGGCCAGCCAAACCAGGCCTTGTCGCCGTTGGAGGCCACTGCCATGAAACTCAACGGATTGCTTACGTCCACCAGACCCGAATAGGTGGTGATGATGCTCCAGCCGCCCTCTTGCACAGGACGCTTGGACGTGCGGCGAGTCTGCACGGTTTGCCAGTCCATGGCTTCCACGTTGACGGTGAACCCGGCATTGCGCAGTTGCTGGGCAATCACCGGCACCACGGGCGAGGTCAGGAAGTCGGTGGGATGCAGCAAGACCACGGGCTCACCCTTGTAACCGGCCTGCTCCAGCAGTTTTTTCGCACCGGCGGCATCACCCTTGAAGTAGGCTTCAGAACCGGCTTGTGACGGGAATACGCTGCGGCAGCCAAACACCGCACCGCAGGTTTCAAAATAGTCCGGGTTGCCGACCTGCGCCTGCATCAAGGGCTTCTGGTTCAGCGCCATCATGGCGGCCTGCCGTACTTGCTTGTTATTGAATGGCGGCTGCAGGAAGTTAAAGCGCATCTCGGTCTGCGCGCCCCGCGCCGTGGAGGCATTCAGAACAATGTCCGACTCGTTTTGTAGCAAGGGCAAGAGGTCCAACTGAACCTGGTCGATCACATCAATCTCGCCACTGCGCAGCGCGTTCACCCCGGTCATGGCATCCGGCATGGCGACCCAACGCACACGGTCTACCTTGACCTGCTTGCCACCGGCCAAACCGCTGGCTGGCTCATTACGGGGTACGTAGTCCGGGTTTTTCTCGAACACAGCCTGCACACCTGGTCGATATTCCTTCTCCACAAAGCGGAATGGTCCCGAACCCACGGTAGAAGTAATTGCCTGGCTGACCGGCGTGCGTGCCACCTCCTTGGGCATGACGAACAAAGGCAAGGAGCTGGGCTTGCCCATGGCGCGCAAGGCAATATCGGTCGGGAAAGAGAACTGCATCACAAAGGAGCGATCATCCACGACCTCCATCTTGATCAGAAACTCCGTCATGATCTGTCCCATCTTGTCCAGCTGAATCCAGCGTTTGATGGACTCGACCGCATCTTCAGCCGTTACCGGCGAGCCATCATGCCAGCGCAGGTTTTCACGCAAGGTCATGGTGTAGGTCTGGCCGTCCTCAGACACTTTCCAGCCTTCCAGCATCTGGGGTTTGACCTGCCCCTGCGCATCTTCCGCCAACAAGGTGTCGTACACCATATAGCCGTAGTTACGCACAATGTAGGAGGTGGTAATGACTGGGTCCAGGGAACGCAAGGGCGCTTCCATTACGGCGGTCAGCGTGGTTTGAGCACTGACCGCCACGGGGGCAATAGCGGTAATGGCAAGGGTAGCCCAGACGGCGGCTAAGGCTTTGGCAGGACGCAAGCGGTCCTTAAGCAGGTTGCTCATGTTTTGTCTCTCCAGGTAGTTAAAAGCGGTCCGCCTTTGCTCTTGTGGCGGCGGTCCCGTCATCAGGGGTTTACTGCTTATTCACGGGCCAACTCCACCAAGGTCGATAGCAGAATCGAACATCCCGCTATCAGGTCTTTGTCGTGGGTAAACTCTGCCGGGTTGTGGCTCAGGCCACGCACACTCGGTACAAAAATCATGCCTGTGGGGCAGGAACGCGCCAGCATCTGCGCATCGTGTCCGGCACCGCTGGGCATGCGCTTGACCGAGCAGCCCAGATCCTTGGCGTGTTGCTCGACCTTGCTGATCAAGCGTTCATCAAACTGCACCGGATCAAAGCGGGCCAGATGGCGATGCTTGATCTGCACACCCTCACGCTCGGCCGCTTGTCGGGCGAAATCCAGCACTTCCTGCTCGGCCTGATCCAGGCTGACCTTGTCCACATTGCGCAAATCCACGGTAAACACGGCTTTGCTGGGGATCACATTGACCAGATTCGGAAACAGCTCGCAGCGCCCTACCGTGCCCAATTGCGGCGGGCCGTAGCGTTCAGTCAGTTGGCGCACAAAGCCGCCAATCTGCTGAGCCACCACACCGGCATCATGACGCAGGTGCATGGGGGTGGTGCCTGCGTGGTTGGATACGCCCTGCACCTCGAACTCCAACCAGCAAATCCCTTGCACGCCCGTCACGGCACCAATATCGATACTTTCATGCTCCAGAACCGGGCCCTGCTCAATATGCAGTTCCATATAGGCATGCACATCAGGTTGGCCGCAAGGCACGGAACCGGCGTAGCCAATACGCTCCAGGTTCTCGCGCACGGTGCTGCCATCAATGCCCACGGTGTCCAGCGCCTCTTGCAAGGACAAGCCACCTTGAAACACCAGACTGCCCATCATGTCCGGTGCAAAGCGCGCGCCCTCTTCATTGGTAAAGGCCACCACTTGCAAGGGACGATCCAACTGCACATCGGCATCATTCAAACTGGCCACCACTTCCAGTCCAGCCAGCACACCCAGATTGCCGTCGTAGCGTCCGCCGGTACGCACGGTATCAATATGCGAGCCCGTCATGACCGGCGCCACATCCAGGCGGCCAGCGCGTGTCCCGATAATGTTGCCGATCTGATCGATCTCCACACGCATGCCCAGATCACGCATCCAGCTGACCACCTGATCGCGGCCCGCCTTGTCCTCGTCCGTCAGAGCCAGACGGCAGACGCCGCCCCCGTCGATCGCACCAATCTGCGCCAACTGCGCAATACGCTGCAGCAGGCGTTCGCCATTAATGGCTAAACAAGTGCTGGCTGGGCTGTTCATACCGGCTCCTGAGCCAGCACTTCTTTGGCGCTCATCCCGACAATGCGCTGATACAGCTCTGCATCGGTATCGCCTTCGCTGGCAAAAAATAGAATTTGGCTGTTTTCATCAATGCCCAAAGCTTGACGCCAGTCCGCTTGCTCGCACGCAGCCATGCAAGCGGCCACACCGGCCACAGCAGACTCACCCGCCACAATCGGCGCATCACCTTTATCAGCACGGGCCAGACGGCGCATGGTTTGCAAGGCGGCATCGTCTTCCAGCGTCATATAGGCATAGGTACCGGGGTCCAGAATTTCCCAGGCCAGCAAGGAGATTTCGCCGCAAGCCAGACCGGCCATCACCGTATTCAAATCGCCGGTGACCGTAACGGGTTTACCTTGCACAGCACTTTGGAACAGGCAATCGGCCTTATTAGGCTCAACCACAATCAGACGAGGACGCTGGGCACCCAGACGCTCCCACATATGAGCGCACACCGCTGCCGCCAAACCACCCACACCACCTTGAATAAAGACGTGGCTGACAGGTTTGCCCGAACCGATCTGGTCCAGGGCTTCCTGCACCATGACGGTGTAGCCCTGCATCACATCCTTGGGCACATCCATATAGCCAGGGTAGGACGTATCGGACACCACAAAATAACCATGCTCTTTGGCATCTTCAGCGGCCTGGCGAACCGAGTCATCGTAATTGCCGGGCACGCGTACCACCTTGGCCCCGTAAGAGGCAATGGCCTGCTCACGACCGGTACTGACGTGTTCGTGGATATAGATCACACACTGGCAACCGGCATTCTTCGCCCCCCAGGCCACCGAACGGCCATGATTGCCATCGGTCGCGCAAGTCACAGTCAAGCCAGCAATAAAGTCCTTGTAGGCAGGGTTTTTCAGATCATCCAGCGTCAAGTTGGGATTGCCGGTATGGGCTTGCAGCTGGCGCAGTAGTAAACGGTTGACTGCATAAGCACCACCCAAAGCCTTGAAGCTGCCCAAACCAAAACGACCGGCCTCATCCTTGTAGTACACCCCGCCCACCTTCATCTGCGCGGCCAGACCGGGCAAATGACGCAAAGGGGTAGGCGCGTAACCGGGCCACTGCACAATGCTGGCCTGAGCCTGCTCGAAGGCGGCTACCGACAAAATCGATTGCAAGGAAGCGTCATATTCCTGGCTGTCCTGAACGCAACGAGGGTTCAGATACAGTTGCACCGCGCCTTGCTCCCGAACGGCATGTTTGTTCATGTCTGCTCCACTTTTATGGGTTTAATTATTGGACTTCAAGTCCTGAAAACTGCGATGGATGGATTCAATCTTCTGCAACTTGCGCGCCACCTGCGTCTCGGCCTGCAGGGCCACACGGCTGACCAGATAATTGATCAGGCTGAGCGTGCCGGTATGCGAGTCAAACAAGTACTCCCCGCGTGTCGCCACCGTGAACGCGATGTCTTGCGAACGCAGCAAGGAACTTTCCAGACCATCCGTCAAAAAAGCCATCTGTACCGACTCGCCCCGCAGATGCTCCACCAGGGAAGGCAAAAGCACCGAGCGGCGACGAAAATCCATCACCAATGCCAGATCCCCTGCTTCCACATCAGCCAGTTGTTCGGTCAGATGGGCCACCGTGCCCACCGCCAGATGCACATCCGGGCGCAGCTGCTGCAGTAAAGAGTGGGCGTAGCACGCCAGGATCTGGCCATTGCGGAAACCAAACACCCAGATGCGCCGTGCTTTCAGAGCGGCTTGGGTGAACTTATCCAGATGCTGTTCAGTGATGTTCTGGAAGGTGGTGGAAATGTTCTGTACGTCTGCATTGATAAACGGCGTCATATCGGCCTGAATACCGCTGCTGGACATGGAGTGCAGACGCTTGAAGGGAGCGCCGTCACCCATTTGCTCACGGGCCGTGACCCGGAATTCGTTAAAACCGTTAAAACCCAAACGCCGGAAAAAGCGCACCGCGGTAGCCGCCGATACACCTGCTTTCTCGGCCAACTCCTGGGCAGAGTAAGTCGCCAGCTGCCCCATATGAGACAGGACCACATCGGCCAAGCGCCGCTCCGCACTGGGCAGGACATCGAGAATATCCAGGATCGAATCTTTGATGACCATGACACAACCTAAAATTGAAATTTGTTTTTCACATAATACTTAATAAAATTTTAATTTCAATTATGGATGCGATGATTTGGCTCCGTATTTACCCTTGGGGATAGGAAAAAAGGAAGACCCGGGCGGGCTAGCCTTGGCAAATAATGGCTTTAAATAAGGTCTTCACAGAGAAACAAGGGATAAACCCTTGCTTGAATACATTTCTACATCCTGACGATGAAAGCACAAAGCCCATGATGAAATTTAAATTTCATCATGGGCTTTGGTAAGAGAAATTTCAGTAAAGAGCCGCCTGCAGAAGCCACAAAACACTTATTCAGTGGGCCTATTCTGCGGGCAGCAAAGACAAACAGCGCGTGCACCCCAATTCCAGCCACTCATCGGCCTGTGCATCAACACAATCAGCAGCAACTGGCAGTGAGGCAATGCTTGGCCACAAAAGGCTAACGCTTAAGAGAGGCGGTAATCCCCCCCATTTTTAACGATCGTTAAAAATGAGGGGGATTACCCGACGACAAGTACTGAGACAGCTCACGCCACTCCTTGGCAAAGTAATAGCGCAGGAAACGCTGTTGGGCATGCCAGCGCACCCGTCTGAACAGACCGGCACCGGCACGAGCCTGGCGATGCGCCACAATATCGCGCCAGAGTTGGTCGGGTTCAAACCCGGTCCAGATCGAAGGGATGGGGGCAAGCGCATTGGAATAGCAAACCGGCGCCACCCACTCGAACAAAGCCCTTTCTACATGGTGTACCGAAAAGTACTTGGCCACGTTCGCAATAGCCTGGTAATTAACCGGCCTGTCTACAAACAATTCCGACAAGGCTTCACACAACGCCTTATCGCTTGGCTGATCACTCAAGATGTAACCCCTTCTCTCCAGCCATTTCAATTTGAATTAAACCAGTCTATTTCTTGAATTGGTCTCTACAAAACACTATGGTAATGCGCGTTAACAAACTGACTGTGCAAGGGAATTGTTTTGCGTTTTGCCATTACTGCGACGTTAACCGTCTTGATGTTTGCCGGATGCTCTCCTGACGGGCCTGGTTCCAAGCTTACTTTTCACCCCGTTGACGGTGACGAACGGCGTTATCAGGTATATACCGACATGACGGTGAATGTTCAGCGTGGTACACGCGATCTTTCCGAGAGCATGTCCATCAAAATGCTCATGCATTACGGTGTAGAGGACAAGTCCTCCACCTACAAGCTGAATATTAGCCCCGAATACATGCGCCTTAACTTCAAACATGGCGGCATGAGCAGTTTTGAACAAAGCGGCTATGGCGAAGACGAGCTGCGTACTGCCCTGAAAGACGGCTACACCTTAACCGTTGACAAAGAAAGCAATCAACTGGTCGATGTCACGCTCAATACCGCCAGCCAGAAACTGAAAGCCGAGCTCAAAACCACGCTGGATCACTTGCTGAATGATCAGTTATCTCGCCCAGGCCTCATGCATCAATTAGCGGTGAAAAAGGGATCCTCGCAAATCATTAAAGGCCAAAACGGTCTTCCTGACATACGCATGACCGTCAAGGATTTTGACTCAGATGTCGTGACGCTCGCCATTACCGATACGGGGCAAGACGAACGTGCCAATCCGCAAACCCGTATTTTTGGCTATGCCGTGATAGAGCGTCAGACAGGTTGGCTGGTACGTCAGGCAGTCATCATGCATGTCCCCTTACCCCCCGAACTGCGCGACAAGGGAACGTTTAGGATTGTGTCCGCGATTTACCCCGAAAGCTGGCGCTTTAATCATGATCTGCAGTTTCTAGAAAACGCAGAGGGGTACGAGTTGCTCACGCAGGACGAAACAGACCCGCCCGTCCCCGCCCTGTCGTCCTCCGCGCAAGCCATGCTCAATACGCAAGGTGTGCTGGACACGTACGACCAGCGTTTCCTGCTGCACTATGCCCATCCCGGACTGGCCCCCTACATGGTCGGTGAAATAAGGGCCAGCCACATTGCTGCTTACGATGAAAACAATCAGGCCTTGGCTATCCCTTTCAAGGCTGCCGGCGCCTTCCAACACCCTGGCCTGGACCATGATGATGCCGAAACCAGTCTTGAGATCTTACCTCTAGGTTGGGATCAGACTGCCCAGGCTCTGGAAAAACTGCAATACATCGAAGCGACGCTCAACTACCACAACACGGAGCATATTCAGGTCGATGTGCCGATCAAGCCCAAAGGCTCACACGTCGAGCTTGAAGGGGCCAAGGCCATCTTGCAACCCACCGATAATCCTTATGAGTTTCTGATCCAACTAATACCAGGTGAGACCGGCTATTTTTTCCCTGATGTGACCAAGGTCGATGAAGGGGAGTTACGCTACCCACATGACCAGACTGCAGCGGACTGGCTAAGCCTAGGCGAAAAACGCTTACTGGCCATTGTGTTGCAAGGACACCTGCCCCAAGAGCTCAACGTCAAATTTCTCGATACCTTGCCTGCCTCCGTTGGGTTGACCTACCGAAACTACGCGCCCGAGCCTATTGAAAGCAAGACAGTACGTTTTTATGATTTGAATCAGGCGCGTCCCGAAAACGTATCTGCTCCCATCACCACACGGCAGTTGTTCGACCCTTATCAACAAAACGATGAGTTCAAAACTGCCACACTCGAGAACTTGGCCCCCTTTAGCACCGATGCCCCAGACCTCTACGTCACACTGAGCCCCGAGCAAGCGGAACTTTGCACACTGAAAGAAACCAGTGGGCTGACGGAACACGGCACGCCCTTACATTTTGCGCCCCCTCCCACCGCTGACAATACAAGCTATGGCACAACGCAGCGAATGCCGCAGCAGTATATCTATCAACTGCAAACCACCGATCAGGCGCGCCTCTACTTTTACGGCCTTAAGGCACACATCGAGCTCACGTGCCAGGGGACGCCCGCTTGGCAACCACTACCACTCGATTTGCCTGAACTCAGTGTGCAAGTGTCCGCAGCAGCACTGTTGGGTGAGAGTTGGGAGGAGCAGGCTCGCGTACTCCCTGTGGAACGTTTTTTACGCCAGTACCGCTTCCTCGATCAACAGGACAGGGTGTTGGCCATCACCCTCCCCCGGTCCACGCCTGCGACCGACAGTTCTCTGGACGGCAAACTGTTGGATTACGTGGATGAGTCCGCTCATATCCAGATTATGGGTATCGTCAACCGTGTCGAAAAACTAGAGGCAACGGGTACCCCCATTACAAAGACCTGGCAACATCAATTCAAACCACTTCCCGATTTCAAGGCACTTGAAGGGGCCATCCAATGAGTTTCAACACGAGACTGGCCCCCACTCTGGGCTCCATCACACTGACTGCACTTATGCTTGTCGCCTTGCCCGGCCACGCCGCCACAAGCGAAAGCAAACACATCAAGACCGACTACGGTTTGGCAGAACAGGAAAAGTGGTTCCACGAAACCGGTGAGCTGCATATTGTTCAGCTCACCTCCGTGGATAAGCGTTGGCAACTGCACGAAGCCTACAACCCCCAAGGAACCTTGATCGAACGCTCTGAGCGCCTGGATAATCAGCGGCACGGCCTATTTGTGCGACAAGCGTATGACTCCCTTGAGCACACATCCTATCGGCATGGCAAACGCCATGGCCCCTACCACAGCTACGATCAGGCTGGCGAGCCCCTGTCTAGCGGTCACTACACCAACGACCTGCGGACAGGAAAATGGGTCAGCAACAATTCATGGGGTCGAATCATAAGCCACTACAACCAGCAAGGTATGCTGCACGGCCAGCAAACGGAGTTCGACGCCAATGGACAGTTGTTGAAGCAGTCAAACTATAAAAATGGGATGCTCCATGGCGAATTCATCCGTTATGAGAACGGTCAACTTGCAGAAAAGGGACACTACCAAAACGACCAACGAGAAGGCGAATGGATAGAAACCTACCCCTTGTCCACCCGCTATCAAGGCCAGTACTGCAACGGCTATCAGGTCGGGGTATGGCACGGTTACTCGCAGCAGGGCTATTTGGTGGCCATTTCCCCTTTTGACAATGAAGGGAACTACCATGGCGTCCAGGTCGTTTTCCACGATAGCGGCGCCTTATCGGAAATCAGCCAATATCGCCATGGCAAGCGTCATGGCACACAATGGAAGTACCTGTTCGGCGCCCCCTATCGCCTGGAGAAATATCAGGACGGAAAACGCCTGGAGGCCCGCGACCAAGGCGAGTTTGAGTACACCGAATTTCCCTAGGCGCCTACCTTCACATCCAGCAACGCACCGTCCCGTGGTCCAGACGGTACTGGGCAGCTAAGGACCGCTCCCCTATCTGCGTTGATCAATACGTCTGTGCAATTTCTAGCTTGAATACTTCTGTGTACTTCGCCATGTAAAACACCCCAAAGCTTGGATGGGTATCCAACTTTTGGGGTGCAGTTCAATTTTTCAACAGGCGGACATTTTTGTGTGTGGAAATGCTTAACTCTTCCAGCATCCGCCGTTGAAGCCTTGCCAGGTACCAAGCTGTCGCCAGAAATTAACCCGAATGTGCACGCTTGCCGGGATTTTTCTTGCTGCGGGTATGCGCACCGCGCTCCTGGCTAACACGTTGCCCCCGGAATTTCGTGCTAAGGTTCACGCCCTTGGGGGTGGCAGGAGGGGGAGTACGCTTACGATCGGCTTCAGTAACAATTTTGGTGCCCATGGAAATCTCTCCGGTTTGGTTAAATTTACTCTTGTTTCACATTCGCTCGGTTCATCTTGGCAACAGGAACTAGGCAGGCGGATGCCCGACAATCCCTGAATGTACATAGGCACGCCTGAAAGATCGAATCACCACGGATAACCTGTCAGCCACGCTAGCATAGCAGGCATTGGCCCAAGCGGCTCCATAACCATGAACGCTATCGCAAAGCACGAGGTAGGGTTGCAGCAGTAGGCCCTACCCTTTCAAAGCACAAGCCGTATGTGCTTTTCCATACAAGGGGAACCAATCGCGAAATAAATGCCTCTGGTGGGCTACTAGGTGACGAGCGGCCCAACCGTGAGGGGATTTGTATCAATGTCCAGCCAATGCCGGTTTCAGCCCAGTGCGAGTACATGACTTAACGCACACATTTGGGCGACGGCTGCGTGCTGCGGGAACGCATTTGGCAAACAGGCAAGTTCTGCTGGATCACACGAATGGGGCAATCACAACCGACTATGCAGCCGCTGATTTGTCCAGACTGCTGAATAAAGCCCCAACCCTGTTTGTTCTGTTGTGCAAGCTTTTTCTTAAGAAGCATTTAGCTTAGGCCGAGTGGCTTACTACAAAAAACCAAGTGGTTTACATCAAAAGGCCAATTACTGCCAGACGCCCAGACTCCTAGGATACCCCTTATACCCCTTCTGACCGCGCAGTAACGAACAGTGGGCAGAAGTATGTACAAATAACAAGGGGGAAGAAACGTGTCCAGGCGATCGATAAAAAGACGTGCTCTGCAAAACGTCGGCCTCTTTCCAGCCAGAACCTCGGTTCTGCGCCGGTTCTGGCTGGATTCCTTTACCCTGCTGGTGCTGTCCGCGTGTAGCACTAGTCTGCATGCTGCCTCCTACGAGGATTGGATCAAACAGGCACGCCAAGGCCAATACCAGTCCGCCATCATCGGCTTGCAGCAGTACCGGCAACAGCATCCGCAAGAGGCACGTGTCCAGCTTGATCTGATGCGCATTCATGCCTGGGCAAGCCAGCCGCACGAGGTCATCCGTCTGTACGAAAGCTGGCCGACCAAGCAGCCTTTGCCGGCCGATGTCTTGCTGCTGACAGCACGCGCCTATAAAGATGCGCGCCAATGGACACCGGCCCAAAATCTGTATCGGGAAGGAATGCGGCGCTTTCCGCGGCAAGCCGCCTTCACCATGGGCCTGTGCATGAGCCTGGCCGATGCCGGACTGACCGCCCAGGCCTTGAGCTGCGCCCAGCAACTGCAGCCGGCCACACGCCAAAACACCACCTACCTGCTGACGCGCAGCTACATTTACCGTGCTGCCGGCCAGAACTACGAAGCCCTGCGCGTCAGCCAGGATGCTTTGGCCGCCCAGCCCAACAAAACCGATGTCATCCGGGATTATGACCAATCTCTGCATGCCGCCGGCCTACACCGCCAGGCAATGGAATGGCAAACACAACATCCCGGCATCTTCTCGAACGCAGACCAGGCTGACCGTCAAGCCGACTATGCCGCTGAATTGACCCGGCTGTCGCCCCAGCCCACACGCACATTGCCCGAACGCTTTTTGATCGCCAACCGAGCCATCATGCTGCAAGACAAGCTGGCTGACAGCGCCAGCTTTCTGGGCAATCCCGCATTCGCCCGTCGCATCCGTGGTGATCGCCTGATTGCCGTGGACGCACGCGAAGACGCCCCCGCTACCGTGGACATCGACCCAGCTCGGCAGGCCCAGTACCCCGACTATGCCTACGCCTCGCTGGCCTCGATGCAACTGCGCGCCCGTCACCCCGAACAAGCCGTATCCAGCTACGAGCGGGCGCTGGCCGAACCCTCGCTGGACGAAAAAACACGCACGCGCTATCAAACCGGATTGGCCTTTTCCTTGCTGGAGTCTGGCCACGAGGATCAGGCACTGGCGCTGGCTGAGCGCATGGAACAAGACACACCCGCCACCCGTCGGCTGCGCGGCAATCCGATACCGCAGCCCAATCCAGGGTATACCGACGCCCTGATCTTGAAAAATTCGCTCTACACCTATACGGGCCTGCTCAAGGACGCGCGCGAAAATCTGGCCAAGGCCAGCGCACAGGCACCGAGTAACGTCAACCTACGCGTGCCGTTGGCCGATGCCCAGCGCATATCGGGCATGCCACGGGCGGCGGAACGCAATCTGAAGATTGCCGAAACCTACGCACCGCGCCAAGAAGACGTCATCATCAGCCAGGCTCAGACCGCCCTGGACCTGCACGAATACCGCCAGGCCGAAGAGCTCTTGGCGTATGCCAAAAAGCACTACCCCACCAATATACGGGTCGCGGAACTGGAAAAAGACTGGCAGTCCTACCGCAAGAACGAACTGATCCTGCGCAGCGGCTTTGAAACCAGCAACGGCGGTGATGTCTCGGGCAATGACGGTATTCGCACCGAGGCGCAATGGTACAGCGCCCCCATCAACTACCACTGGCGCGCCACCGCAGTGGCCGGTCATCTGGATACCAGCGACGAACTTGGCCACAACGTGAACTGGCAGGGAGCCGGCCTGGAATATCGCGGCCGCGACTGGCAATCACAGTTGACGATCAACAACCAGAACTGGGGTCAAGGCAACAAGATGGGAGCCAGCCTGCAGGCCGATCACGCGCTGAGCGATCACTGGAGCATCGGCGGCACCCTGGACTATCGCACCCTGGATATTCCGAACCGTGCCCTGGCCGCAGACATCACGGCCAATCAGGGACAAGTGCGGCTGCGCTGGCAAAACGGCCCCGAGCAGTGGGTGCAAGCCGCCTACACCGCGACAAAATTCTCTGACGACAACGTACGTCAGAGCCTGCAGATCACAGGCAACCAACGCATCTACACCGGCCCGCGCATCAAGGCCGACGCCCGGCTGGAACTATGGGCTTCCGGCAACAAAGACGAAGACAAACCCTACTACAGCCCACAACGCGAATACATGGCGGTGCCGGCCCTGCGCTTGGAACACCTGATCTATCAGCATTACGACGAGCGTCTGACCCAGGCGCTGACACTGGGCGTGGGCATACATCACCAAAGCGGCTATGGCAGGGCTGCCGTCGGTTCCGTCGCCTACGAACTGAACTACCAGCACGACCGCAATCTGGAAGTCGGCCTGCGCCTGCAGGCCCTGTCCCGCCCCTATGACGGCCAGCGCGAACAACAGTACAGCGGCATGGTTGAACTCAAGATCAAATTCTAAGCGGCCACGACAATGAGCACACCAATCCTGACCCTTCTGATATTGGCCTTCAGCGCCATTTTATCCGCCTGCAGCGTCAGCCCGCCGGCCCTGTATGTGTCGCCCGAACAGCGTCGCCTCGAACAGCAAGAGCAACCCTGGCGCAATGACGAGCTGATCATCATCGCCTATCACGACGTGGAGGACCACGATCCTAACCAGGCGTACCTGAGCGTCAGTACCGAGCACCTGCGTCAGCAGTTTTCCTGGCTACAGGAAAACAACTATGTGCCAGTCAGCGTGGAGCAAATTCTACGCGCCCGCCAAGGTATGGAGCCTCTGCCTGAAAAGGCGGTGCTACTGTCGTTTGACGACGGTTACCAAAGTTTCTATACCCGCGTGTTCCCGCTACTCAAAGCCTACCACTGGCCTGCACTGCTGGCCCCGGTCGGAAAATGGCTGGACACGCCTGAGAACGAAAAAGTGGACTTCGGCGGTCTTCCCACCGAGCGTTCGCGCTTTTTGCACTGGGCACAGGTCAACGAAATGGCCCACTCCGGTTTGGTGGAAATCGGTGCGCACACTCAAAACATGCATTACGGAGCCATCGCCAACCCACAAGGCAATCTCCAGCCGGTGGCCGCTGCACATCGCTACCTGACCGATCAGAAACGTTACGAGACCGATGCCGAGTACACCACCCGCTTTCGCGAGGATGTGCGCGCCATCAGTGCCCGCGTCAAACAGCACGCTGGCAAAACGCCGCGCGTCTGGGTCTGGCCCTATGGCCGGATCAGCGGCCTGGGCCTGCAAATTCTGGAGCAAGAAGGCTATCAAATGGCCCTGACGCTGACCGACGGTGTGGCCAACGTCCACGACCTGATGAATATGCCGCGCTATCTGGTGGATAACGACCCGGACCTCAGCACCTTTGCAGGCTTTATCACCGCCCGTGAAGATCGTCAGGCCGAACGCGTGGTGCATGTGGATCTGGATTATGTGTACGACCCCGATCCGGTGCAGATGGAACGCAACTTGGGGGCCCTGGTGCAACGCATCGCAGACCTGAAACCACGTAGTGTCTATTTGCAAGCCTTCGCCGACCCTGCCGGCGATGGCCTGGTGCGCTCGGTCTACTTCCCCAACCGCCACCTGCCCATGCGCGCCGACCTGTTCAACCGCACGGCCTGGCAATTAAGTTCGCGCGCCCACGTCAATGTCTTTGCATGGATGCCCGTGCTGGCCATCGAGACATCCGAGCCGGCGCAATACGTGCTGCAATGGCATGCCGACGGCAGCCCGCCTTCCCTATCCACACAAGGCTACCGCCGCCTGTCCCCCTTTGACCTGCGCACCCGCCAGATAATGGGCGATCTGTACGAAGACCTGGGGCGCAGCGCCATCTTCTCGGGTGTCGTATTCCATGACGATGCCACGCTGAGCGACTTTGAAGATGCCTCGCCCGCCGCCCTGGACGCCTACGAAAAAGCTGGCTTTGGCAGGGACATAGGGGCGATACGAGCCAATCCCGAGCAATTTGAACGCTGGACGCGCTTTAAATCGCAAGCCCTGATCGACTTGACCCAGGAACTGGCTGATCGGGTGCGCAAGCAGCGCGGCCCGCAGCTCAGCACGGCCCGCAATATGTATGCCCTACCGGTTCTGCAGCCCCAGAGCGAACAGTGGTTCGCGCAGAACCTGAACGATTTTCTGCAAGCCTACGACTGGACTGCCGTGATGGCCATGCCCCGCATGGAAAACATCCACGATCAGCATGCCGTGACCTGGCTGAACGCGCTGGTCGACAAGGTGGCCAGCCACCCAGAAGGCCTGCGCCGCACCGTGTTCGAAGTGCAATCCGTAGATTGGCTCGGCCAAGGTCAGCCATCCCGTCCACTGGATTCCAAACTGGTGGCCGGCTGGCTCAATGCACTGAAGGCAAGAGGGGCACGACATGTCGGCTATTACCCAGACGACTTTGTCAACAATCAGCCCAAGATGAACGTGATTCGTCCGGAAATCACGATTGACTGGTATCCAACGAAAAATGATTGAACGACTGATCGCCCTATTGGCCCTGTGCCTGATCGTCGGTATTCCCCTGGGAATCACCGTCGCCCTGACCAGCCACCTACTGCTCTACTTCATCTTCATGTACCCGCTGTTCATGTCGGGCATATGGATAGGCGGTGGCTTGATCTTCTGGTTCCAGCATGAACGCCGCTGGGCCTATAAACCACACGCCCCTCCTGAACTGGAAGGCATGCCGCTGGTCAGTATCCTGATCCCCTGCTTTAACGAACAGGCCAACGCTCGCCATACCATCCTATCCGCGCTGAACCAGGTCTATCCCAACATCGAAGTCATCGCCATCAACGACGGCTCCAGCGACCACACCGCCCAAGTGCTCAATGCACTGAGCGAGGAGCACGACAAGCTGCGCGTCATCCACCTGGCCCAGAACCAGGGCAAGGCACTGGCCCTGCGCATGGGAGCGATGAGCGCCAGCGGCGATTACTTCGTGTGTATAGACGGGGATGCCTACCTGGATCCGGAAGGCGTCAATTACCTGGTCGCCCCCATGCTGCGCAACCCGGAAGTCGGTGCCACGACCGGCAATCCGCGCATCCGCACGCGCTCCACCCTGATCGGCCGCATCCAGGTGGGCGAGTTCTCCTCGATCATCGGGCTGATCAAGCGCACGCAGCGCGTCTACGGAAAGATCTTCACCATTTCCGGCGTGATCGCAGGCTTTCGTCGCCAGGCCCTGGACGAAGTGGACTACTGGAGTCTGGACATGATCACCGAGGACATCGATGTGACCTGGAAGTTACAGCTGGCCGGCTGGCAGGTGTTCTATGAGCCGCGCGCCCTGTGCTGGGTATTGATGCCCGAAACACTGAAAGGCCTGTTCAAGCAGCGTTTGCGCTGGGCTCAGGGTGGTGCGGAAACCTTCCTGAAATATACCCCGCAAGTCCTGCGCTGGGAAAACCGCAGCATGTGGCCCCTGACCCTGGAATACCTGTGTTCAACCTTATGGAGCTTCGCCCTGGGCGTGGCAGTACTGGTCTGGGCGCTTGGACAAGTGCTGCACTTGCCTGCCGCCACCCAGATCAACGGCCTGTTCCCGCCCTCGTTCACCGGTATGGTGCTGGCCGGCATGTGCCTGCTGCAGTTCGCCGTCAGCATCTGGATCGACCGTCGCTACGAGCCCGATCTGCCCCTGTCGATGTTCTGGATCATCTGGTACCCATTTGTCTACTGGTTGATCAATTTTTTAACCACGCTGTGGAGTTTCCCCATGGTCATGCTGCGCCTGCGTCGCAACCGCGCCCGCTGGAGCAGCCCCGACCGGGGTATCAAGGAGCTGTCATGATCATCACGACTCAACGCCATCCCGTCACTCGCTGGATAGACCGTCTATTGACCATCGCCGGTTGGTTCGCCTTTAGTTACCTGATCGCCAAAGGCTTGCTCCTGTTGATCGGTCACACCATGGACAAAGCCGGCTACGAACAAATAGACCCGATCTTCCCCACCCTGAGCACCTTTCTGTTCTACGGGGCGGTTCTGCTGACCAACGGCTTGCTGCTGCTGGCCTGGTCACGCTGGCGGCGACAGCAGCGCCAGCAGCGCCATCTGCGCCAGGCTCTGTACCGCCAACGCAGCCGCTCGCATCGCGCCAAGCAGACACCCCTGCCGCACTTTGACCACGAACAGATCGATACCGTGCGCCACAGCCGCATCGTCGTCCTCTACAACGCCCAGGACGGCGCGGTACAGCATGTACATGCCGCCGATCCGTTGCCCATGCAGCAGACAACTGGCACTCACGACGGAAAGCCGCTGGCCCCGCTGATCTTTCGTCCGCGCGTCTACCCCAAACAGCCTACGCCGAATCAGTAGTACCAACGCACAACCACCCTGCGCAAGGGCAAACAGCCTAGGAAATGCGGCTCATGTAAATGCAGATGACCGTCTCTACCATAGTCAGTAACGCCGATGTATCAAGCCGTAAGGCGAAGGAACAACAGGTGCTGCAATGACAAAACCATACCAACAAGGGGCCGTGCTGCTGGCAATGCTGTGTGTCATGGGCAGTGCCGCCGCACAACCGGGCAGAGACACCGGCAAACCCAAACCAGCCAACTTCATGGAAGCCATCCGGCAGGCTGAAGTGGTTCGCAAAAACCTGTTTGACGACCCGCTCTCGGGCATCGTCATCAACCGCACCGTAACGGTGCAAGGACAAGACTTCTATCGCTACTTCAGCAATCGCTGGCGCGAGCTGAGCGGAGCCAGCTCCTTCACCCTAACGGTGGTGGAGCGCCCGTCGGCCCGCTGGGGCAGCGAAATCTGGGTTGAATACCGCCGCCAGCGCATGTACCACGCTTTTCTCACGCCCGCGCGCTCCGGCACAAAGAAGGCCAGTGAGCGGGCCGTGGATCTGGTTCTGGAAAACGTCAGTAAAAGCGAAATCGAACGCGTACTCATCAACAACCCGGACCTTGCTCCGGACGAACTTTAATAAGAGAGACATAACGTGAAGACTTTCCTGCCCCTTGCCTCCGCTCTGCTGACCGGTGCGCTATTTGCCCCCGTCCATGCGACCGAACTGATCTATACCCCCGTCAATCCGAACTTCGGCGGCAGCCCGCTCAATGGGCAATGGCTGCTGAACTCGGCCCAGGTCACCAACAAGCACACAGACCCCGACGCCGAAGACCTGGGCTCGTCCTTTGAGCAGCGCACACCCTTTCAGGACTTCAACGATCAGTTGGAACGCTCGGTACTCAGCCGTCTGGCCTCGGCCGCGTCCTCGCAGTTTGTGGACAGTAACGGCAAATTTGTACCCGGCACGTTCGAGACTGGCAGCTTTACTGTCAGCGTCGTCGATATCGGCGGCGGAGCACTGACGATCACCACCACGGACCGGATCACCGGCGCCTCCACTACTTTCCGGGTGATTCAACCATGACGAGCACATTGACCATCCTGAACGCGCGCCCAACGCGCCTGCTAAGCGTGCTGGCCCTGACCTCGACCCTGGCCGCCTGCGCCATGCCCTCCACCCCGGCCGATGTCAAAAGCTCTGCCTATCTGACGCCTCCCTCGCCAGCCACGCACGATCTGCTGGAGCTGCCTGCGCCCGCCCAGCGCCTGACCGTGGCCGTCTACGGGTTTCGTGACCAGACCGGCCAATACAAGCCCAATCCGGACAGCTCCTTTTCCACCTCCGTCACCCAGGGAGCCGCCGCCCTGCTGGTCAAAGCCTTGCGTGACTCGCGCTGGTTCACTCCGGTCGAGCGCGAAAGCCTGCAGGAACTGCTGACCGAGCGGCGTATCGTGCGCGCCCTGGACGGATCACAGGAAAACGGCCAGCGCACCTCTATCAACATCCCGCCGCTGGCCCCGGCCGAAATCATGATGGATGGAGGCATCATCTCCTATGAAAGCAATGTGCGCACAGGCGGCGCGGGCGCACGCTTTCTGGGCGTCGGCCTGTCTACCCAGTATCGGGTCGACCAAGTCACCGTCAACCTGCGCGCCATCGATGTACGCACCGGCAACATTTTGCAAAGCGTGTCCACCACCAAGACCATCTTTTCCTACGAAGTTCGGCCCAGCGTCTACAAGTTCGTGAACTTCAAAGACCTGCTGGAAATCGAGGCCGGCGTAACCAACAACGAACCGGCCCAGCTCTCGGTCAAAGAAGCCATTGAATCGGCGGTGGTGCATCTGATCGTGCAAGGCATGAAGGAAGGCCAATGGAGGTTGAAAAACGAGGCCGACCGTAACAACCCCATCGTGCAGAACTACCTCAAACAAAACGAAACCTACCGGAGCCTGCGCACCCAGGCCTCTGCAGCCGATCCCGGGACCATGCAGCCCAATGAAGCCACAAGCAATGCGGTGCAAACCGCTCCGGTCACCGGCAGTTGAACACGAGCAGACAGCGCGGTGGTTCCGAGAAGACCGGCCACCGCTCTTTTTCCAAACAACGGTCTTCGACATGCACTGAGGAGAAGTATATGAACGGCAAACTGTCCACATTAGCTATGGCCCTGGGCACCGCGCTGGCACTGCCCACACTGGCGCTGGCTGACAACGCCACCGTAACGCAGACCGGCAGCTTCAACAAAGGCGTCGTTCTTCAAAGCCACAACATCAACGCCAACGCGACCATCGACGTGAAGGGAGACCGTAACGACGATTACATCAATCAGTGGGATAACGGTACGGTTCGCACCACCGTGAAGGTCATCAACGGCAACGACAACAAGGCTGTAGTGGAACAAAGTCGCAGCGGCGGCAACGCCACGATCACCATCACGCAGTCGCGCAATCGCAACGACGCCTTTGCCAGCCAATGGCAGGCAAACGGATCACAAATCGGCATCAAGCAAGTACGCTCGGACAATCAAGCAGTTGTGGAACAAGTCCGCAGTACCGGTGACCAAGCCTGGGTAAACCAAACGGGGCAAATGGGCGACGCCTATGTCAATCAATACCGAACCCGTGACGCACTGGCTGTCATCAACGACAGCGGCGCGCGCAACGACTCGGTCATCGAACAGAACAACAGCAGCAATGTCAACGCCTTCATTACCCAATCGGGGTACAAAGGAGATGCGTATATCAATCAATACAAAAGTACGGGCTCAACTGCCAGCATCACCGACAGCGGCAAGTACGACAAAGGCGTGATCGATCAGTGGAATGTCTCCAACTCGAACGCCTCCGTCGTCCAGGGTGGTGGCCACAAAAATGATGCCACCATCAGCCAAACCGGCACGTGGTGGGGCAATTCAGATCGCCTGCACGCCAGTATTGTCCAGAGCGGCTCGCATAACAAAGCCGTTACGGAACAGACGGGCTACAGCAACGACAGCAACATCATCCAAAGCGGCCTGGGCAACGACGCCTACAACTCCCAAGCAGGTATCGGCAACGACTCCTACATCAGCCAGGGTGGCGGCTACAACAAGGCCGTGGTCACCCAGGTCGGTTTCAACCTGGACTCGTCGGTTATGCAGAACGGTTGGGGCAACCGCGCCCAAGTGGTGCAAAGCGGCCTGAACCACAACAGCACCGTTACCCAAACGGGTAATTTCAACAATGCGTATGTCAACCAACATTAACCGGCTTATTTAAGCTACCTGTCAGCGGCGGTATGTTATATAGTAGTCGCCGCTGACAACACCCAAGCCATTGATATGAAAAAGATTTAAGGGTTATGGAGCGTAGGAGTAACCCCAGTTTATAAAGCTTTCCAGATACCTAATCCGAGCTTTTTGGCACAGTTTGGCGTTTAAATAATCAAGTTTAAACAAATCCAAACAATCATTAACAATTTCACATAATTCGTCAGCCCTGAATATGGTTCGTCACCTGATAATTAGGCTGCGCAACCGCGATACAGAAACGAAAACACCCATAACGACCAAGAACAATGACACAAGCAATCCAACAAAAGGCTTATTCAACGTAATGACATAGAGCCTATAGACGCTGCTAGGGAGACATAAAATGACAACAATTATCGTCATGGAACCACACACCTTATTCAGGTTGGGTATCGTACGGCTGCTGGCAGACACCCTGCCCAGTGCGGAGCTGCTCAGCATGGATTACGAGTCAATGGAAACAGGTCTGCAGACACGGCGTTGTGAGCTGCTACTCTTGTCAGTACCATCCGCCGAGGCCTGTCTGAAGCTGCTGGCTGATGCACACCGCAGTCTGCAACCCAGCGCCGTACTCTTGATGGCCGAATCCTACTACGAGTTGCCTGCACTTCAGGACATGCCTGCCGGCGTCATGGGGCATTTGCTCAAGACCGCCACACCGGAGTTGATGGCGGCTTCCATCAATCTGGTATTGGCCGGTGGCTCCTGTTTTCCATCGCCTGTGCCCCAGCGTCCAACGACGACAATGGCCACGTCTATAACGAAGCCATCGAGTCCCTCGCCTTTTCCGGCGCAGCCCGACAATCTGATTACTTCCTACGAACCCGTACGCTGGCCGCCCGCCAATCCAGAAACTGAGCATCTTGACGAAGCACGGTTGTTGGGCCTGACGCCGCGCCAGTACGAGGTGCTGGTGCTATTGGCGCGCGGCATGACCATCAAGGGCGTGGCCCGGCAATTGAATATTTCGTCGGCTACGGCCAAGGCGCATGCCGAAACCCTGTATATGCGAATGAACGTACACAACCGCAACGAGGCCGTCTATCACGCGGTCTCCAAAGGGGCCAGGCTAGGGATGCCCAACACCCCTATCGAAAAAGCCTGCTAATCGCAGGCTTTTTCAGGATTACAACATGCCCAGTTGCAAACGGGCTGATTCACTCATCCGTTCCCGGCTCCATGGCGGGTCCCAAACCAAATCCACCACCGCCTTTTCCACACCTTGGATGGTCTCCAGCTTATAGCGGGCTTCATCAGCGATCATGGTGCCCATACCGCAACCCGGAGCTGTCAGCGTCATGTCCATGGTAATGGAAAACGTGTCTGGCCCAGTCTGGTTTACGTGACAGGCGTACACCAAGCCCAGATTAACAATATCAACCGGAATCTCTGGATCATAAACGCTAGCCAACACAATCCAGGCGGCGTCTTCAATGGTTTTTTCGCTCAGGGGCAGCTCAGGTACAAAAACCTCGGGCTTATCCTGGGACTCAAACCCCAGCGCATCGGCATCGACACCTTCAATCCGGTACAGGTTGCCCTCTACCATCACGGTATAGCTGCCACCCAGCTTCTGGGTAATCGTTGCTGTACAACCCGCTTCGATCGTAACGGGAGCACCGTAAGGGATACTGACAGCCGGGCAATCCCGGCTGACCAGCACATCATGTCGTTCAAAGTAGCTCATGGCTTGTTTGCGCCTTTATTCGGTTTGCGCGGTTTCTTTGGCCTGATTGATGGCGTTATGCAGGGTATGCCAGGCCAGCGTGGCACATTTAACCCGTGCGGGAAATTCACGCACGCCCGATAACACTTCCAGCTTGCCCAGATCTCGATCGGGATGGGCCTCTGTCAGCATGGCATGCATATCTTGAAAGAGAGACTCAAACTCGGCCAGACTCAGGCCCTTCACCGCTTCGGTCATCAGAGATGCCGAGGCTTTGGAAATCGCGCAGCCATGCCCCACAAAACTGACTTTCTGCACAATGCCATCTTCAACCACGGCATACACAGCCAGTTGATCCCCGCACAGCGGATTATGGCCATTGGCAAAATGGCTGGCATTTTCTATTACTTCAAAGTTACGCGGGCTACGGTTGTGGTCAAAAATGACCTCTTGGTAGAGCTCGCGCAGCCCGTCGAAATCCTGGCTCATTTAGCCAACTCCAAATAGTTTTTGAGCTTTGCGCAGGCTGCCCAGCAAAGCGTCAATATCAGCGTAATCGTTGTACAAGGCAAAGGAGGCACGAGCCGTACCGGGAATGCCAAAGCGCGTCATCAAGGGCATGGCACAGTGGTGACCGGCACGCACGGCTACGCCGTCCATGTCCAGAATGGTGCCCAGGTCATGCGGGTGAATGCCATCGACCAGGAAGGACACAATGCCTGCCTTGTGTGCAGCCGTACCGATAATGCGAATACCTGGCATGGCCAGCAAGGCTTGTGTTGCATAGTCCAGCAACAAGGCCTCATGATCCGCTATGCGCTGCATACCGATATCCATCAGATAGTCGATAGCGGCAGCCATGGTAATGGCACCAGCGATATTGGGCGTACCCGCCTCAAAGCGCTGTGGCACAGGCGCGTAATTACTTTTCTCGAAACTGACGGTGGTGATCATGTCACCGCCGCCCATCCAGGGCGACATGCTGTCCAGAATCTCGTAGCGCACGTACAAGGCGCCCATGCCGGTAGGACCGTACAGTTTATGGGCCGAAAACGTGTAAAAATCCGCATCCAGAGCTTGTACGTCCACCACACCGTGGGGAACGGATTGAGCACCATCGACCAGCACTTTGGCACCGACAGCATGTGCCTGACGGGTCATTTCAGCAACAGGGTTGATCGTACCCAAGGCATTGGAGACATGCACCAAACCCAGCAAACGGGTTTTCTCGTTAAGCAGTTGCTTGAACGCTTCCTGGTCCAGCTCACCATTATCCAGCACAGGCACTACGCGGATGACGGCGCCTGTGCGTTGAGCCACCAGTTGCCAAGGCACAATATTGGAGTGATGCTCCAGGCCTGTCAGCAAGATTTCATCGCCTGCTTTCAGGTTGTCCATGCCCCAGCTATAGGCCACCAGGTTGATGGATTCTGTGGTGCCACGCGTAAACACAATTTCTTCGTCGCGCGCGGCATTCAGAAATGCCCGCACTGTACTTCTGGCCTGATCGTACAGCTCAGTAGCATGCTGAGACAACCAATGCACACCACGGTGGATGTTGGCATTGGACTGCTCATAGAATCGCGCTTCAGCCTCAATGACCGAGCGCGGCTTTTGCGTCGTCGCACCGTTGTCCAGATAGGACAGACGTTGGCCCCGAATGGGACGAGCCAGGATAGGAAAATCCTCGCGGTGATTCAGCAAACCAGCAGCAGTTACGGGCATAGGCGCATTCATGCAAGCTCTCCAAGGGCAAGACCGCCAGGCAACAAAGCATTGATACCAACTGTGGCACGGCTACGCAGGCTCTCGGAAGCGATACGTTCCAAGGACTGAGCGGCAAATGCGTAGATCAGCATATTGCGTGCATCTTCCATGGTCATGCCACGCGAACGCAGGTAGAACAAGCTATCTGCATCCAACTGCCCCACAGTGGCTCCATGGGCGCACTTGACGTCATCGGCATAAATTTCCAGCTCGGGGCGGGAATCTGCACGGGCCATCTTGGACAAAAGCAAGCTATCCGAACGCTGTACCGAGTCCGTACCGTCAGCACCCTTGCCTACCAGGACACGACCGCAGAACACACCTCGGGCCGTGTCGGCCAGAATACCGCGATAGAACTCACGGCTTTGGCAATTCGGCTGAGCATGATCAATGATGGTGTTGTGGTCTACGTGACGGCGACCGTCTACAAAGTACAAACCATTGAACAGGGTTTCGCAGCGTTCGCCGTTAAAGACGGTAGCAATATCGTTACGGGCAATACGAGCACCGAACGACAAAGAGTGCGAATTAAACACCGAACCACGCCCTTGCTGCACATCAATGGCAGCCAGGTGGAAGTCTTGCACCGCTTCCTGCTGCAGTTTCATGTGCGTCAGGTTGGCATCAGAGGAGACGTTCAGGCGAGTCACTACGCTGCTCAAGGAAGCGTCAGCCCCGTCCTGGCCCAGATAATGTTCCACCACAGTCGCACTGGCACCGGACTCCAAGGAAATCAGATTACGCGTGAAGCTGGCACTGCCGCCTTGCGTGCGTACAAAAACCAAATGAACAGGCTGTTCCAGGTGCTTGCCAGCAGCAATATGCAAGGCAGCACCATCCTGAGCCAAAGCCAGGTTCAAGGCAGCAGTCGAAGCGCCCCGGGACTCATCCCCGTAAGCCTGTTGCAACCAGTCTGCATCCTGTTCCAGACAGGCACTGAGCGAGGCCAAGCGTACGCCCGCTGGCAATTCATTCAGGTGCGACAAAGCCGCATCGTAGTGACCGTCCACAAAGACCAGGAAGTAGCCGTCTTCCTGTTGGCGCACCGAGGCCACCAGTTCCGCAGCCGAAGCCGATTTCTGAGGCGCAAAACGTTGCTGCTCCAGCAAAGCCAAAGAGGTGTGATGCCAGGCTTCAATACGCGTCGTTGGCCAGCCTTCCTGTGCGAAACGATCCAGCGCGCGCTGACGCACGGCGCTTAGCCATGGCAGGCCGGCTCCAGGTGCTTGTGCAGCCTGAGCGGCAAAGCTGTTGACCCAATCCGGCAGACTCATACCGCAGCTCCCTTGGCTTTTTGTTCGGCGGCAGCTTGTTCCAGCACCCAACCGTAGCCGCGCTCTTCCAGTTCCAGAGCCAATTCACGGCCACCGGAACGAATGATCTGGCCACCGGCCAACACATGCACAAAGTCAGGCACGATGTAGTCCAGCAGACGTTGGTAGTGAGTGATCACCAGCAAGGAACGCTCGGGGGAACGCAGACGGTTCACGCCGTCAGCAACCACGCGCAACGCATCAATATCCAGACCGGAGTCGGTTTCGTCCAGAATGGCCAACTTCGGTTCCAGCAGGCTCATTTGCAGGACTTCATTGCGTTTCTTTTCGCCGCCAGAGAAGCCTTCGTTCACGGAGCGGTACAGAAACTCTTCACGCATTCCCACAATCTTCATTTCCTCTTTCACGCGCTTGAGGAAGTCCATGGCGTCCAGCTCAGGCAAGCCCTGATGACGACGCACAGCGTTCACGGAAGCACGCAGAAAATAGGCGTTGGACACACCGGGAATTTCGATGGGGTACTGGAATGCCAGGAACAGACCGGAACGGGCGCGGTCTTCAATCTTCATTTCCAGCAGGTCTTGACCCTGCCAATCAACCGAACCACCTTCCACAGTGTAGTCTTCACGACCAGCCAGAACCTGGGACAAGGTGCTCTTGCCCGAGCCATTCGGGCCCATGATGGCGTGGACTTCACCGGGTTTGATTTCCAGGTTCAGGCCTTTAAGGATAGGTTTATCTTCAACCGAAGCGCGCAAATCTTTAATCGTCAGCATTTCATTATTCTCCTTAACCTACACTGCCTTCCAAGCTGACGCCGAGCAAATTCTGTGCTTCGACCGCAAACTCCATGGGCAATTCTTTAATCACTTCTTTACAAAAGCCGTTCACGATCATGGAGACGGCATCTTCGGCAGTCAGGCCGCGCTGCATGGCGTAAAAGAGCTGGTCCTCGCCAATGCGCGAAGCCGTTGCTTCGTGTTCCACACTGGCGCTGGGATTCTGCACTTCCATCGTCGGGAAGGTGTGTGCAGCGCAGTGCTTGCCGATCAGCAGCGAATCACACTGGGTGTAATTGCGGGCGTTTTCTGCCTTGGGGGTAATACGAACCAGGCCGCGATAGGTATTGATACCTTGGCCCGCCGAAATCCCCTTGGAGATAATCGTGCTGCGGGTATTGCGTCCCATATGAATCATCTTGGTGCCGGTATCGGCTTGTTGACGGTGGTTGCTCAGGGCAACCGAGTAGAACTCACCTTGGGAGTCGTCGCCGCGCAACACCACGCTAGGATATTTCCAGGTGATAGCCGAGCCGGTTTCAACCTGCGTCCAGGAGATGTGCGAACGTGCGCCACGGCATTCGCCGCGCTTGGTGACGAAGTTGTAAATACCGCCTACGCCGTCCTTGTCGCCGGGGTACCAGTTTTGTACGGTGGAGTACTTGATTTTGGCGTCGTCCAAGGCGACCAATTCCACGACCGCTGCGTGCAATTGGTTTTCATCGCGCATCGGCGCCGTACAGCCTTCCAGGTAGCTGACCGAAGCGCCCTCTTCCGCGATGATCAAGGTGCGCTCGAACTGGCCGGTGTCACGGGCGTTGATACGGAAGTAAGTGGACAGCTCCATCGGGCAGCGTACGCCTTTGGGGATGAACACAAAAGAACCATCGGAAAACACGGCCGAGTTCAGTGCAGCGTAGAAGTTGTCGCTGGGAGGGACAACCGTACCCAGATACTTTTGTACCAACTCCGGGTACTCGCGCACGGCTTCGGAAAAGGAACAGAAGATCACGCCCACTTCTTCCAGCTCTTTGCGGAAGGTGGTGGCAACCGAGACCGAGTCAAACACGGCATCCACCGCCACACCGGCCAGACGAGCGCGCTCGTGCAAGGGCACACCCAGTTTTTCATAGGTGCGCAGCAATTCGGGATCCACTTCGTCCAGGCTCTTGGGGCCATCGGCCTTGCTCTTGGGCGCGGAGTAGTAGCTGATGTCCTGGAAGTCGATAGGTGGATATTCCACAATCGACCACTTGGGGTACTTCATGGTCAGCCACTGGCGGTAAGCAGCCAGGCGCCATTCCAGCATGAACTCCGGTTCGCGTTTTTTCGCGGACAGGAAACGGATGACGTCTTCGTTCAGACCTTTCGGTATGGTTTCAGACTCGATGTCGGTGACAAAGCCTGCCTCGTAATCACGATCGAGGAAGGTGTCCAGATGTTCGTTGACGGTACTCATTCGGTTAACTCCACGTTGGAGGTGTTCGCCTTGTTTCTGTTTTTCAATTCGGGACCCGGCTTGTGTGTCAGGGGAAATTCGTTAACGGGCACGCGTATCATGTCTGCAACACTGACCTCTTCGAGGGTGCGTCGGACAATATCGTTGATACGCTGCCAATTACTGCGTATATGGCAATCTGACTCCACGGAACAGGCTCCAGGAGTAGCTACACATTCAGTCAAGCCAAAGGGTTGATCTTCCAGTGCATCAATAATCTGCGCTACACTTATCTGTTTGGCGGGGCGGCCCAACACATACCCTCCGCGTGCGCCTCTGCTGCTGATGACCAGCTCGTGCTGGCCCAGCAGTTTAAGCACCTTGCTGACAGTTGGTTGGCCCAAACCCAGGATGGCGGCCAAGTCAGACGCACTGAACACACGGTCTGGATCGCCAGCCATGTGTGTCAGCACCAAAGTGCCGTAATCAATGATTTTACTGATTCGCAGCATTCCTTCTCTCTGAATGGGTCGTATCGGCATATAGTACCGCTTTGGTACTATATGGTCAAATTATCCCTCCAGACTTTGCTGGATATTCCACATACGGGCATAGGCGCCATCCAGGGCTAAAAGCTCGCTGTGCGTGCCCTGTTCCACGATCTGTCCGCGCTCCAGAACCAGAATCAAATCCGCATCCGTAATCGTGGATAAACGGTGAGCAATGATCAAGGTAGTGCGGTCGCGGGCAATCTCGTTCAACTCCGCCTGAATCGCCCGTTCCGTGCGCGTATCCAGCGCACTGGTGGCTTCGTCCAGAATCAGCACCGGCGGGTTTTTCAGCAAGGTACGGGCAATGGCCACACGCTGTTTTTCGCCCCCAGACAGCTTCAAACCGCGTTCCCCCACGACGGTGTCATAACCATCAGGCAGGCTTTCAATAAAGTCATGGATACTGGCGGCACGCGCCGCTGCAATGATTTTCTCCTTGCTGGCCTCGGGACGCCCATAGGCAATATTGTGCAAAATCGTATCGTTGAACAGGACGGTGTCCTGGGGAACGATACCGATATGACGGCGCAAGCTCTCCTGCGTCCATTCGCGCAGCTCACGGTCATTGAACAGGATGCGGCCTTCCGTCACATCGTAGAAACGGAACAAAAGGCGCGACAAGGTGGACTTACCTGCGCCCGACGAGCCCACAACCGCGACGGTCTTGCCTGCGGGAATCTCGAAACTCAGGTTCTGGATGACTTTGCGGCGGCTGTCGTAGGCAAAGCTGACGTTCTCGAAACGAACACCCGCCTGCTCACAGGACAAGACCTGGGCATTCGGCGCATCCTTCACCTCTTGCTTGCGACGCAGCAAGGAAAACAGGCGCTCCATATCGGCCAGGGAATTCTTGATCTCGCGGTACACAAAGCCCAAAAAGTTCAAAGGCGCATAAAGCTGGGTCAGAAAAGCAGACACCAGCACAACATCCCCCACGGTCATGGTCCCGGCCAGCACACCTTGCGCCGACATGAACAGCAAGGCCGTCACCCCGACACTGATAATCGAGGCCTGACCAATATTGAGCAGGTTCAGCGACACCTGATTACGCACGGCAGCCTGAACCCACTGGCCCATATTCTGGTCGTAGCGATTGATCTCGTAATCCTCGTTACCGAAGTATTTGACTGTCTCGTAATTGAGCAAGGCATCAATGGCGCGAGAATTGGCACGACTGTCCAAGTCGTTCATGGCACGTCGATAACGCATGCGCCGCTCGGTCACCAGCAAGGTGAACACAATATAGGCAGTAATCGTCCCCAAGGTCACCGCCGCGAAGGCCCAGTCGTATCGCCAGAGCAAGATGCCACAGACCAGAGCGATTTCCAGCAAGGTCGGCAAAATATTGAAGACCAGGAAATTCAGCAGGAAGCTGACGCCTTTGGTGCCCCGTTCAATATCCCGGCTCAAGCCTCCCGTCTGGCGTTCAGTATGAAAACGCAAGGACAGATCCAGCAGATGGCGAAAAACATGATTCGCTATCAGGCGCACCGAACCCTGCGTGACTCGCGCAAACAAGGCATCACGTATTTCACCGAAAGCACTGGACGCCAGACGCACAGCCCCATATCCCAACAAGGCCGCCACCGGCAGCATCAGCGCAGTCGCGGGCAGACTCAACGCATCGATCACCCGCTTCAGGTAGATTGGCATCATCACTGTGGCAACTTTTGCCAGCAGCAGACAGGACAAGGCCAAGACCACGCGAGTCTTGAATCGCCAAACGTAAGGAAACAAGGATTTCAGGGTGCTCAGACCACCGGAGACACCATCAAGCACTTCAGGACGAGGAGGCACACTCAATAGGTCCGTGTCCAACAGCACAAAGCCGAAGAACTGCGGACAGCTTCAAAATAAGTTGCAGCACAACGCTGAAATCAAGGCAGGACAAGCAGACTACGCTTTCCACTGGCAGACAGGCCCCTGTTGTATCCTTGATGCGAATAAAGAAAATAGGCCTTTCCCCTGAAAAACCGACAAAACAGCCAGGCAGCACCTAATCAATAAGTATAGCCTTTTACCCTGCCTATCCTAGCCAAAACCCTGCCGTGGGCATGCTTGTTGGGCTGCTCATTCGCCTGCACACCACAGTAACGACAACAAAGGGGCAAACTGGCAAGCATCCCACGCTGACAATGAGGTATTCACGGCGTGCCACGGCAAATAAAAGGCTGGCAATCCAGCACTTTGTTACCTTCAAGCCTTTAACGAAAGGCATACAATACCTGCTTGTCTGAAACAGGCGCAGACATCGTGAACATAGCGCCCGATACCAGACATCTGGCTCATGAATCCCTTTACCGTGCAAAATCCATCCATGCCGTCTTCTTCTTTTTCGTATTCTTCTTCCCTGGACCAGTTAGCCGCACAGGACAGCCAGGCGCTGGATGTCTTGTACGACCAGGAAGCGCCCTTGATGCTGGCTTTAGGCCAGGCTGTATTGGGCCGGCGTATTGATGCCGAAGAGGTGCTGCGCGATAGCTTTGTCCTGCTGTGGAAGAATGCCGCTGGCTACGACCCCGATTTGGGTGAAGGCCGCGCCTGGATTTACAGCATTCTGCGTTTCAGACTGCTGGCTCGTCTGCGTCAGCGCACGCAAAGTGGCGACCACCAGAACGCCCTGCCTGCCATCAAGCCGCAAGCCGGCCAGCGTTTCATCCCTGCCATGGGCAAACTGGATGGCACCAGTCAACGCGCCATGATCCATGCTTACCTGCATGGCAATAGTTATGAGCAGTTAGGCCCTCAATTGAACCGCTCTCCCGCCCAATTACGCGCCCTGGTTCAACATGGCTTGCAACAGCTCACTGCCTTGATCAATGAAAGCCATGCCAACGACCCACGCCATGCCGTGATGATTGGCGAGTACACCCTAGGCTTACTTAGCAAACATGAACTGGCACAAGCCCATACCCTGATGCAGCAAAATGATCAGGCCGCGCGCCTGGCATTAGCATGGGAACAGGCTTGGCTGGAACTGGTGGATTGCCTGCCCCCAACCTTGCCCGCCCCCACTAGCCTGGCTCACATTCACCATACCTTAGGCTTGCCGCCACCTGCCGCACGCCGTCAGGCTGGCAGCACGGCCACCGCTACTAATGAAGCAGATAAACCGGAAATCGCCAGCAACGTCAGGGCAGACGCACCAGCCCTCAAGCCAGAACGCCAGGAACCCAGCATCAAGACCGGCACTCCTGCAGACAACGTGGCTAAAACGCAATCAGCCACTCGCACTGAACCTCGCTGGTCCGCTACCAACCCCAACACGAACAGCAAGTCAGACGATCACACCCCTCCCTTCCCTACCCTGCTGCGTGCCGACTCCGACCCAAGCACGAAAACGGCTGCTGTCGCCCCCGACCCGGCGCTGAGCATAGCCCCCACAGCAGTCGACACGGCAAAGCCCGTTAAAAGCAAGCCTGAATCTGTAGCGGTAGAGCCGAACCACACACCCGAACCCATTGCAGGCGAACGCAAGTCTCGCGGCTTTGCCATGCCCCTGCCGATTTTGTTAGGTGGCTTGGCAGCGGTCATCATTCTGGGGCTGGTGATAGCCTTGCTCATGAATATGAACTCGGAGCCCCCTATCAATGTCATTGAGATGGAGCCGCGTCAGGCGGCCATCCTGCAAGCCCCCGGCCAATCGTCGACCCCGGCCTGGATTGCAACGGTAGATCCCCAAGGCAATGTCTTGTTAGTGCCCAAGGTCAGCACTGAGGTCAAGGCCACACAGTCGGTACAGTTGTGGACACACACCCCACGCGGCACACAAATCCGCTCTTTGGGTTTGATAGATCCGAATCGCCCCATCACGGTGCCTGCCACCTTGATTGGCACCGTGGAGGACGAGCAGATCTTTGAAATGACACTGGAAGCAAAAGGCGGCTCCAATAGCGGCGCTCCAGAAGGGCCGGTTCTCTATATTGGCCGCATCGTCAGCTTTGGACAGTTGGACAATCTACCCAAGACCAACACAGAAGCTAAGGCGTCGGCAACCCATTCTTAAAAGCGGCATCCAGCCGTTCCAGCTCATCGATTTCCTCGACAGTGAAGCCCGCCTCCAGGCGGGCTTCACGATTAAACGGGCCACGCAAACGCGGAGCGCGATAGCGTTGTGCCAACTCACCATACGTATCGAAATCAGGAAGGCCCTGCTCCTGACACACTTTTCGATACCAGTAATTCCCTAACGCCACATGCCCAACTTCATCGCGCAAGATGATAGCGATAATCGCAGCGGCTTTCTCATCCCCGGCATCCAACAACTTCCGATGTACCAGAGGGCAGGCATCCAGCCCTCGCGCCTCCAGGGTGCGCGGCACTAAAGCCAGACGCGCCAACAGATCAAAGCGCGTTCGCTCCGCCATATCCCACAAGCCGTCATGAACAGGCAAGTCCCCATAGCTGACACCTAGCGTTTGCAAATGGTCACTCAGCAACTCAAAATGCAAGGCTTCCTCGACCGCCACCTGCAACCAACCTGCATAGAATGCGTCAGGCAAACCGGGATAACGCCACAACACATCCAAAGCCAGATTGATGGCATTGAACTCAATATGAGCCAGGGAATGCAATAAAGCAGCGCGCCCCTGGATAGTCCGCACGGAACGCTTGGGAACCTGTTGAGGGCTGACAAAACGCAAACCCTCGGGCCGCCCAGGCACACCTGCCGGCTCGTCCAGATCATCGTCTGCCCCTACGGGCAAGCCATGTGCAATCGCCCTTACCGCTGCCAGCTTGGCAGTGGGGTCTTGCACTAACAATGCCGTTAAAGCCTGACTACGTAAGTTCACTATTGATCTCTCCCATAAAAAAAGGCCGGCCCCAAGGCCGACCTTCATTCTTGCTGGGCAATCCCGGATTACTGGGTAGAGCCTGGATCCGTCATTACCAAAGCCTGGTCCAGCATTGCCTGAATCTGGCCCAAATTGGTGCGCAAAGCCTGCATTTCCTGACCAGTCAAGCGCACAGCAGCTTCCTGATCAAAAGGCATATCCGGGCCATCGCCCAGGCGATTGCGCGCCCCGCTGATCGTAAAGCCTTCGTCGTACAACAAACCACGAATCCGGCGTATCAGCAGCACCTCATGGTGCTGGTAATAACGTCGGTTACCGCGTCGCTTGACGGGCTTTAACTGCGTAAACTCCTGCTCCCAATAGCGCAGGACATGGGGCTTGACCAAGCAAAGCTCGCTCACTTCACCGATTGTGAAATAACGCTTGGCAGGGATAGCTGGCAAGGTCGCCGTCTTTTCGTTTGTGCTCATAGCCACTGATGCTCATCGACAATAGGAATGATTTTACACGTTCAGTCAGGCAAAACTGTACGCAAACGTACCAGGGTTCAGCCCTGCTCATCCTCCGGTGCCACAGGCACCCCTTCGACGACACTTTTGAGCTTCTGACTGGCGTGGAACGTCACCACGCGTCGCGCCGAAATAGGAATAACTTCACCCGTCTTGGGATTACGACCTGGACGCGGGGGTTTGTCCCGCACCTGGAAATTGCCAAAGCCGGACAGTTTGACCTCGACGCCATCAGCCAAAGAATCGCGGATTTCGGCAAAGAAGGTATCCACAATATCTTTGGCTTCACGTTTATTCAAGCCAACACGCTCAAACAAGAGTTCAGCCAAATCCGCCTTGGTCAAAGTACGCTCTACGTTCATTGTGTCCCCTTATGCCCTTGCTCGTGCACCATGCCCGGATACCAGTGCCGCCAACAATACCTCCAGGCATTGCTCGACACGCTCATCATCCAGTGTGCTTGTACTGTCTTGCAGCCAGAATCGAATCGCCAGACTCTTTTCCGATGCATCATTCTTGTCGCGCCAGACGTCAAACAACTGAATATCCTTGACGATGGCCGCTTGTGCTGCCGTGCTGCGTACCTGATTCAGTGTATCCAGCACAGCTTGATAGGATACGTCTTTATCCAGCCAAACCGCCAGATCTCGTTGCACCACAGGCTGCTTGGATACTTCCTGAGCATGCACCACATCGTCGTGGGAGATGGCATCGACATCCACCTCAAAGACCACAGGAGCCTGATTCAGGCCAAACCCGCTCAACCATTGGGGATGGATTTCACCAATCCAGCCTATGGTTTTACCATCCAACTTTACACTGGCGCTACGGCCAGGATGCAAGGCAGGGTGAGCTTCAGGCTCGAAACGAACTTGAGCAGCACGTTGGCCCAGCAAGGTTTCCAGATCGCGCTTGACGTCAAAGAAGTCAACCGGACGATCAGGCTGCCCCCACTGTTCGGTCACCACAGAACCCCAGGCCGCAGCCGCAATGCGGTTGGGCTGATGGATACCGGCCACAGTCAAAGGACCATTTTCCTGAGTAGCGTCGCGCATGAAAACACGGCCGAACTCGAACACGCGCACACGCGACTGACGACGATTGGCATTGTGTTCGATATTAGCCAGCAGACCAGGAATCAAGCTGCTACGCATCACCGCCAACTGGCTGGCAATAGGGTTCAGCAAACGGATAGGATCAGCCTGCCCGTTAATCTCTTTTTCCCAGGATTCCTGCACAAAGGAAAAGTTGATCACCTCCTGGTAATCCTGGGCGGCCAGCACAGCGCGCAAGGCGTGTGGCCCACGCAAGGATTCGGCTGGCACACGCATTTGTGCTGCGGCGACCGGAGGCAGATCAGGAATATTTTCAAAACCGTAAATACGAGCGACTTCCTCGATCAGGTCTTCTTCGATTGTCAGATCGAAACGGAAGCTGGGAGGAGTAACCGTAAAAACACCATCAGCGACCGAGAAGCTCAGGCCCAGCAAGGTGAAAATACTCTCAACCTGTTTTTCATCCAGAGCAATGCCCAGAACACGGCGACAGCGATCCAGACGCATGGCCACTGGCTTGCGCTCGGGCAAAGCCACAACCTGATCATCCAGAGGGCCCGCTTGACCACCGCAGATCTCCAGAATCAGCGCAGTGGTGCGTTCCAGATGCTGAGTAATGGAGTCGAAGTCCACGCCACGCTCAAAGCGATGGCTGGCATCGGAAGAAAACTTGTAGCGACGGGCACGGCCCATGATGGCTTCTGGCCACCAGAAAGCGCCTTCCAGATACACATCCGTCGTGTCCAGCGTGACGGCACTGTGTTCGCCGCCCATGATACCGGCCATGCTTTGCGGTACATCGTTAACCGCAATCACACCCACATCGGTATCCAGCTCGACGTTCAAACCGCTCAACAGCTCCAGTTGTTCGCCTTTCCGTGCCCAACGCACTTCCAGACCAGGCTGTACGTGCTGCAAATCGAACACGTGCGTAGGACGGCCCAGCTCCAGCATGACGTAATTGGAGATGTCCACCAAAGCAGAGATCGAACGCTGGCCACTACGCTCCAGACGGGTTTTCATCCAGTCCGGGGTTTGGGCGCGCGCATTGACGCCACGAATCACACGGCCAGCAAAACGGCCGCACAGATCAGCGTCTTTCACGGTAACGGAAACGCGATCTTCAATCGTGACAGGAACAGGTGTGAAGTCTGGCAGTGTCAGTGGTTCGCCCGTCAGAGCGGCCACTTCACGCGCCACGCCCAACACGGACAGACAGTCCGCACGGTTGGGCGTCAATTTCAATTCGATAATCTGGTCGTCCAGATCCAGCAGTTCGCGCAGGCTTTGGCCTACTGGAGCATCTGCATCCAGCACCAGCAAACCATCGTGATCTTGCGACAGGCCCAGCTCGCGACCCGAGCACAGCATGCCGGCAGACTCCACGCCACGCATTTTGACCGGGCCAATTTTCATGCCTCCGGGCAGTGCTGCACCAACACGGGCGACCGGGATCTTGATGCCTTGAGCCGCATTGGGCGCACCGCACACAATCTGCAGCAGCTTGCCCGAGCCATCATCGACCTGGCAAACGCGCAGGCGGTCAGCGTCAGGATGAGGGGCAATCTCGGCAATAAAGCCAACGACAACATTCTCGAACGCTGGCGCGGCGGCTTGAATTTCTTCAACCTCCAGGCCAGCCATCGTCAATTGATGACTCAGTTCTTCAGTTCCCAGTTTGGGATTCACAAAGCGGCGCAGCCACGATTCGGAAAATAACATGATGCAAAGATGGAGACGTAAAACGGCATATACCGGAACCGACCGGGCCTAAAAGGCCCAGCGGCGCGAAGTAGGAATCAACGATTGAACTGCTTGAGAAAGCGCAGGTCGCCTTCAAAGAACTGGCGCAAATCGTTAACACCATAGCGCAACATAGTCAGGCGCTCCAGTCCGGAACCGAAGGCGAAACCGATGTAACGCTCTGGGTCCAAACCGAAATTGCGCACCACTTGCGGGTGAACCTGCCCGGAACCGGAGATTTCCAGCCAACGGCCCTTGTTGGGACCGGAGGAGAACATCATGTCAATCTCGGCAGATGGCTCGGTAAAGGGGAAGAAAGAAGGTCGAAAACGTACGACCAGATCGTCGCTTTCAAAGAAGGCACGCAGAAAGTTCGTGTAAACGCCTTTCAAATCGGCAAAGGAAATATCCTCGGCAATCCACAGCCCTTCCACTTGGTGGAACATGGGCGAGTGGGTGGCATCACTATCGACACGATAGGTGCGGCCGGGGGCAATAACCTTGATAGGCGCCTGATTCATGCGGGCGTAACGCACCTGCATGGGGCTGGTGTGCGTGCGCAGCAAATAGGGCAAGCCCTGCTCGTCGTTCATATCGATATAGAACGTGTCTTGCATCGAACGGGCAGGATGATTCTCTGGATTGTTCAGAGCGGTAAAATTTGTCCAGTCATTCTCGATTTCAGGGCCGTCAGCCACATCGAAACCGATAGAGCGGAAAATGGCTTCGACGCGCTGCCAGGTCTGGATCACCGGATGAATACCACCGGTGCCACGACCACGGCCAGGCAAGGTCACATCAATTTGTTCTTGAGCCAGTCGCTGGTTCAATTGTTCTGCCGCCAGGGCAGCACGACGATCGTTCAGCAAATCTTCAATTTCGCGCTTGAGCACGTTGATGCTGGCACCTGCTGCTTTTTTCTGCTCCGGCTCCATCTGGGCAAGGCCTTTCATCAAGGCCGTGATCGCACCTTGTTTGCCCAAAAATCGAGCTTTAGCATTTTCCAGCGAGGCGGCGTCCTGAGACTGCTCAAATAAGGCCCGAGCCTGGGCAATCAGATCGTCGTGAGAGGAAGTCATGGCGTGTTACTTTCCAAAAACAAACGGAGCCCCAAAGGCCCCGTTTGTGAACTATACAGTCAGATACCGCTTAAGCAGCCAGAGCGTTCTTAGCCTGTGCAACAACAGCAGCAAAACCTGCCTTGTCTTTAACAGCCAGATCAGCCAAAACCTTACGGTCCAAAGCGATGGAGGCTTTGTTCAGGCCAGCGATAAACTGGCTGTAGCTCATGTCCAGTTCGCGGCAAGCTGCGTTGATACGGGTAATCCACAGCGAGCGGAATACGCGTTTCTTGTTACGGCGGTCACGGTAGGCATACTGACCTGCCTTCATGACAGCCTGTTTGGCTATACGGAATACATTACCGCGACGGCCGCGAAAACCTTTGGCCTGGGCAATTACTTTTTTGTGGCGTGCGCGTGCGTTAACACCGCGTTTTACTCGTGACATGTGTGATTCCCCCTAATTAAGCGAAAGGCATCATTGCTTTTACGGAAGCGACGTCGGCTTTATGAACCTCGACGGCACCGCGCAACTGACGTTTGTTCTTGGTCGTCTTCTTGGTCAGAATGTGACGCTTGAACGCTTGGCCCCGCTTGATGGAACCGCTACCACGAACCACAAAGCGCTTGGAGGCGCTTTTTTTGGTTTTCATTTTAGGCATGAAATTACTCGACTCATTTGTGTCTGCGGGTGGTCGCCTAGGAAGCTGGCTGACACTTGTATGACCCAAAACAGGCACTTATTTTTTTCTTTACCCGCTGCCAAAATAGATCCAAACAGGGGAAAAGCCCTTGATTATAGGGTGATTCCTCAAGAATTGTCCAGATACCAAAGGGTTTTTGTAGTTAAGAATATCCGGCACACCCTCTTATGCAGAGGCACGAAGTTTCATACGCCGCCTGAAAATCTAAGCAAGCGACGCACAGGCCAACCATGAGAATCATGGTGCCTGTCAGCCTGCAGCCTACCCGCCCCGGCCTGCCAAACCCACCAATACCTGCCTTCCCCTTGCCTCGATTCACGGCAACTCAGGCCGAAACTGCAGGGCTTCCGCAATATGCGGTCTGGCAATCTGATCCACTCCAGCTAAATCAGCAATTGTCCGCGCCACCCGCAACACCCTACCCTGCACACGCTCTGACCAATGCCAACGCTTGCGTGCACTGGCCAGTAGCTGCAAGGCCTCCGCAGACAAGCGCCCATGCTCTTTCAGACCGGCCACCGACAGACGAGCATTACGCACTGTCTGGCGTACCCTCTGCCTCTCGATTGCCTCCTGTACCCGCAACCTGACCTGGCTAGACGCCTGAGCCACTTGATCCCGCTCCGGCTCGGACTCGCTTAAGGTCACCAAAAGATCAATCCTATCCAACATCGGCCCCGATAGGCGCTGCCGATACAGCTCTCGTTGAGCGGGAGAGCACCGACACGCCCGATGGCGGCTCGCCGCCCAGCCACAGGGGCAGGGATTCATGGCAGCTACAAATTGAAACTGTGCCGGAAAAACCGCTTGCTTCTGGGCACGAGAAATATGTACACAGCCCTGCTCCAAAGGCTCTCGCAACGCCTCCAAAGAGCGTCGACTGAACTCAGGCAGTTCGTCAAGAAACAGTACGCCATGATGAGCCAAGGACACTTCTCCTGGCCGAGGTCGGCTTCCCCCACCAATCAAAGCAGGAGTCGAAATACTATGATGCGGGGCGCGAAAAGGCGGTCGCCTGCTGAAACAGTCCTGCTCTTGCACAAAGGAATACAAGGCGGCCACTTCCAACTGAGCGTACCGATCCAGATCTGGCAATAAACCCGGCAGACGTTGGGCCAGCATGGTTTTGCCCACCCCAGGGGATCCATTCAACAAAAGGCTATGGCCACCCGCAGCCGCCACCTCTACAGCACGACAAGCCAAAGGCTGTCCCAGCACGTCCGACAAACACAGTTGCTGGCCTTCATTTTGCTCTGGCCAAGGCTTGGCAGATGCTGGCCCCAATTCCTTATCTCCCCGCAAATACCCCGCCGCCTCAGCCAGACTGGCAACCCCGCAAACCTGAAGGTCAGGAACATGGGCGGCAATTTCTGCACTCTGCGCAGGCAAAAGCAAACAACGCTCCGGATGCCGACGCGCCATGCCCAAGGCTATCGTCAGCGCGCTTTGCACAGGAACCACTGCCCCAGTCAAAGACAGCTCTCCCGCCATGACGTACCGATCCAGGCCTGTGATAGCCTGTTCACGCTGCTTGTCGTCCGAACGACTAAGCTGGCCGCTGGCCAACAAAATCGCCAAGGCCACGGGCAAATCGAAGCGGCCCGAATCCTTGGGCAGATCCGCAGGGGCCAGATTGATGGTCAGTCGGGCGGCGGGAAAATCAAAACCACTGGCTTGCATCGCAGCCCGTACGCGTTCGCGGCTTTCACGAATACCGGCATCGGGCAAACCCACAATATGAAAAGCGGGTAATCCTGGAGCGACATGCGCTTCAACGCGTACATCAATAAAATCCAGGCCCGACAAAGCGCAGCTATTTAAAACGGCCAAGGACATATGCCCTTCTCCCTTTCCAAGGCAAACATTCAGTCTGCCTGTCAGGAAAAAGAAGCTCCAGATATCTGCCTTAAAACATCACTGCGTATTTGTACGACACACAGGTCTTACTGAACCTGCACGCCCATGGAGCTGATCAGCTGGACGGCCTGCTCTACTGACAAACATGCGCCTTGGAAAGCGTTATTCAAGTCGTACAAGGTGATGCTGCCCAGTTCCACACTGCGCAGGTCTGCTCCCTTGAAGTTCACCCCTCTCAAGCTGGCGCCCCTCAAGCTGCCGCCTTCAAATACGGCATCCTGAAAATTGCAGCCACCCAAGTCGGCATCGGAGAAATCCAGTTGCACCAGATTTTGTTTACGGAAGTTAATCGCGCGCAAGGTGGCACCGACCAGCTTGCATTCACGCAGACTCAGATCCAGACCACGGGTTTCGTTAAAGATTGCCCCACTGAGTTTGGAGTCCTCGATCTGCAAGGAGGCAATCTGAGCACGCACCCACTTGCTCAAGTGCAGATCACAAGCCCGAAAGCGTGCCGCGTTTAAATCAGCCAGACTGAAATCCACTCGCCCCATCCTGCAGCGTTGCCAGACCGTGTCTTGCAGATGCGCACGTGTAAAGCAGGTATCCAGAAAACAACAAGCTGAAAACTGCAAACCCTCCAGCTCCAGACCCGACAAATCCTCACCATCGAAGGTACAGTGCTCGAAACGCAAAGACTCATGGGAGGCGTCCAAAAAATCGACTAATTCATCTCTAGTGATCTGGACATTACTGACGAGCATGCTGTTTTCCTTCAAAAAAACACAGGGCCAGCGTGACTGAGCTGACACCTTCATTATCGATTGACACGATCCAGCACTGAGCAGAGCAAGGCTTAAGGACCGTTAGGCAAACGCAATCGGGATAAGCGCCAAGCAATGAGCAAACCCAGAATTGCAAAACCCACTGTCGCAATCCAGGCCCACTGCCATCCACCCAAGGCATGTACGACCGACGCCACCACGGGCGGCCCTACAAACTGGCCTAATGAGGAACATTGCTGTACCCAACCCACCGAAGTCGAGGTGGTCTCCGGCGAAGGCGCTGCTGTGACCGCCAGGAAAAACAGGGTGGCGGGAATCAAACCGCCGACAATCGAAAACAGCAAAATGGCGACAAACTGAACCACCAGGCTTTGTGTCAGCCCAAACGCAAGGACCGCACACGCAATCATGCCCAGGTAGCCTGCTTGCAGCAGCCGATGAGGTGGGATACCTACATGCAGGCAACGCCCTGCGCCCAGATTGCCCACCACATTTCCGGCAGCAATCAGAGCCGTCAGCAAACCCGCTGTACCGACCGCAATCTCCGCCTGATTGTAGATAGTGGGCATGAAGCCTACGACTGCCGCCCATTGCGCCGCGTACACACCAAAGGCCAAAGCCAGCAACCAAACCCGACCAGAACTTAAGGTCGTACGCAACAGATTCGACCAACGGTGAGCGGGTGTACTCTGTGCCGCGCGCTGGGGTTGAGTCTGAGAGTCTGGCGGCACCAGCAGAAAGGTCAGGACCATGAAAATGGCCGTCAATATGCCCAGAACCACCCACAAGTTACGCCAGGATCCGACTGCTAACCAGGCAGCGCCAGCCCACAGCATCAAGACCGCTCCGGCGGGCATATAACAGCCCCACAAACCCATGACTCGGCTCAAGCGCGCCGTATCGGTAATGCGTTTGATCAAGGCAGGAATGGGCAGCACCACCATCAGAAAGCCACAACCTTCTATCATGCGGCCCAGCAACACCAGCGTACTGTGTTCAAAGAGCGAGCCGATCAGCGAAGCCAGACTTAAAATGCCCAGCCCCGTCAGAATGCAGCGGCGCAAGCCGATTTTCTCGGAAATCAGTCCTATGCATAAGCCCAGCAACATGCCGGCCATTTGCACACTGGCCAGCAAAAACCCCGACTGCACCAGGTCCATGCCCAATTCTCGCTGCATAAAAGGCAAAGCCGGGGGGACTTTCCACACATGCAGTGCGGCGCACACCCCGGTCAACACAAGAAACACAGCAATGAAAAAGGGGCTGGCCGATTGTTTGCCCCCAGGCCTGGCGACAGTGTTCAAATGAAGTGATCAGCCTTGGCTGCCCTCTTGAGCAGAAGCATCCCCTTCCTGAGGAACGGGAGTCTGGCGTCCTTCCAACACTTGCAAACGTGTTTCCAACGCGGCCACACGAGCCAGCGCACGCTCCAGCATCAACTGGTAAGTATCGAACTCTTCACGGGTGACCAAGTCCATACGGTTGAAGGCCTGACCCATAAAGGCTTTGACATTGCGCTCAATATCGGCAGCCGGACTTTTGGCGATCAGCTCCGAAACATTTTTTTGTAAATCTTCCAGCCACTCGCTACGATTAATCATGGTCCTCTCCTGAAAATATTGACACTATCAGCAGTATAGAAAAAGCGGGTACCAAAGGCACCCGCTTTTTTCATCTGGCCAGACAAGCTGCCCAATTATTCAAGCCTTAAGGTTTGGCTTGTTCCGAAGGAACGGAAGAGGGCGAGGAATCAACGCCATTACCCAACGTATCTTGAATGGCTTTATCCGCTTTGGCAGCCCCTTCTTTAATCGCATCGCCGGTACGGCTGGCCGCATCAGCCATAGCGTCCTTGGCTTCATCTGCTTTTTCAGCGATTTTATCGCCAGCAGCCTTGGCATCTTCCTTCAAGGAGTTAGCATTTTCCTTGGCGTTTTCTTCCTGTTTCTCTGCTTCTTTTTTGACGTCCTCAGTCACTTTAGCGGCATCCTGCTTCAACTCCTCCGCTTTTTGCTCCATGGACTTGTCAGCCTCGGGGGCAGGTGTAGTGGCAGGCGCTGTCGATTGCGGTGCAGTGACAGGCGCTGGTGGCGCGCTCGAAGCGGCTTTATCTTCCTCTTTGGAACACGCAGCCAAAAGAGTCATCGAAGCGGCTGCGGCCATGACAGCAAAATGAGCACGAGTCAGTTTCATAAGATTTCCTTCCTACTATTCCAAGGTCGCTAGATAGAATTGGCCGATGCCTGGTGCGACTTCCGGCTCGGCCTTGGGTCTGTTACAACTCCCCTAAAAGCCATTCTATCGGTGCTGGACACGCAGACCAATCTATTAGTGTAAATCCTGATTTCAATTCTTCTGACGATATAGCTCAAGGTTTGTGACAAACCCTTTAACAACAAGCACCTAGCCGGAAACCTCGCCAGGACGCCCTGTTACAAACAGAATCCCTCACAGAGTTACAGCCGGGGGTTTGTTACATATTTGTCAAATTAAATTGACTTACTTTCAAGAACTTAGGCAGCTAATGTGGCCAAATCAATGCGCTCGGCCCGATTCAGGGCACTGGCAACTTTAACGCGCAAGGCGTTGGAGTGCGATAGGCGCACTTCCTTTTTCACATCCAGCAATTGCTGCGGATGCATGGAGAATTCCTTCAGGCCCAGCCCCAGCAACATGCGAGTGACCGAGGCATCCCCTGCCATTTCCCCGCAAATCGCCACAGGTTTACCCGCGCGATCAGCCGCATTGATGGTGTGTGCGATCAATCGCAAAACAGCTGGATGCATGGGGTCGTACAGGCTGGCCACTTCGGCATCGCCCCGGTCTACCGCCAGAATGTACTGAATCAGATCATTCGTTCCGATGGATAGAAAATCCAGTTCCTGCACAAAGGGCTCAATCGCAATCGCGATGGCTGGTACCTCTACCATGGCGCCCAATAAATAATTTCGAGCGAAAGGTGTGCCGGACTTCTCCAACTCTCGCGCTGCCGACTCAATAGCCTGCCGGCTGGCATGCACCTCGTCCATAGAGGAAATCATGGGAATCAGAATGCGGATTTGTCCGTACTGGCTGGCTCGCAACAAGGCGCGCAACTGAGTAGCAAACATTTCAGGCTTGTCCAGACAGTAACGAATAGCGCGCAACCCCAACGCAGGATTGGTCGCCACGGTTGCGTCACCATCCAAGGTCTTGTCGGCACCAATATCCAGCGTGCGAATAGTAACGACCTTGCCTTTCATCGTCTTGACCACACGAGAATAGGCCTCGTATTGCTCTTGCTCTGAGGGCAGGTCCGCGCGCCCCATAAACAAAAACTCACTGCGGAACAAGCCAATACCGTCAGCACCCGCCTTCATGGCAAGCTCGGCTTCTTCGGGAAGCTCGATATTGGCCTCCAGACGAACATGGATACCATCTAATGTCACCGCGGGCGCATCCAACAATGCCTCCAGCTCGGCCCGTTCACGGCGATAGGCTTGCTGGCGTTCCCGGTACTCGGCAAGCACTTGCTCAGACGGATTCACGATTACCGCACCGGAGAAACCATCCACAATCAAATAATCGCCATCACGAATCAGACTGCGGAAACTTCCCAAACCCACTACGGCGGGAACACTCAAACTACGGGCTACAATCGCCGTATGCGAGGTAGGACCGCCCAGATCGGTCAGAAAACCAGCAAAATGACCACCACGCAAACGCAGCATGTCGGCCGGAGAAATATCACGTGCCACCACAATCAGCGGTTCTTCCTGGGCCGCAGAAAAACCCGGCAACAGAGCAGGCTTGCCCGCTAAAACGCGTAAGACTCGCTCAATAACCTGGCGCACATCGGCACCCCGTTCGCGCAGGTATTCGTCTTCCATTTGGGAAAACTGCTCAACCAGCATCTGGCCTTGCGAGGTTAGGGCCCACTCTGCGTTGTAATGGCGCTCGGCGATGATGGCGCAGGTTTGCTGCGTCAACATGGGATCGTCCAAAAGCAGGCTATGCACTGTCAAAATAGGAGCAAGCTCGCGCGGCGCATCCACGGGCAACTGATCAACCATGGCGCGCAGCTCATCGCGGGTGCTGGCCATGGCACTTAACAAACGCTGGCTTTCAGAGTCGACATCTTCGGCTGCAATCCGATAATGAGGAACTTCCAGTGCGGCTGCGCTCATCACTACCGCTTTGGCAATAGCGTACCCCTTACCGACTGCTTGGCCTTGAGCGGTAAACATCGAGGGCAAATCAGATGCCGGGGTACGAGCTGCAGCACTATTCATGACTGAATTTCTTCCCTATTCGTTTTCACCAAACTTGGCATCAAACAAGGCCTGAATATCATTGAGGGCCTGATCAGCATCCTCACCCTGAGCATCGATAACCACGGTGACCCCCATTCCGGCGGCCAGCATCATGACGCCCATAATACTTTTTGCATTCACGCGCTGAGAGCCACGCGCGATAAAAATCTCACTGCGGTACCGGCCTGCCAACTGCGTCAGCTTGGCCGCTGCCCGAGCATGAAGACCTAATTTATTACTGATCGTGATGGATACGCTAGGCATAAGGGCAACTGAAAAAATGAAAATTCAAATTAGCAATGGCAGTCGGCATGAACAATGCCACGCAATGCGCCTGCCATGACATCCCGAGCGAACTGCTCGGGATTGTCACGCCGCTCGGTCAAGGCTTTCAAGACCATGCACATATTGGTGCCGGTCAATAAGTAAGCGCCCTGCCCTTGATCTTGCAAAGCCTGCTGAACCCGACGGGCCACGTTAAAGGGAGTGGCACCGTAAAGATCACACAATATCAGTGTGGCGGGCGAGCCCGGCGCTTGCGTTTGCAACTGTCCCAGCAAGCGGTCCACTGCCGTATCCGTGCATTCGTCGGCCTGTATGTCAAAAACAAACAGATCGGGCTTTTCACCCAGGACGTGCTCGGCACAACTGGCAAACGCACTGGCCAGGGGCTCGTGCATGATCAAGGCAAGGCGAATCACGCGCGTTCCGTCGCTTGTTCGACGGCCTGGGCAAAACGCTGCGCAACGTCAAAGCCTGTCTGGTCCGTAATTTCAACAAAACAGGTTGGACTGGTCACATTGATCTCCGTGACGTAGTCACCAATCACATCCAAACCGATCAGCAGCAAACCACGAGCCGCCAGCACAGGTCCCAAGGTACGAGCAATATGCCAGTCGTGTTCGGACAAAGGTTGGGCTACCCCACGACCGCCTGCAGCCAGATTACCGCGCGTCTCACCTGCCAAAGGGATACGCGCCAAGGCATAAGGCACCGGTTCACCACCAATAATCAGGATACGCTTGTCCCCCTTGACGATTTCCGGAATATAGCGTTGCGCCATAATGGTTTGTGTCCCATTGGCCGTCAGCGTTTCCAGGATAGCTCCCAGATTAGGCTCGGGGTCTTGCAAACGGAAAATACCCATGCCGCCCATGCCGTCCAGCGGTTTGACAATTACATCCTTGTGTTCCTGGTGAAAGGCGCGCAAGCGGACCATGTCACGGGTAACCAAGGTGGGGGGGGTAAATTCCGGAAATTCGGTAATAGCGAGTTTTTCGGGGTGATTACGGATGGCTACACCCGAATTGAATACCTTGGCGCCCTGCTCTTGCGCAAAGCTGAGCAAATGCGTGGAATAGGAGTACTCCATATCAAAAGGCGGGTCTTTGCGCATGATAACTGCATCAAAGACATTCAATTCCTGCTCGGTGGCAGGCTCAGGATGCGTCCACCACGACGGCACACGCAAATCGGCATCAGCGGCAATGCTCACAGCCTGACTGCGTGTACAAACCCGGCTTTGGGAAATATACAAATCAGACTGCAAAGTGACGCTGACGCGATGACCACGCGCCAGAAATGCACGCATCATGGCAACGGAGGAATCCTTGTACGCCGACAGGCTGGACAAGGGATCAATGATGAATAAAACGTGCATATCACACCTAGAGAAAAACGCCTTTGCAGACGAGCTGCAAAGGCGATTGCGATCGACCCGCTACTTGGGAGAGAGTTGACCGGCGCAAAATACCCCTGGGCAGATCCAGGCCGTATTAGGCAAAAGTATCAGGACGTTTTCTTGCGAGGTGCCAAGACCATGACCATTTGACGGCCTTCCAGCTTGGGCATGGCTTCAACCTGACAGATTTCGCTGACTTCGTCGCGGACCCGTTCCAGTACGCGCATCCCCAATTCCTGGTGAGCCATCTCACGACCACGGAAACGCAAAGTCACTTTGACTTTATCGCCATCATCAATGAAACGCTTCACATTGCGCAGCTTGACCTGGTAGTCTCCTTCGTCCGTACCGGGACGGAACTTGACTTCCTTGATCTGAACGACTTTCTGCTTGGCCTTGGCTTCTTGTTGGCGCTTCTGTTCCTGATAACGGAATTTGCCGTAATCCATCAAACGACAAACGGGTGGTGCAGCCGTAGGGGCAATTTCCACCAAATCCACATCATGTTGTTCTGCCATTGCCAAGGCTTCAGGCACCTTGACGATACCTAGCTGCTCACCCTCGACTCCAATGAGTCGCACCTCTGGAATACGAATTTCACCATTGATGCGATGTTTTTTCTCGGTTGCGATGTCGAAAACTCCTAAAAATGTCGATAAAAACGATAGCGTTTCTGTTTTACTGACGGCTATCGATCTCTTGCTTCAATCGTGCTGAAAAATCGGCTATTGGCATGACGCCCAAGTCCACACCGCCACGCGCACGTACGGCAACAGCGCCGTTTTCACGCTCTTTTTCACCCACGACCAGAATATAGGGCACTTTTTGCATGCTGTGCTCACGAATTTTACGAGTGATTTTTTCACCACGCAAATCAGAGGAGGCACGGAACCCCATTTTCTTCAAACTTTGTGCTACGGACTGGGCGTAATCCGCTGAACTTTCAGAAATGCAGCATACCACCACATGCTCGGGGGCCAACCAGGCAGGCAAAGCACCGGCGTGGTTTTCAATCAGCATGCCGATAAAACGCTCGAAAGAACCTAAAATAGCACGGTGCAACATGACAGGCACACGACGCTGATCCTGGGCATCCACATACTCGGCACCCAAACGGGCTGGCATGGAGAAGTCCACCTGGATGGTGCCGCACTGCCAATGACGACCAATAGCGTCTTTCAATGTGTATTCAATCTTCGGACCGTAGAAAGCGCCCTCGCCTTCCGATATCTCGAACTCGCAGCCGGTACGGCGCAAGCTTTCGATCAGAGCCTGTTCCGCTTTGTCCCAAACCGCATCGTCGCCAATACGCTTTTCAGGACGAGTAGCCACTTTATACAGGATTTCGGTAAAGCCAAAGTCCGCGTAGACAGCTTGCAACTGCGCAGTAAAGGCGGCGCATTCGTCTTGCAATTGGTCTTCGGTACAGAAAATGTGGCCGTCGTCTTGGGTAAAGCCGCGTACGCGCATCATACCGTGCAAGGCACCCGAGGGTTCATTGCGATGGCACTGACCGAACTCGCCGTAGCGGATAGGCAGTTCACGGTAGGAATGCAGACCGGAATTGAAGATTTGCACGTGGCCAGGACAATTCATGGGCTTCAAGCCGTAAACACGGTTCTCCGACTCGGTCGTGAACATGTTTTCAGCGTAGTTGTCCCAGTGGCCCGTTTTCTTCCACAGCGACAAATCCAGAATTTGAGGTGCTTTCACCTCCTGGTAACCATTGTCCTGATAGACGCGGCGAATATATTGCTCGACCTGTTGCCAGATCACCCAACCTTTGGGGTGCCAGAAAATCAGACCGGGGGCCTCTTCCTGGAAATGGAACAGATCCAGCTCACGACCCAATTTGCGATGGTCACGGCGCTCGGCCTCTTCCAGCATGGTCAGGTAGGCTTGCTGATCTTCCTTGGTCGCCCAGGCAGTCCCGTAAATACGTTGCAGCATTTCGTTATTGCTGTCGCCACGCCAGTAAGCCCCGGCTACTTTCATCAGCTTGAATACTTTCAGCTTGCCAGTGGAGGGCACGTGAGGGCCACGGCACAAGTCGATGAAATCGCCTTCGCGGTACAGGCTGATCGGCTCGTTGGACGGAATGGAGGCAATGATCTCTGCCTTGTAATCCTCGCCGATGCTCTTGAAGAACTCGACAGCGTCGTCGCGCAGCCACTCTTCACGAGTCACCACTTCGTCCTTCTTGGCCAGCTCGGCCATTTTCTTTTCAATGGCTTCCAGATCCTCAGGCGTAAAGGCGCGCTTGTAGGAAAAGTCGTAGTAAAAGCCGTTGTCGATGACCGGGCCAATGGTGACCTGGGCATCCGGGAACAGGCTTTTGACCGCATAAGCCAGCAAGTGGGCGGTAGAGTGACGAATCAAATCCAGACCGTCGGCGTCTTTGGCGGTGATGATGGCCAAATGGCTGTCCTGGTCGATCACATACGAGGTGTCCACCAGACGCGACTCGGTACCGGGCGTGCCGACACGGCCTGCCAGGGCGGCGCGGCCCAGGCCAGTACCAATCGAGTTCGCCACTTCGCTGACGGAAACCGGGCCCTGAAACTCTCGCTGGGAGCCATCGGGCAGTGTGATTCGGACCATAACACTTCCTGAAATAAAAAACGCGGCTTTGAAAAAGCCGCGCTTTTGAATTGAACGTTCTTGGAAAGCAAACGAAACGCTACGCGGCCACGGCTAGTTTTGCCGACGGGTAGTTCGCGTTGAGTTCATAAGATTCTACTTCCCAAATAACACATTTGATTGGATAAGTTTATCACCTTCGCCTACGATCGCGGTGCTGTATCGCCACAAAAACCACATTTGGCAAAGAATTCAGTCCATACGGGGATACCAGCTACGGTAAAAGGCCCACTCTTCAGACTCCGAGCCATCTTTCATCAAGCAGGTCCCATACGCACCACGCTCACTTTTGTGAACAATGGTTTGTCCGCCCATGCTCTGACAAAATGTAGAAGCCAAATTAGCTTGAGCCACAGGTTTGGTAGCCGTTTGGGTAGAGCTGGCGCATGCCGATAACATCAAAGAGCCTGCCCAGGCAGAAACTAAGCGGAAAAACATGATTTCCTTCTCCTTGACCTGACGTTTACTGATGCCTGGCCTGTCATTTGACACGATGGCTGACCAAGCAGCGTCTGCTGTTAACGCAAGCTTAAAAAAGCCTTCGGGCGCTGGGCGCAACACAGATCGTGGAAATAGCTTACTACACTTGTTTGATGGGAAAAGTGAGCAATGGCAGGCGTGCAGCAAAAGCAACACATCAAGTAAAAGAAGACGTTGAAATCACGCGTAAGTAGCCGGGATTTATTACAAAACAAGACCGTGCCGGATGTGACTCACGAGCGATGCAGCCAGAAAGACAGCAGAATGAAGCCCAGAATCCCGCAACCAGCCAGCATTAATACCACTGGTACATAATCGATCAGATTCGAGGCAGTAATCATGATGCGTATCCTGAGGTGTCAACTAAAACAAGCTTGAAACCATGGTAACTGCCCACCTTCAGAACACGAAGTCAACGATTGTCAAGAACAGACACAGCGCAGACACAAAGACGAGAACCGAGCTACACAAACTTACTTCTGCGGCAAAAAAAACAGCAAAGGCTCACAACGCGCAACAACAGGCCACACAAAGACGCTTTGCATCTGTGCCCTATCACTTAAGAACGGTAAAAATCACATAAACCACAGGGACAGCCAAGGGCGTAATCATTAATAAAGCCGTATCCCGTTTCCATGTCTGGGGACGGGTATGACAGAGTGTGATGCCCAATAACACCATCACCAGCAGATATACGCCCACAATAATGACAGCAGCAGCCATCCCCTCTCCCTTGCGATTGTTCTACTCTGTTGTTTGTTGGGTAATCACAAAGCCAGAATATCCTCCGCGCTTTGCCCGAACAGAGGCGGAAACGTATTGGCCGCCCACTGTCCCAACCGTGCTGCCGCTGCCTGGTTGGCCAAATCCAGGGCCTCTGACGGTTTCAGGCCCCGTTTCCAGGCCAAGGCAAAGCTGGACAGGAACGCATCCCCGGCCCCAACTGTTGAACGCACCATGACTTTGCTCGCAGGCTGCACATACTGCTGTCCATTGAAAGCCAGCACCGCCCCCTGCACACCCAAGGTAATCAACACAGCTTGCCGGGAATGATGTTGCACATGTCGAGCCAGCTCGTACGCTTCCTGAATGGATAATTCCAGTTGAATATCAGCGTCCTGAACGCCTGCCAGCATTTGCGCCTCCACCGCATTCAAACCCAGCACATCTGCGCGTGCGTAGACCTGTTTGAACCCCTGGCCTTGATGCTGCAAACACGCCACACTGGGATTGACCACCAAGCAAGCTGAGGTATCCCTTCTTTCCGCCAAGGCCTGCGCCACACTTTCCATAGGCTGCAAGGCCAAGGGAGCCACATAAATCAGGTCTGCTTGCAAGTCTTGAGCCTGGACACGCAGGCAGGCATTTGCCCCACGTCGTGCCAGCACCGAAGCACTGCCGGACGGCTCGACCAGGACAATGGCTTTACCGGTGAGCTGATCAGGACAGATCTGCATACTGCTGACATCTATTCCCAACTGCTTGATCTGTGAGCGCAAACGCGCCCCCAGGCCGTCTCGACCCAGCGCCCCCAGCAGCCGAACCGACTCGCCTTGCCCCATAAAGCTGGCTGTCGCATTCAGCGCACCACCTCCGGGGTACAAATCGATCGAACCCACTTCCTGCTTGTCGCCACGCGCCAGCTCGGCTGGCATGCCTGAGACCACAATATCAACGGTAATACTGCCAATTACGACAAGCTGCACCCTGAACCTCGGCCATGAAAAAGAAAGCGTAAATCTGTTTGAAGCAGTATACCTACGGGCTCGGGTAGATCGTCTATGGTGGAAAATCAGGGCTGGGCGAGCTGTGCAAAGCCGAACAAGCGCACGCATCTTTTCAGCCTGTTTGGGGGTGCAAAAAAAAGCCGACTCATAGTTGATGCCACAGACATCACAAAAATCTGGCTCAAGATAAAAAGACATGCTAAATTACTGTTTATCCATACAGCAAAAAGAAGCATCATGTCCTATACCATCACTTTGCACGACGCTCCTTCCGATATCACCGAACGCGGCCGCCGCGAGGCTGAGGAGCGTTTTCGCCGCAGCTTAGAAAAAGTCATGCAAGGCCCGGAGGCCGTGGTCCAGGCCTATCGAGCGTGGCAACTGGCCGAAGAAACGGCAGAGACGGAATTGTCCGGGGAAGACATTGCCCTGGCCAAGAAATGGATTGCCGCCGCCACGCGCGCCATGAGCGATGGCTTTCGTGATCTGGGCGAGTCCGAAGCCTACTTTGAGGTCCGTATCGAACGCTAATATAAAAGCCAGCAAATAGCTGGCTTTTATGATCTGACATCAGGACTTTGCCGAAGGGTGGTCACGGCGCATCAGCTCCCACTCTTCAATCACCGTGCCATCCGGCAAGGTACACATGCCCACTTGCCCTGTTGGTGTGTTGACGATATCCAAACGCCCGCCCTTCTCCAGGCAATAAGCCGAGGCCGGATTGGCAATACCCACGGGTGGTTGTGTCGAGGCTTGATTGGCGCAAGCAGACAAGACGCCAACCAGTCCCAGGATTCCCCATTTCTTCATCGTGTTCTCCGGATAAGTTCTGTACTGCAGTGTACTGTGCACGGACTAGTTTTCGGGCTGATCTTTTGGTGCTGTCAAAGGATTGGAAATATTTCCCCAGTGCTGGCAGTGAACTGAACGGTGTTCGCCGTGTGAAATGAGCTTGCAATTCATACCAACCTTGGCTTTGCCCTCCACAAAAGGAAAGGCAAAATCGTAACGGGCCGGAATCCAGATTTTCAGTGATTGATCGTGAAAGCCCATCTTCCCTTTGGCGACGAAACGAGCCAGACCCTCTTCAAAATAATCGGGGCCGTTGTCGTAAATAAAGGGGCGCAGAACTGCTTCGCCCCTTTCATTTACATAAACCCAGCCTTGTTCATCCTGTATCAGGCTTTGCCCTTGTGCGGCGGGGCTGAATACAGGTTGTAGAACCAATATAAAAGCAGATAGGGCTGAAAGCATCCGTCGTCCGGATCCAAGTCCAACAGCTTGCAATCCTGCAATTGCTGTTGCTGTTGCTGTTGCTGTTGCTGTTGCTGTTGCTGTTGCTGTTGCTGTTGCCGTACCAGTATCCACGCATGAACCTATGCCATTGCTCATATCGCGTACGGTTTCCACCTTGGCCACCACACTAATACGATTACTGGCACCAGTCCCAGTCCCAGTCCCAGTCCCAGTCTTACAGCTTGCGCGCTTCAAACGAAATAATTCCGTCAGTGTCCTGCGGTGTCTTGCCGTACTGATACCCGCCGGAGATAACAATCTCGCCAAAGCCCACTTGCTCCAGCGCCATGCGCAGTTCCTGAACACCCCACCAGCGCAGCGAGAATTGTTCCAGCTGGGTTTCCAGCAAGACACCATGCTCCCACAACTCGTAGCGATGCATTTCACGGCTTACCTGGGCGCAGTAATCTTTGTCCAGAGCGGTGGCATTGAGGGTAATCAGTCCATGCGGAGGGGCCGACCAGGTCCGCATACCGGGATGCACATTGACAATCGCCGCGACCGGGTCCAGATCCAACAACAGCCGTCCACCTGGCTTCAGGTTGGCATGAAAACGGCGTAGCGCGGCCATGCCTTGCTCAAACGAGTCCAGTAGTTGAAAAGAGCCGGCCGGCACCACGATCGCCTCCCAAAGACGATCTGCTGTGAAATCCGTAAAACCGGCCAGTTGAATCTGTGAGTTCAAAGACCGCAGGTCCAATTCACGTTGGCAGTAATCCAACATTTCCTGCGACAGATCGAAGCCGCTGACCTCCAGCCCCGCTTGCAGCAAGGGAATCAAAATACGCCCTGTGCCTACTGCGGGTTCCAGAATTGGCCCGCTTGTTCCTCGCAGACGCTCCAGGTAGTACTCCACATCCCCGAAAGAGCGTCCTACCGGCTTATCCAGGTGATACACCAAAGAAGCCAGCTTGCCGTAGCGATTGTTCATCATCGTTCTAACACCCTGCTATTTATCTTGCTCAACAGCTTGAACACGCATTTCAGCACCTTCTACTGCCAAGACCACAACCGCAGCGCCCTGCTCCAGATTCCGGGTCGCAGTAGCACTGTAATAACTATCGTTCAGCCGAATACGTCCCCGGCCATTTACAAAACCTTCGCTAACCTGAGCATGAGCACCAACATAAGCACTCAAGCCGGTATTCAGAATGTCGGGCTGATTGCTCCGACTGCGCCGCTGCCAGCGCACACCGACCACCACCCAGCCCAGCATGGCAACGGCCAGAATCAGCCATTGCAACCAGGAGGGAGCATCCGGCCAGACGGCGGCAAACAAGCCCACCGTCAAGGCCCCCAGGCCCAGCCATAATAGGTAGACGCCGGAAATAAGGACCTCGGCGGCGACCAGCACGACACCAGACACCAGCCAATACCAAAAGGAATCGAAAATGAATGACAAGATCAGCACCTCCCGCTGTTCGCTTAGCCTTGCCCCGCCTTGTTAGCGGTGGTCTTGAGCAGCTCGGTCACACCCGCCACTGCACCAGTAATACCGCTTGCCTCCAAAGGCATCAGCACCAACTTGCTATTCGGGCCTGTACCCACCTCACGCAAGGCTTCCACATACTTCAAGCCAACAAAATACTGCAAGGCCTGAACGTCACCACTCTTGATGGCTTCGGACACTTCACGGGTGGCGCGGGCCTCAGCTTCGGCTTCACGTTCACGCGCTTCAGCACGCAAGATAGCAGCTTGCTTTTCACCTTCAGCACGCAATACGGCTGCTTGCTTTTCGCCTTCAGCCTGCAGCACTTCCGCTTCTTTCTGGCCACTGGCCTTGGTCACGGCAGCACGACGATGGCGCTCTGCCGTCATTTGCAAATTCATGGCTTCCTGCAACTCAGGCGCCATATTCAAATCACGGATTTCCACGCGAGTGACTTTCACCCCCCAAGGTGTGGTGGCCGCATCCACTGCCGCCAGCAAACGATCGTTAATGACTTCGCGGTTGGACAGCATATGGTCCAGTTCCATCGAACCCAGAACCGAACGCAGGTTCGTGGTCGTCAGGTTCACAATGGCCAGTTCCAAGTGATCAATCTCATAGGCAGCCTGGGCCGCATTGTCAATGCGATAAAACACGACGCCATCCGCTGTCACCGCCACGTTGTCGCGGGAAATCACACTTTGCGAAGGCACATCCAGCACAGACTCCATCATTTTGAGCTTGCGGCCCACGCGATCCATAAAAGGCACCAGCAAGGACAAGCCTGGTGTCAAGGTGCGGGTGTAGCGACCAAATCGCTCAACTGTCCATTGCTGACCCTGGGGCACAACTTTGACCCCCGCCATCACCACGATCACGGCCAAAAACGCCAATACCACCATAAAAGTAAAGGAGCCACTCATATCGATACCTTCTCCAAGAACACAACTGAAAAAGCGATTTTAGCCCAGCCTTAGTGACAGATCCGCTAAAGCGGATGTTTGACCACCCCGCAGCCTTTCTCAGTGCTGTTCAAGCTGAACGGCGATGAAAGCTATGCACGTAAAAGTCAACGAAAAGACACGATCAAGCTTTAGTAACGCGGTGCAGGGGCATAGTGCCCATTGCCCTTATCGGCAGGAAAAGGATTGGGCGACCGCACGGCGGGTTGGGCAGACGTCACCGGGCGCACTTCATACAGCACCGTACCGATCACCCCAATATTGCGCGCGTCGCCCGCCAAGGTATTCGCGGCATAGGACCTATCTTTAGGAGAAAAACGGAAAGCCGCCACTTCATCAGCACTTTTACGAAAGCCTTCAATACGCAAGACAGCGCCAGCCTGCAAGAGATAGCCGTTATGACTGCGGCTGCCCGGTTTGCCCGACAAGACATCCAGGCCATCTACCGTGGTGACGATCTCATAAGGCCTGGAGCTGCGATTGGTATAGACCAGGACGTACCGCTCGCCTGCTTTGCCCGCCAACTGATAGTTTTTCTGCCCGATGCTGCTGTAAATCGTCAAAGGCACGTCACGTCCATCATGCACAGACAATTCCACTTTACCTTGATCCAGCAAGATGCTGCGCTGGGCATCCAGGTTTCGGCCCAAAGCCTGATAAATACTACGCTCATCGGAATAGGTCAATTGCAGCTCATCGCGCTGTGGCTCGATGGGCTGGGCCTGGACGGAATAGACTCGAGACTCACGCCCTTCTCCCCATTGCGTACCCAAGGTCGAGGCCGTTTGTGGGACAGTCGCCAAGACCGCCTGGCGCTGTACCGATTGTTGAGGCACACTGCTGCAAGCCGATAGCAACAAGGCAGCGGCCAACACGCTCCAGCATCGATGATGGCGTGCAGATAATAATGATTGAGACAGACTCATGCGCTTCCCCTTTTGTCATTACAAGTGCCATGACGAACCCTTGTTGAGCGCGAGTATTACTGATCTGGCTGCGTTTGTGACATCAGCAAATTTCTAAATTGAAATCGCCTGTATCAGGAAAAATTGATAAGGCGGCAAATCAAACGCCGCAAACAGGCCTACTATAAACAGCCCCCCTTCAAACGAGCCACAAAAGCATGGATATTCAGAACCTACCCTTTTGCACCGTCAACTGGTCTGACATTACGCCCACTGAACACAAAGGCGAAACAGGCATGGCCTTGTGGCGCACCCAGCAATTTGGCCCCATTCGCGTACGCATGGTGGAATACAGCCCCGGTTATCTGGCCGACCACTGGTGCGTAAAGGGCCATATGTTGCTGTGCCTGGAAGGCAAACTTGATACTGAACTGAAAGACGGACGCTGCTTCACCCTGGAGCCAGGGCAGTCCTACCATGTGGCTGACAATGCCGAGCCGCATCGTTCCTCCACCCAGACGGGCGCCAAGCTCTACATCGTCGATTAAAGCTGGTTACGTAAAAACATCCTTTGGGCGGTCAGGGCTGGCTGCTTGAAGGAGCACTAGCATTTTGATTTCCCCTGCAGCAGGCAATTGGTTTTACGCTGCTCTCGAAGTTGCTCTTGCATCAATCTACGGTTTTCTTCTTGTTGCGCGCGCAGTTGCCGCAAGGTCTGCACCCGCAAACCGTAATCCGCGTCCTGTGCATAACCGTCTCCCAAAGGACGTTTGGCCATTTGATAGCCAAAAACCGGAATCCGGGGAAGGTGCACCCGATTGCTATACGAAACCCGGTATCCACTGAGCCACTGCGCATAACAAGAGTCCGTATAAAGAACTCCTATGCGCTTATCGTCATCGCTAAGCGCATAGCGAATGGTCAGTGGGGTCTCACCATAGACGTTGCCATTGCAAACGACAGTGGCTCCTTCGGGGTCGCTATGATAAGTAACGGCGATACTGGAGCAAGCGCCAAGAAGCAGGGGAAAACATAAAACAAACAAGGTCTTGACGCCCGTCATTCTTTTTCTGCTCCGTATTGTTTCAAGCCACCAAGCGCAATAAATCATAATTTAAGATAGCCCAGTGGGGATTCCCTGTCATAGGCGATTCAGCATTGAAATATTATCAATAAACGACAGGGTGAACCTTAAAATACATCACTACAAAAACCAGAACACTTAAACACCAATGAAAAAGCCGCCCATAGGGCGGCTTGGCTGGTTAATGGTCTCCGTTTTTCTTGGAAATCTTATATTGAATCGTGTTTACTCGGGAAATCACTGGGCCAGTTCATGGGCATATCATTCATATCCAAGCCTCCTGCTATTTATGTAATAAAAAAGCCTAGGACGAGTTTTCATCCTAGCAAAAAAATTACAAACTTCAAGGATTAAACAACATATTCAGTGTTTACCCTGTACAAATAGAAACACAAACAAAACGGGCACTTCCCACAACAACATGGGAGTTTTCAAGCTTTTTGTATTGAACTAAAAAAAACACCCATAAAAACATGAGGCTTGGCCTTGCCAAGCGGATGACAGACATAAAAAAGCTCTCGCAAGGAGAGCTCTTTTTCACAGACCTAGGCGGGCCTATCACATCAGGAACGTCGCGCCATGGCCAGGATCACACCAAAACCTATCATCATGCTGCCGCTAATGCGGTTCACCCAGCGCAGACCACGCGCATTTTGCATCACGCCGGACAGCCTGGTCCCCACATAGGCATACGCCGCAATCGCGATCACTTCCAGCAGCAGGAAAATCACACCCTGTGTCATGAAGCTGGCCCAATAGTTATTCATATCCACAAATTGCGGGAAGAAGGCGGTGAAAATCAGAATGGCCTTAGGATTACCAATCGCCACGAAGAACTCCTGACGCACCAGGCCCCAGATATCTTTTTTGCTCACCTCAGTCTGCTCTGCTGACGTTTTACCACTGGCACGCAGTACCTTGATGCCCAGCCAGATCAGATACGCCGCCCCCGCGAGCTTGACCACGGTAAAGGCCGTTTCCGAGACCATCAACAAGGTTCCCATTCCCAAGGCCGCCACCACAATCATGATGGCAAAAGCGACCAGACGCCCCATGGCCGCCACCAGGGCAGTCGACACGCCTTGCTTGGCCCCTACCGTCATGGACAGCAGGTTGTTGGGGCCGAAGGCCATATTCAGAGCAAAACAGGCGGGTAAAAATAACAAAAAACTGCTGGCGGTCATGATTCTGGCTAGCTCCATAGACAATGCCAGCCATTCAATTTGAAAGGCTGGCATGCGTCGATTGAAAACGGTGTAGATGAACCTTGCTTCTGGCAGCCCCACAATCAGGAAGCTGCCGGAAAGAACAAGTATAACGATCTGGAGCCTGTTGGCACGACTCAAGCCCGTTGAGAACTTGGCATGACCATTTCTCCACCTGCCCTGGTGCTTTCAACCTACCACAGCATTGAAAGCCACTTTAGGTGATGAACGCGAGGATGCCAGAAACACCAGAAACGCGAGCATGGCGATAAGTCCCGGTACGGCAAAGGCCATGAAATTCATCTGCAAGGGCAACTTCGCCGCCATCAAGGTACCGCCCAGGAAAGGCCCGGCAATGGCACCGATTCGCCCTACTCCTGACGCCCAACCCAGGCCCGAAGAACGCATGGACAAGGGATAGAACTGCGCCGTATTGGCGTACAGCAGGATCTGCGTGCCAATGGTGGTGGCACCGGCAATCACGATCAACACGTACAGCACCAGCGTCGGGCTCTTGAAACCCAGCAAGGTAATGGACACCGCCGACACCAAAAAGAACCAGGCGACCACTTTAGGCAAGCTGAAACGGTCTCCCAGCCAACCACCCAGAATCGCACCAAACATGCCGCCCAGGTTCAAGGCCACCAAAAAGGACAGGCTGGAACCCAGGCTATAGCCCGCATTGGCCATCAGTTTAGGCAACCAGGAACCGAGGGCATAGACCATCAAGAGGCAGCAGAAAAACGCCACCCAGATCATCAAGGTGCCCAGCAAGCGCCCTTCCTTGACCAGATCCAGCATGGGCACGCCCGTCTGTTTCTGTTCATTCAAAGTCAAAACGGTATCTTGAGACACGCCCATTTCAGGGGCCAGAGCCTGAACAATACGCCGTGCTTTTTCCTCTTGCCCCTGACGCATCAGAAACGCCAACGATTCTGGCAGCTTCCAGACAATGAAAGGCAGCAGCAACAACGGAATGGCCGCACAGAAAAACATGGACTGCCAGCCAAAACGCGGCAGCATGTAGATACCGATCGCCGCCGACAACAGGCCGCCCAATGAATAGCCACTGAACATGATCGCCACCAAGGTACTGCGCGAACGTTTAGGCGAATACTCATTCATCAAGGCTACGGCATTGGGCATCAAGCCGCCACAGCCCAGGCCAGCCAGAAAGCGATACACACCAAACTCGGTCGGTGAACTCGCAAAACCATTCAAGAATGTAGCCAGACTGAACAAGGCAAAGCAGATCGTCACGCCTTTTTTGCGGCCAATCTTGTCTGCCAGCGGCCCGAATACAAATGCACCAAACATCATGCCAAACAAGGCGTAGCTGCCCAAAGCCCCGGCTTGCACCGGCGTCAAATTCCACTCGTCCATCAGCACCGGCAAGACCACGCCGTAAATGAACAGGTCATAGCCATCGAATATCAGCAACAAGGCGCACAGGCTCATCACCATCCAGTGAAAGCGCCCGAAGCGCGCCTGCTCAATCACTTCATTAACTTCTCGTGTGTTCATGATTTGTCTCCCCCAAATGGAGTTTTTTTGTCTTGATGCCCTTCGCTCTACCAGCCGCGCGCATCGCTTGATCAGCCCTGGTCGCCGCCTCCTACTGGCAAGACAGTGCCGGTGATATAGGACGCCTCGTCCGAGGCCAAAAACAAAATGCTGGCGGCCTGTTCATCCAGGCTGCCGTAGCGCTTCATCAAACTGCTGGACACGGTCTGATCCACAATCTGCTGATACCAGATCGCTTCCTGGGGATCTTCCTGGTTCTGGGTATTGCGAGGAATGCGCCGTGGCGGTGCCTCGGTCCCGCCGGGTGAAACAGCATTGACCCGAATGCCGCGCTGGGCATTCTCGAAAGCCAAAGAGGCGGTCAAGGCATTGACGCCCCCTTTGGCCGCGGCATAAGGCACGCGGTTGATGCTGCGAGTGGCAATCGAGGACACATTCACAATGGCCCCGCTCCCCTGCTTTTGCATGCTGGGCAACACGGCATGACAGGACCACAGGGTTGGAAACAGGGAGCGGCGTATCTCGGCCTCGATCTGCGTCGGCGTGTAATGTTCGTAAGGACGCGTCCAGATCGTGCCCCCGACGTTATTGATCAAAACATCAATACGCCCCCACTTATCCAGCGCCGCCTGGGCTGCGGCCTGCGCACCTTCAACGGTTTCCAGATCCACTTCCAGCGTCAAGACCGCCTCGTCGGCCAGTTCCCGCACCAGTTCCGAACGGTCTACGGCCAGCACCCAAGCCCCTTCGGCCTGCAAACGCTCGGCAACACGACGACCAATGCCTTGGGCTGCGCCCGTAACAATGGCCACTTTTTGATGAAAACGCACAGGCGCAGTCATGATCTTTCCTTGTAAGAGTCATCCAGCACAGTACGCCCCGCCAAGGGGGCGCTGCTTGAATGCATTTATTGGCTGGTGATGAATTTTTCGTAATAGAAATTCATGGGGGCATGGGCTTGCGCATCAATGAACTGGCTGACCGCATCCACCATGGGGGGTGGCCCGCACAGGTACACATCCACCTGCCCCTCATGCCAATGCGCCGGATCCAGGTGCTGGGTGACGTAGCCTTTGCGTTCGTGGCGGGATTCTGGATCGACCACGCAGGTGGTGTAGCTGAATCCGGGCAAACGCTGGGTATAGGAATCCAGCTCAGCCAACATCACCAAGTCCTGATCACGCGTGACGCCATAAACCAGATGCACAGCTTGCGTACAGCCTTGCTGGACCAGGACTTCCAACATGGACAAGAACGGCGCCAAGCCTGTGCCACCGGCCAGGAACAGCAAGGGGCGCGTTACCTGACGCAGATAAAAACCGCCCAAAGGTCCGGTCATTTCCACCTGCTGACCTAGCGGCTGCGCCGCCAGCCAGGAACTCATCAGGCCGCCCGGCACTTGCTTGATCAGGAAACTCAAACGCGGCCCTCCCGGCGCAGAGCTGAAGGAATAGGAGCGATGCGCCTGCCCGCCGGGCACCGTGATATTCACGTACTGCCCAGGCAGGAAAGGCAAGGCCTCATCGGCCGCATCAATCTTCAGTTCGTAAGCCGCATCCTCATACTGACGGCATTCCGATACCTGCCCCTGCCACTTAGCCACGGCGGTCTTGCACACACCCGATGAAATCGGCACAGCAATCACGCAGTCCGACTTGGGAATCATCTGGCAGGTCAGAACCAAACCCTTGTCCGCTTCCTCTTGCGTCAGGGCATCCTCGATATAGTCATCGCCCTGCTCATACTGACCACTTTCGGCCTGACATTTACAAGTGCCGCACACCCCGTCCGAGCAATCCATAGGCAGATTGATCTGATGGCGATACGCGGCATCCAGCACTTTTTCGTGTTCCCCACAGTCCACGAAACGGGTGACACCGTCCTCAAAATTCAGCGCAATACGATAGCTGTTCACGACTAACCCCCGGCTTTAAATGTGATACACATCAATCACTTGACGGATATAGTCGTTCTTGAGCACTACCTTTTTTTGCTCGATCAACCAGCCCTGTTCCTGAGACGACAAAGTCAGATAAATGGTGCCGAAGAACTGATCCGTCACCCGGTAGCGATGGTTCATCGTCAAAAAGTTATAGCGGACGTCCACCTGTCCCTCGCGCTCGGCCAGAATCTCAATATTGCTGAGCATATGAGCAGTACGCGGCTCCGGCGTAGAAGCACCAGAACGCTCGGTCTTGATGCGAAACACCCGATCTTCCAGACCGTTACGATTGGGATAAAAGATCAAGGAGATCTCGCTGTGCGGATCTTCGGTCAGTTGATCATCATCGTCCCAGCAAGGCATCCAGTATTGGGCGTTGGGGCTATAGCATTCCAGCCATTCATCCCACTGACGATCGTCCAGCAAACGGGCTTCGCGATAGAGGAAAGCGCAAATCGAGTGATACGTTGCGTGCATGGCTTAGGCCTCCCCGTTTTCTGCTTTCAGTGCCTGGCTCATGGTCTTGGCCCAGTACTCGTGCTGGCAGACAAACAAGCCTTCATCTTCACTACGCCCGCCACTGATCAAGGGCTTCATGCCCATGGCAGTAGCGTTCTCGTCCGGGCCTTGCACCCACAGGGGGGCGCCTCGGCTCAAGTCATTCCAGGGGGCAGCCATACCGGCATAGCCTTCCTGACAGGCACGGAACTCCTCCAGATCGTCTGCCGTTCCCATGCCAGACACATTGAAAAAATCTTCGTACTGACGGATACGGATGGCACGCTGCTCGGCGCTTTCACCCTTGGGGCCAAAGCAGTAAATCGAGACTTCCGTCTTGTCCACGCTGATAGGACGCGTTACCCGAATCTGGGTAGAGAACTGGTCCATCAGATACACGTTCGGGTACAGACACAGGTTGCGGGTCTGATTCACGATGAACTCGGCACGTTCCTCGCCCAGACGCTGCTTCAGCTCCTCGCGGTGCTCATAGACCGGGCGCACGGTTGGATTCATGGTCTTGGTCCAGAGCAATATATGGCCATAATCAAAGCCATACACACCGCCCAGACTTTTGCTCCAGCCGTTCGCATCCACCGCTTGCGTGCCGCCCTCTTTGCGACGACCCATCGTGGCGGAATAATTCCAGTGCACGCTGCTGACGTGGTAGCCGTCGGCGCCGTTTTCAATCTGCAGCTTCCAGTTGCCGTCGTAAATATAGGAAGAATTGCCGCGCAGCACTTCCAGGCCTTCAGGGGCTTGATCCACGATCTGGTCGATGATGACCTTGGTTTCACCCAGATATTCGTCCAGAGACACCACATCCGGATTCAAACTGCCAAACAGAAAGCCGCGATAGTTCTCAAAGCGCGCGACACGCTTCAAGTCGTGCGAGCCTTCGGTATTGAACTGCTCGGGATACTGGGTGTTCTTCTCATCCTTGACCTTGAGCAGCTTGCCGGCGTTATTGAAGGTCCAACCATGAAAAGGACAGGTAAAGCTGCCCTTATTGCCATGTTTACGGCGACACAGCATGGCGCCCCGGTGCGCACAGGCATTGATAAAGGCATTCAAGCCGCCGTCTTTGCCGCGTGTCAGAAACACGGGCTGACGACCAATATAGGTCGTGAAGTAATCATTCACATTGGGCAGTTGGCTTTCATGCGCCAGATAGACCCAATTGCCTTCAAAAATATGCTTCATCTCCAGCTCGAACAAATCCGGATTCGTGAAGATGTCGCGACGGCAGCGATACACGCCTATTTCTGGGTTTTCTTCCAGGGCAGTATCAAGCAAGTGCCTGATATCGTTGGTTTTATCCATAAGGACTGACATGATGTGGCCTTTATGAGAGTGGCAGCCGTCCCTGCCCATGCCCTTGAAGGCATAGCAAGTACGCGTGATAGAAAAGAAAAATCGCTCCGGATTGAGACCGGACTGACTCGTGGCAGCGTATTGCTGGCTTAACCTTGAGCCTGATTCAAACCCGACAGGGACACCATCGGGCTGATATTGCCCAGCCCTTTTTATCTAAAAACCCTGGGCTGTTCTGCATGGCTTTCATTACAGTCTTTGGAGTGGCAGCCTTCCAATACCATATTGGTCCCGCTTCATAGCAAAATACTATAGTTTGTTTTTTTATGAATAAAATCAACACCTTGAAGAAAAACAAAAACAAAACCTATCGTTAACCCTAGAGCTTGTCGGGTATATGCTTGAAGCTTGGATGGTCGAGATAGGTGATATATTGGTCCGGATTTTCTGGACCTGGACCACAGGCATGGACTTGAAACAAATCCGCTATTTTGTTGCGGTCGCCAAAGCGCGTAATTTCACTCGTGCTGCCGAACAATTACACATCGCCCAACCTGCACTCAGCAGGCAGATCCAGTTGTTGGAACAAGAACTCAATGTGCTGCTGCTATCACGTGAGAGCCGCCCCCTGCAACTGACCGAGGCAGGCCGCATTTTTTACGAGCAATCCCTGCAATTGCTCAATCGTGTGGAAGTGATGAAGGCGGCGACCACTGAAGTCGGTCTGAACCAGCGCCCGCAATTATCAATTGGCTTTGTGGCCTCCACCTTGTACGGTGGCCTGCCCATCCTGATCCAGAAGTTCCGCCACGCCTACCCGGATATCCGCTTTCACTTTCTGGAGCTGACCTCCAGCCAGCAAATTGCCGCCTTGCGCGCCGGACGCATTGATATTGCTTTTGGACGTGTGCGTATTCATGACAGCGCGGTCTGTCGCACCGTTCTGCGTGAAGAACGCCTGGTGCTGGCGATCCCGCCCAAGATTGACTTGGCCAAGGACCGGGGGCCAGTGTCCTTGCAAGTCATCGCTGATCACGCCTTTATTGTGTATCCCAAGTCTCCACGGCCCAGCTTTGCCGATCATGTATTGAACATTCTGCACGACAACGCCGTTTTCCCCTCCGAAGTACACGAGGTTAAGGAACTGCAAACGGCCATGGGACTGGTCGCAGGCGGCGTGGGTTTGTGCCTGATTCCTTCCGCCGCCCAGATACGCAGCGATCTGGTGTACCGACTGATTGACGACGAGAAAGTAACCTCGCCCATTATTTTCAGCCACAGAAAAAACGACAACTCCTGGTACATCGCTCAGATGCATGCGTTTATTGAAGAGATGTATGCGGAAAAACCACCCTGGCTAATTCCAGGGCACAGCGCCTTTAGCAACGGGCCGCCATCCTGTTGATGGCTGCAAGCCTATGGGCAACTGGCCTGCTCAGGCTTGCAGCGAAACCTTCTGCCTCGGCTGCTTGCGCTGATACGGTCAGACGGCAAAGCTGCCACCGACTAATACAAAAAGGCCCTGCAAAGCGTCGTTAACGCGTCTTGCAAGGCCAGAAAGCTGCGGCGTTCACGACCACCAGCCGCAGATCTTTTCACTGAAAAAAGTCTGGTCGGCAGTCAGTTAAAACCGCTTAGATACGCTTGAACAGCGCTGAGCGTACCTTGCCGGTTGCACCATCCGCGGCTGTCAGGAATTGTTCCATGTGAATATCGCGCTCGAAGAGGCGGCTTTGCATCAGGGTGGAAATCGCCGCTTCAATCATGGGAGGCGGGCCGCACAAATAGGCTTTATTGCCTGAACAACGTTGCTCAAAGAACTGACCCACGGCTTCATGCACAAAGCCCACAAAACCTTCCCAGGCATCATCCGGCAAAGGTGCATTCAAGGCCGGAATGTAGTGGAAATTGTCGTGCTTTTCGGCCAGTTGATAGAAATGATCCGCGTGATACAGCTCGGCTTTATTGCGCGCACCCTGGAACAGATAGATAGGACGGGTATCGCCCTCTTCCAGCAAATCCATAATCATGGATTCGGGGCTGGACAGGCCCGAGCCGCCGGCGATGAAAATCGCGCCTTGCGGGTCGGACTTGCGCACAAAGAACTGACCATAAGGGCCGGACACATCCAGAGACTGCCCCACTTGCAGTTCATCATGAAGCCAGGTCGTGCCTGCGCCCCCTTCTACCTTGCGTACGTGCAAATCAATAATGCCGCTCATGGACGGCGGATTCGCAATGGAGAAAGCACGGGTACTGTCGATGGACGGCACATGCAGGTTGATGTACTGCCCGGCCTGGAACGCCATCGGACGATCCAGTTCCAGACGAATGTGCTTGATCGTGGGCGACAAGTCTTCAATCAGGACAACCTTGCCCTGATAATCCTCGACGGGCAGGCCTTGGAAATCCGGGTCCACGTCCACGTCGGCCTCGATGACCATATCGGATTCGGGCAGGCAGCAGCAAGCCAGCAGCTTGCCTTCGTCCCGCTCCGAATCCATCAGGGCAAAGCTGGACGCATCGCCTGCGTCTGCATAGCCTTCCAGCACCTGCACCTTGCAGGTGCCACACGTGCCATGTCCACAGGCAAAAGGCAACCAAACCCCTTGTCGCAACGCAGCGTCCAACAAGGTTTGTCCATCTTCCACCTCTACCACATCACCTGTGGGTTCTACGGTTACCTGATACGTCATTGCTGCCTCCGCCTCTTATACGCCTGTACCCTTGTAGCCATTCAGGCCAGGGGTTTTGAAACGCAACAAGGATTTGTGATCGAAACCCTTGGCACCCAAGGTGTCATCAGGATTCAGTTCGACCGCTTCGCCATTCAGATTCCATTGCACCTTGCTCCATTCGATCTGCTCAAAGTCAGGGTGCTGGGCAAAGCCGGCAGGCAACAGTTGCTGGATCATCTGAGACACGGTCATCTCGGGCTGAACCAGAAAGGCCTTGGCCGAGCAGAACAAAAGGTGCTCGTCCCAGCCTATATACAGCAACATGCTGTCGCCATAGTGCGACTGCTGGTCGCGCGCATAGCCTTGGTAGTCCGGGGTAATTGCAGTAACTGCCATATTGATCTCCAATTTTTATAGGTAGTGGCAGTGCCTACCGAGGCACTGCCCTTTTTCTCGTGTGACTAGGCCGTCACTCCTTTCCATTCGTTCCAGCGTGCCTCGTCCACCGAGCCCTTGAAGTCCATATTGTCGACACCCACGTTCAGTTGGTAGTAGTCGCTCAGGATCTTCTCCAATTCGGGGCCACCGCAACCGCCTTGCAGGATCTGGTTCACCGGCAGCCAGGCCTGGATGTACTTTTCAGGCTCGTGCTCGAAAATGTCGCGGCAGCCGTCCGAGCAGGTGTGGTAACGCTCGCCCTTGTACTGGCTTTGGCGGTAGGTAATTTCGTCGGGTTTTTCCATGTCGGTAAAGGTCATGGGCACCTGACATACCTGGCACAGCTGGGGCAGACCGCTGGAGTAGAAGCGCTTGCCTTCGGCTTCCATTTTCTTGGCCATTTCCCAGCGTGGGCGGTAGTACTTGTCGAAGGTGTCGGGGTACTTGGCGCTGAGCCAATCCAGTTCCTCGTCGCTGGGGATCCAGGTGTGGAAACCAGCAGCGTGACCGAAGTTGTAGAAAATCCACCAGGCCTGGTGCGAGATGTGCTCTTTCTCTTTCTCGATCACTTCGCTGTACTTGGGCATACGAATGCCGTAGCGAGCCAGATCCTTGAACAGAGCACCACCAGCCTGCTCGAAATAAACCTCCCAAGCTTCTTTCCAGGACATGACCTTGTTGGGCAACATATAGTCCATCATCATGCCGACCACGGACAGCAAACGGGTACCACGCCAGAACCACTTGTCGATCCACTGCTGAACGATAGGTACGTTGTCCTCGTGCTGCTCCAACAGGAACTTGATCACTTCCAGGCCCAGCGTCATGTGGCGTGCTTCGTCAGACTGCGAGCTGAAGCCGAAAGTCACCGTGGCCATATCGCCGTTGTAAGCCGCGCCCGACATGAAGGGCACAAACAGCAGGTTGGTCAGCACGTACTCGAAGGAGAAGCTGATTGCCAGCAGGAACTCGAAGGGACCAGCAGCACGGGCATCTTCAAAAAAGGACTTGGGCACGGACAGGTACCAGACGCGGTCGTGCATATGGCTCCAGTCCTGGAAGCCATTGAAAAACTTGTTGTAATGGCTCATGGCGTGAACCTGCGTCTGGACGTGACGCAGCTCGTCAATCGACTGCATCTGGCACGCAATACGTGCGCCGATGCCGCTGAATTGACGGCCCACATGGGAGTAGCCCTGATAAGCCTGGTACTCCAACGGGGTCACCGCGGTCAGGAACACCTTGATCGCGTTCAGGTAACGCGGATCGGAAATATTCATCTGGCCATTATTCTGCGCGAAGGCATCAAAAATGGCGTACAGCTTCTTTTCTTTTTCGGCCTGGTACTTCCAGTACGCGTCCATTGTCAGACGGAACGGATCTTCCCATTTGGACCAATCGGTAATCTTGATGCCCTCGAACTCCTCGTAGGGGAAGGCGTCCTTGCGATCCTGGTAGCTGAATTCCCAGTCCAGATCACGCGTCAAATAGCGATATTTGTCTTTGATATTTAGTTTTTTCGTGGCCATATTGCCCCCTTTTCTGATTTAGCTGTTCCAGTGCAAAAACAAGCGGTCTTCATCTTCATCCACGTTGCCACCCAAGGTGATCAGATTCAGATGCAGCTCCTGCATGTCCCACTGCTGTCCATACTTTTCTTCCACGGTCTCGCGCTTGACGGTCAACTGGCCCACGCACTCAATGCGAATCATGGCTGGCTGATAAATCACCGTGGCGTCCGGGTTGTCTTCTTCGATGGCCTCGACGATGTAGCGCGACATGTCGTTATCTTGCAGACCGATATAAACCTTGGATGTCATCAGGCTTCTCCACCCAGGCTCAGGCCTGCTTTCGTGACGCGTTTGGCAATGGTTTCCTGCGCTTGTGTCCAGACTTGATCAGCCTGGTCGGCAAAGGCAGCCTGGATATAGGGCATGAAGGCGGCTTGCACTTGCGGCAACCACTGATTCAGCCAGTTTTGCAGTTGCTGCTTGTTTTCCTCGCTTTCAGCAGCCGCAATCTTGAAGACGCTATCGCTCCAGTTGGACAGGTCTTTATGGCACTCCAGCATGAACTCCAGCAGCATATCCAGATCGCGGCCGCCCTCCTTGGCCAGATCCGCCACCAAACCCTGATACACCACGTGATGCACCACGGTGTTGATCAGCAAGGACTGCACCAGCAGCAGTTCAAACCAGTCTTTCTGGACCAGCGTTTTTTCGCACAAGGCGCGCAGACCTTGCCAGGCCGCATCCTGCATCCAGGCGTCTTTGGCCTGGCTCAGGGAATCGGCGCTATTGCCATCAATCAGCAGGCCAATACGGGAGACGTACTGCGCCATACCCAACGAGTCCATTCCGGCATAGAGACAGGCTTGGGTAATGGTGGTGCCATAACCGTAGGCCGAGCCGGACATGAAATTCAGGTTCGCGGTTTGCTCGATGTGACGCAAAGGCAGCAGCAGGCGGGTGACCTTGGCTTTGACGTCCTCGCTCAGGTATTGGGCCAGCTCGCGCTTTTCAAAAAAGCCGTAATTGGTTTCAGCCGATTCCTGCATGCGAGCACGGTTCTGCACGTAAGCGCCGTAGTAGAACTGGCGTGGGTCACGGAACACATACCAGTCCTTCATCTGAATGGCAGTGTGTGTAGGGTCGTTCAGGGTCTTGTCCGGCATCCACAGGGGCCGGTAATGAAAGTTGGCCGTTGCCTGGGCGTCGTATGTTGCTTCCTGGTAGCGGGTAGCCGGCTTTTCACCAAAGCGGCGGGCCACGTTGGCGAAGGTTTGCCGCACGGGCTGCAAACTGGCCGTTTTAATTTCTAATGTCATCCTCTTGTTCTCCTGAATAAAACCTACTGGGCTTCAGCCTGGCGGCTGTTACCGACCAAAGTGTCATAACCAAAACGCCATTTTTCTTCGTTCTCGTCATTGACCCGCATTTGCTCTTCGCTCATGGGCTGGACATTGTTCTGCAGGCAAAACTGCTCAAATGCCGCTGGCGGCATGACCAATTCCACAAACAGGTCCGCCTGGCCAATCGCAAAATCAAATTCCACAAAGCGGGCATTAGCCGGACTGCGTACGCGTACGTACTTTGTCAACGTGGGCAAGCTCGTGTCTGACATCGGTTCTCCTCCTGATCAAGCTGTTGCATGAGTGTCCACAGCCTGTCCATAGCAAACCGCGTGCCAACTTTACATTTGAAGAATTTAACCCTTTAGGATTAAAGAGATAGGAAGAGTCAGAGCCAGATACCATGCGCTGTTGGCTGGCGGCCTGAATAGAAAATTGATCATTTGATCAAGTGCTTAGCGCCGTTTTCATCAAATGCTGAGCTAGGGTAAAGCCCTAGAAAAAACCGTTTTATCCGTCCTCTGGACACTATTCTGTTTTCCTTGAGTCGCCCGAAAGACAGGCGGCATACTGATTTTTAAAACACCCAAAACCACAATAAGAAACAACAGATGGAGACAGCCATGGGGGCTACTGAACTCACACTGCCATTAAGTCAGGACCTGATCGACGCCATTCGCTTTGATGCGCGGGAAGGCAAAATCTGGTTTGGCGAGCAACGCATGCTCTTGCTGCACGCCAGCGGTTTTGGCCAGCTTCGCAAGGAGCTGATTGCCTCTTTAGGCAGCGAGCGCGCCAAATACTTTCTGATGCGCTTTGGCTACCACGCTGGCATGAAGGATGCCGAAGTATCACAAAAAGTGCGCCCGGACCTGTCATTGAAAGAGACCTTTCTGGCCGGCCCGCAAATGCACACCATCCGCGGTATGGTCAAAGTCGTGCCTACTTCGCTGACCTTTGATCGCGATGCTGGCCGGTATTACGGCGAATTTGACTGGTTTGACTCCTATGAAGTCAGCAATCACCAGAAAGAGCACGGCCAATCCAGCGAGCCGGTCTGTTGGAGCTTGCTGGGCTATGCCAGTGGCTACACCAGCTTCTATATGGGCAAGAGCATCATCTACAAAGAAACCCAATGCGGCGCCATGGGCCATAGCCACTGCAAGATCGTGGGCAAGCCTGCCGAGGAATGGGAGGAGGATGACCCCGAGATTGACCGCTTCATGCTGCCCGACCCGGTCCAGGACGAACTGTTTGCCTTGCGATGTGAGCTGGTGAAGTTGCGCGAACAGGAGTTCAAGCACTCCAGCGCCAACTTCACCTTGCCCAACTCCATTGGTCAGTCCGCCGCTTACCAAGCCGCCTGTCATCTGCTGGAAAAGGCGGCGCAAAGCAAAGTCTCCGTGCTGCTGCTGGGAGAAACCGGCGTGGGGAAAGAAGCCTTCGCGCGCGGCCTGCACGCCGCCAGCGACCGGGCGGATCAGCCCTTTATTGCGGTGAACTGTGCGTCCATTCCCCCGGAGCTGATTGAATCAGAGCTGTTTGGTGTGGAAAAAGGCGCATATACCGGCGCGCATAAATCCCGCCCCGGTCGTTTTGAGCGTGCCCAGAGCGGCACCATTTTTCTGGATGAGATCGTAGAACTGTCGCCACGGTCCCAAGCCGCCCTGCTTCGTGTTTTGCAGGAACAGGAGCTGGAGCGCGTGGGTGATGAGAACATCCGCCATATCGACGTGCGTGTCGTGGCCGCCACCAACGAGGATCTGGCCGAGGCCGTACAAAAAGGCACCTTCCGTGCCGACCTGTACTACCGCCTGAACGTCTTTCCCATCCACATCCCGCCACTGCGTGAGCGCAAGGAAGACATTCCACTGCTGACCGAATACTTTCTGAACAAATACTCCAGCATGTACAAAAAGCACGTGCTGGGCGTGAGTGACCGCAGCCGGGAATTGCTGATGCAATACGACTGGCCGGGCAATATCCGCGAGTTCGAGAACATGATCGAGCGTGGCGTCATCCTGACCGAACACAATCATGAAATCGAAACCCACCACCTGTTCCCGCAGCAGAAAAGCGCCTTGCAGTATCTGAGCAGTCTGAACACGCAAGGTTTTATGGCGAAGGAGCCCTGTTTCAGCGCGAACCAGACGCAATATCTGGAGCATCTGCTGGAAACCCCCTTCAATCTGGATGATCTGGAAGAACAAATCATCCAGCTGACCTTGAAAAAAACGAACGGGAATATTTCAGAAGCCGCACGCAGGCTGGGGCTAACACGGCCTGCGCTGGCATACAGGCTTAAAAAAGTGGCTATGCCAGCGTAAACACCACCAGGCGCACCGGTACCAAACCGCCCACCCGGCGTGCCGGGTGGGCCTGATCTGGCGCTTGCCTTAACCAAATAGATGCAGCCCTTGTAGCAGCCTTGCTCCTATACCTGCAGCACCCAAGGCAAGCAAACCGATCAAAATGGCGTAAAGCACTGTCAGATACCAGCCCAGTCGTTTACCGATACGCTGACTGGCTATCGGTAAAGCACAGCAAACACGGTCGTACGCGCGGTTCATGGCAAAAATCAAACCAGAAAAACACAGACCCAAGGCGGCAAATACATAATTGATCAACGCGAATTGACGCTGCGGGTTCGCAAACCCATCCACTAAAAACACCAAAGACAGGAGCAAGACTAATAAGGACAGCCCTAGTCCTGATGTAGAGGCAGCGCAATGGAAAAATACTTGTCTTTGACGTTCCACGGTTTATCCCAAAGAGCCTGCAGCGCGATAGCAAGACACGGCGCGTCAAGAGCCCATGCACACAGAAGCGGCAAGCACCTTGACCTCGCTATAGCGCCCTTGACTGGTCTTGACCATAACGCATGTTTGGCTGACACGATTCCACCAGGTCGTACTCAAACCTTTTGTGTTTACTGCGACATACCCTTCTCTTTGCAGCCTCATTTCTCCCCCGGCCGCACGAGCACCTTGAAGGCTGAGCGGATCAAACTTCGACGCCTGGCCCTGCCCAGACTGCACGGCTTGCACCTGAATGACCGAACCCTCTTGGCTAATGAGCGCCTCTTGACTGTGAATCACGCTATCTTTGCCGATCACCACTACATTGCCCGACGCTTTCAACGAATCCGTCCCCAGCATTTCAATGCGGTCCGCCTGCACATGAACCCGCCCCACACGGGCATTTTCTTGCCCGTTGGCGGCGAAAGCCGAGGTAGACACCCACACCAGCCCCGCGGTCAGCGTTATACGTAGCATCGTCATTATTTTCCTTTCCTATTTTTCATACAAGCGTTAAGAGTCCATAGACATTACAAGGTTCCGTGATCCGACTCATCCCCTCGCTTGTCAGCCCCCATAGAACCCGCATCCGCGGCACAACTCTGGCCTGATTTTCCCCACCTACTACAATGGGGGCTTATCTAAGGAGTCTTATGTTGGAATTTCAGCCCCGTGAACGGGCGTATTTATCTGGTATCCGTGCCCTGTCGCAAGATCAGGACGACCATGAAGTGTTTGTAGGTATGACCGTAGCCGAATCCATTTGGTACGCAAACTACGTAGCGCAGTCATACAAAGGGGATGTAGCGCGAGGCGATGAGGCCGAGGCACGTTACCTGGCCCTGCATGATCAGCACGAGCAGGCACGCCGTGCCGTACTGGCAGCAGAATCTCTGCTGCAATCGTTCGACACGCCCACTCAGCGATCCTGAGTACATCGCGACACACTCCAGGCCGGGCTTGCATGTCATTAGCCCTGTTTCATCAAGCCTGGATTACTCGCTCATAAAAAAGCCCGCCCATTTTTCAACAGGCGGGCTTTTTTTATGGATGCGCACTCCAGCGTCTGCTACGCACAGCTTGGCTTGGCTTGGCTTGGCTTGGCTTGGCTTGGCTTGGCTTGGCTTGGCTTGGCTTGGCTTGGCTTGGCTTGGCTTGGCTTGGCTTGGCAATCATCAAACCAGTTGCCGAGCAAAGACACAAGCTACAGACGCAGTTCCTTGGACAAAAAGGTTTGCACGCGCTGTGGTCGGCCCTCCAGATCACCAAAAAACACATCTGTGGGCACGTCCTCCAGAATCTGGCCCTGATCCATGAAAATCATCCGATCCGCCACTTTGCGGGCAAAGCCCATTTCATGGGTGACGCACATCATGGTCATGCCCTCTTCCGCCAAGCTGACCATCACATCCAGCACTTCGTTAACCATTTCCGGGTCCAAGGCCGAGGTAGGCTCATCAAACAGCATGCAGACCGGATCCATGCACAAGGCCCGTGCAATGGCGACACGCTGTTGCTGCCCGCCCGACAAGCTGGCCGGATAGCGATCCGCCATCGCTTTCAAGCCCACGCGATCCAGGTACAGCAAGGCCCGCTCATTGGCTTCATCACTACTCCTGCCCAGCACTTTACGTTGTGCCAAGGTCAGATTGGCCACGACATTCAAATGTGGAAACAGCTCGAAGTTCTGAAAAACCATCCCGACCCGACTGCGCAAGTCTGGCAGATTCGTTGCCGGGTCACCAACGGAAATCCCATCCACAACAATCCTGCCCTGCTGAAACGGTTCCAGACCATTGACGGTTTTCAACAAGGTGGATTTGCCTGAGCCCGAAGGCCCGCACACCACCACCACTTCCTGACGGTCCACTTGGGCCGTGCAATCCCTGAGCACCTGAAACGTGCCATACCACTTGGAAACACTATCGATACGGATCATTTGCCATCCAGTCGCAGATGTTTGTCATAACGTCGGGCCACCCGATTCGCAATCAACTCCAGCGTTGCGCAAATCACGTAGTACATCAGCCCGACAAACAAGAAGATTTCAGTGGGGTGCACCATGACCCGATTGCTGACCTGAGTGGCAACAAAAGACAGCTCCGCCACACCAATGACATAGGCCAGCGAGGTGTCCTTGATCAAGGCAACCCACTGATTAATAAAAGAAGGCAGCATCACCGGCAAGGCTTGCGGCAGGATGATGGACTTCATGATTTGAGCGGTTTTCAGGCCCAAGGCCTTGCCCGCTTGCCATTGCCCCGCCGGCAAGCTGCTGATACCCGCAAACACCGAGTGCGCCAGATACGCACCGCCAATCAAGGACAAGGCGCAGACCACGGTAAACAAGCCCGGCACATCCACCTTGAACAGAATGGGCAGTAGAAAATACACCCAGAAAATCAGCATGATGACGGGGATGGCGCGGAAAAAGCCCAGAAACAGCAGCAAAGCGGTATGCGCCACACCGCGGCTCAAAACCAGAGCCACCCCAAAAACCAGCCCCAGAACGGCGGACAAGCTAGCCGATAGCACGCTTAACAAAAGCGTCAGCGCCGCCCCACCTAAAGGGCCATGCGGATACGCCCCCACCAGGAAGTACAGCAGATTGTCATGAATTACGTCGAAGTTCATGACAGCCCACCTCTCACTTGCAGACGATGACGCTGCAACCACTGCCCACCCACTTCCACCAGCATGACCAGCAAGACATACAACAGCGTCGCAATCCCAAAGGACTGGAAAGTCTTGAAGGTTTCAGTTTCCACCTGACGGGAGGCATACGACAGCTCTGCCAAGCCGATAGCCATGGTCAGCGAGGTGTTCTTGATGACATTCATGTACTGCCCGATCAGCGAGGGAAAGGTATTACGCAAAGCCTGCGGCATCACTACATAGCGCCAGACCTGCATGGACGACATGCCCAAGGAGGCTGCTGCTGCCCATTGACCTTTGCGCACTGCCCGCACGCCGGAGCGGAACTCTTCAGCCACAAACGCCGTGGTGTAGATCGTCAAACCCACAAAGGCGGCCAGCATCTCGAAACTGGGCCAATGCACATCGAACAAGACCAACTGCAAGACATGCTGAGTATTCAACCATTGAACCAGCTCCGGCGGCATCAAGGCCGAGGCCCCGAAATACCAGAAGAACAATTGCACCAATAAGGGTGTATTACGGAACAGACTCAGGTAAGCACGTACCGGCCAGGCCAAGCAGGCAAAGGGCGACAGTCTGGCAATACACACCAGAAAACCCAAAACAGTTGCAGCGAAGGAGACGACTAAAGAGAGCTGAATCGTGACCCAGAACCCTTGAAGCAACCAGCCCACATAGTGGGGTGCCAGCCAGAAATCAGAAGACGGCATAGCAAACACCAAAAAGCAGGATCAAGCGATCCCGCTGTTAAAAACACAAACAGGAAAAGGCCAGCCTGAACATTCAAGGCTGGCCTGCAAGCAAGTGATGACTTACTGTTGCTGACCGATGCGGTACAAACGCTCCAGCGGCGTTTTGGACTGAGGGCCAAACCAGACGTCGTAAATGGCTTGTGCCTTGCCCTGGGTTTCCAGCTCCAGCAAGGTTTCATCCACAAAAGACTTCAGTGCTGTCTCGCCCTTGGGGATACCAATGCCGATCAAGTCCTCGGAAATGCTGAAGGCCGGGATTTCATAGTTTTCCTTGTCCGGCACATTGGCCAGCAAACCAATCAGCTTGGGACCATCCTGAGTGATGGCTTGTACATTGCCGTTACGCAAAGCGGTAAAGGCGAAGGGCGTATCGTCATAGGCCACCAGCTTGGCCTGAGGGTATTTTTCACGCAGGACGATCTCATTGACCGTCCCTTTATCCACGCCAATACGCAGCGAGTTCAACTGCTCGGGCGAGGACAAGACGCCTTTTTTAGCCAGGAACTGCTGGCCTGATGCAAAGTACGGAATGCTGAAATCAACCTGCTTGGCGCGCTCTTGCGTGATGGTGAAGTTGGCCAGAACCAGGTCTACTTTATTGGACGTCAGCAGCGGCACACGATTGGCCGGATTGGTTGGCAAGACTTCCAGCTTCACGCCTAGCTTGTCAGCCAGAGCCTGGGCAAAATCCACATCCAGACCTGTGATCTGACGGGACTTCTGATCCACAAAACCAAACGGTGGATTGCTGTCGAAAGACGCTACTTTCAAGACACCCGTTTTCTTGATGTCATCCAGACGATCAGCCTGGGCCACGCCAGCCACCAACGCCAGGGTAAGGGTCGCGGCAATGCTTAAAAACGACTTCATAGTAAAAACATTCCGATAAAAAAATGGCACGTCCGATACATACCGTCGTGCCATTCGACCACAGCCACAAGCTATTCAAAACGATCTAATTTCCCCATGCTTATTACTAAAAACCCTAAGGAGATGCTTTGATTTATGCAGGTGTTGATCGAGCCATTACCGAATACGCGCTACTTGTTGGTCGGTACTACCTTTTGCACCGCGAAGCCTTGCGCGGCTGCGTAATCCAGCAATTGGTTCACGACCTGCGGATCAGCCTGTTTTTCCCTGGATAGAACCCAGAGATATTTCCTGTCCGGTGTCCCGACTAAAGAGTATTGATAGTCCCCTTCCAGCTTCATGATCCAGTAATCGCCCCAGACCATGGGAAACCAGGACAACCACTTCGGAGCAAAGCGCACTTCCAATATTGCCGGATCCGCAGGTTCCATACTACTGGACAGTCGCCCTTGACCAATGGCTTCCTGCTCTTTTCCGTCCACACCCTGGCAGCGGTTGGTAACGGTAATCGTCTTGTCGGCTTCCATCACGTAATTGGCTTGCACATCCCCGGCGCACTCGCGCTGAAAACTATTGGGCAAACGCGCCTGCTCGTACCAGGTGCCCATGTATCTGTTCAGGTCTACGTCTTGCTGAGTCGCAAGGTCAGCGTTGGAAGAGGCGCAAGCGGCCAGTAACGCAGACAGCGACAGGAAAAGGATTGGTTTCATCACAGCGTTGTCCTTGTACATGAACCAGGATCAGGAAAACAACTTCACTACCTCTTCGCCCGTCATCTCCCGCGTTTTATTAGCAAACGCATAGTTATCAGGTTTATCATCAATAAAGACCTGCAGCGCGAACGGCCAGCTCCCACTATCCTTGAACAAGCCAGCAGAAATAGCATGAAAACCACCCGCCTTGAGCCGGTAAAACAAATGCGTGCCGCATACAGCACAAAAACTGCGCTCCGCCCACTCCGAGGAAGCATAGGAGCGTACGTGCTCCTCCCCTTCGACCACCGGGATTCCATGGGACTCCAGCGACAGGAACGGACCACCGGACCAATGGCGACAGATGCCACAATGACACGCACTGACCGAAGGCTTGTCTTGCTGAACACGGATTGAAACGGCACCGCACAGGCATTTGCCGTGAATCATGGACTTGTCGTTTTCCATATGCGCCTCTTTAGGTAGGTAGACATGTCATTTTAGCGGCTGGATCAGCCAATGACAGCAAGCCGATGTAAGACGTCCTCAAACCGGTTAAGCCCCCATTCCCGGCTCTACTCTTGTCTTCTGACATAAAGCCCCAAGATACGCCCCTGGTGCGTGAATACACCACCTCAACTGACTTTTTATGTGTTTATGAAGATGACTAAAAGCGCCCTTAACCCGCCCACTGTATTCAATTCTTTGCAATATGGTTTTAGCCAAGGTCTGGTTGTTACCGGCCAACGCCGTGTCATGCTGTCCGGCCAAGTGGGAGTCGACGCCCAAGAGCAAACCGTCAGCGGCGGTATGCGCGAACAAACCGACGCGGCACTGGACAATATAGAACGGGTTCTGGCTGAAGCAGGCGGCACCATCGACCAAGTCATCATGCTGCGGATTTTCATTCGGGAAGATGCCAGCTCGCCCCAAGAGCAAGAGGCCATTGCCGCCGCATTGCTCAAACGCTTCCCCGTCAATCCCCCGCCCTCATCCTGGATTCTGATCCATGGTCTGGCCCGTCCGGAATGGTTGATCGAGATTGAAGCGGAGGCCATGCTGGATTAAACCCAGGCCTTTTTGCACGCTGTTGCCCGGCTCACCTAGTCTGAGCTGGGCAACCGCAACCAAGCCAACGCCAACTACATTCGCATAAGTCGCGCGGCATGGACGTCTCTTAGGCAATCCATCACGTCTCTTACACGCTAAAGACGGAGCCCCTTAACAAGAGACATTTAGACACACTGCTAAAACAGCGTTGCCCAAAATAGCACCGACGACGCCGCTATACTAGGCGACCGATTGTTTAACCTACAGGGGAAGTTTGTTTTGCATACCGTCATCAAAATCGCCGCCATGAGCAGTGCTATCGTTTTGCTTGCCGCCTGCGGTAGTGCCAAAGATGCCAATAAAAGCAATTTCAGCACGGCGATTCAAACGTATCTGGATACTCAAAAGGGACTATGTGCTGCCATTCCGGCAAAGGGCTCGCCATTTACGCTATCCAATCGTGGCACGATAGGCAGCAGCAAAGAACGGGCCGATGCGTTGGTAGAAGCCGGCTTACTCAGCAAACGCGATACCGAAGTCAAAGCGATGTTCGGTAACAAGATGGAACCGGGCTCCGAGTATCAGTTGACTGAAACCGGCCAAAAATTCCTGGTTCCGAACGGGGCCAACACAATGGGCGGACACGATGCCTTTTGCACAGGTAAATTCACCGTTGTAGCGGTAGACAACTTTACTGAGCCCAGCGACATGATGGGTGTCAAAGTCTCACAAGTAAACTATCGCTTCAAGCTGGAAGATGCAGAAGACTGGGCCCAATCCGAGGGGATTGGCGCCACTTACAGAAACTTTGCGAAGCAGGCAAAGGCTGAGGAAATCTCGGGTAAAGCCGCTCTGATTCTGACCAACGACGGCTGGATGCACGAGCGTTTGTTCAAACGCGGCTAAGCCTTCGACTCCAAAGACAGCACAAGCCCCTGCTTCGGGGGCTGATGCTGTTACCTCATACGCCGTCCAGCCGCCTGACTGAAACACATAGGATTTATAGCCCCCAGTGTCCCAAATCCGGATAGCGAGAAAGTCGGCCAAGCGCATGTTCAACAAGATGGGCACAATCGAGCAAGGCCGCATCGTGTCCACGCGGTGTCAGTAATTGAACGCCTGTGGGCAAGCCCGGCTCATCAAAGCCGGTAGGCAGGGAAATGGCCGCTGCTCCCAAGAAGTTGCCGGGACGCAGTAACTTCCCCAAGCCCGCATGCCGGACATCCTCGGGATCCAGCCCTTGGGCCACCTGATCACAAGCGGGCATCAACAAGGCGGCCCACCCCTGCATTGCTTGCGCAAAAGTGTGCATGTCGGCCCTGCGTCTTTGTAAAGCGGCCTCATAAGACGCGCTATCAATCATCCCGCCTGCCAGAATACGGTCCCGCACCACCGGCCACAAGACTTGTCGAGAATCAGTGGCAAGCTCACCATAATAACGATAGGCCTCATAGGCAAGCACAATTGAATTATCGTCTGCCAAACGGGTAAACGATAAAGTGGGCGGTGGTGTCCACGTTTGTATCTCCAGGCCCGCCGCTAGCAGGCGATCCAGCGTGTCCTGCCAACTCAATTGCGTTGCGTGGTCCAAGGTGGCGGGCCAGGCCTGGGCATCCAATACCGCAATGGGGCTATGTATCGGTGCCGCATGTGCACGCAGGGCGGCCACACAAGCGGCGGGCAAAGCCAAAGTCGAGGGGTCTGCTATGTCCGGCCCCGCCAATACAGCCGCCAACTGGCGTGCATCGGCCACACTACGAGCAATCGGCCCCAGAACATCCAGGGTCGCAGACAAGGGCAAGCTGCCCGCGCAACTGATCATTCCGGTCGAAGGCTTATAACCCACAAGGCCATTCAATGTGGCAGGCGCGCGCACTGAACCACCGGTATCCCCTCCCATGGCGATGGGCGCCAAACCGGCCGCTACCGCCACGCCACTCCCACTGGACGAGCCACCCGGAGCGCGGGCTACCGTGGCATCCCACGGATTACGTGCCGTCCCCTGGGTCAGGTTCTGTCCAGACAAACCGAAGGCGAACTCAGTCATTCTGGTTTTGCCCAGCACCACCATGCCTTGTGCAGTTAGCGAACGCAGTACGGTGGCCGTCTGCGTACTGATCGTGCCGGCACGGCTTTGCGAACCCAGAGTCGCCTCGGTTCCTTCCCATTGCATACTATCCTTGACCACAACGGGCACACCATGAAAGGGCCCGAGCACGATGCCAGCAGCCAGCAGACGATCGGCCGCGTCTGCTTGTGCCAAGGCGCGCTCGGCTGTGATCACACTAAAGGCATTGAGCTCGGCGGCACGCTCGATACGGTCCAGAAAATAAGTGGCAACGTGCCGGGCGCTGAATCGGCCCTGTCGAATCTCGAGACCGATCTGAAGAGCATCTCGAAAATGAAGGGCGACATCTTGTTTCAACATGGAGCTTCCTGAAAGTCACACAGCCCGCCTGGCGGGCTGTAGATGCCCGGCCTGACACCGGGCGAAACGGGCGCGATCAGCGCAGTTTTTGTCCGACTGTCTCGGGCATACGGATGAACGTGACCAAGGTAATCACGGCACCGGCCAAGACATAGTAAAAGAACCAGCGTTCCAGGCCGTTGCTTTGCAACCAGGTCAACAAATAAGGTGTGGTGCCGCCCAGCAACGCCACCATCAGGTTATAGGGTGCCCCGATACCGACCGCACGTACACTGGTTGGGAACTGTTCAGACATAATGGCAGGGCCAATCGAGGTATACATGGCATACAGCACCAGGCCAAACAGCTCCACCATCAGGATGGAACCGAAAGACGGCCCCAGCGTACTCATGAGCGGATAAAAGAAGAACAAATACCCGGCAGCAAACACAATCAATTGCGGCTTGCGTCCGATACGATCAGACAAAGCGCCAAACAAGGGCTGCACCACCATGAACACAATCAACGCCACCGTGTTGGCCGCAAAGGCCACCTTGGGGTCGGCCTGCACATGGCGGATGGCGTAGGTCGGCACGTAAGCGACAAAGATATAAAATGCGAAGGTCGTCAGAATGGAAAAACCGATGATACGCAGCACTTCCACGGGATACTCACGCAACAAGGTGCGCAAAGGCTGTTTTTCAACACCCGCTTTTTTGCTTTCGGAAAAAGCCTCGGTCTCGGGAATCGAGCGCCGAATCCAAAGGCCAACCACACCGCCCAATGCCCCCAGCAGAAACGGAATACGCCACCCCCACTCGGACATCTCCGCCCGGCTCAACCAGGTCGTCAGCACCCAGCCCACGGCCGAGGCCGCCAAAATACCGACCGCCGCACTGAAAAAGACGAAACTGGAATAAAAACCACGGCGATGAGGGGGCGCCATCTCGGTCAAGAAAGTGGTGGCCGATGCATACTCCCCTCCCAGAGACAAGCCTTGCAGCAAACGGGCCAGCGTCAACAAAAGAGGCGCCGCCAAACCTATTGCAGCATAGGTCGGGGTTACTGCGATAATAAGCGACCCTCCGGCCATCATCAGGATAGTCAGCCCTAAAGCGGCCTTGCGTCCGTAACGATCGGAGAAGATGCCAAGCAACCAGCCACCGATGGGACGCATGAAAAAGCCCACCGCAAAAATGCCGAAACTAGCGAGCAAGGCCGTGGTTTCATTGCCTTCAGGGAAGAACTGGCTGGAAAAAAAGATAGCAAAGGAAGCGTAAATGGTCCAATCAAACCATTCAACCGCATTGCCTACACTGCCAGCCACAATGGTACGAACGCGCGAGACCGGGGCAGGGTCGAGACCAGGTGGGGCGCTCGGACGATGAGAGGGAGAGCTCATGAATTCCTCAATTTATTTATTTTTAGACAAAAAAAGATTAAAAAGTTTATTTTTTAGCAATTGAAGAAGGTTAATTAGATGAATATGGTCACGTCAAGCAAGGGTAAACCCTTGCTGCCCACGATCGATGACACCGATCTGGCCTGCTTGATTGCCTTGCAAGCAGACCCACGGGCCTCCTGGCGGGAGCTGGGCGCAGCCGCAAACATTGCCGAACGTACCGTGGGCAGGCGAATCAAACGTCTTTTGGAAACGGGCGCATTGCGCGTCATTGCAGAAACCGACCCACTGGCAACAGGCAAGGGGGTCGTACTGCATGCCTGGGTGCGTTGCCATGCCGGTCAGGTCCCTCACGTGGCTGACGCACTGGCTCAAATGGAGAACTGCCAATTGGTTGTCACCTTGGCCGGCTCGGCTGACCTGATGGCGGAACTGACTCTGGCCGATGAAGCGGACATGCCCGAACTGGTGACCCGCATTCTGCCCTGCATGCCAGGAGTCGAGCACGTCGATGCTCGCCTGGTATTACGGTCTTTTCGACGCGCAGGCCAATGGCGCATACAGGCCGACCCAAACGACAGTACAGACACACGCTCCGCACACACCCCTCTTGCCCTCACCGAGGCTGAACAGCGGATCGCCAACTGGCTAAAACAAGATGGACGGGCCAGTCTGGCCGAACTGGCGGAACAGGCAGGCGTGAGCGAACCCACTGCACAGCGACTGTTGCAACATTTGGTGGAACGTAAGGCGCTGTCATTCAGGGTTGAAGTGGAGCCCGCTTTAGTAGGATTCCCAGTTGAGGCGGTGGTATCCGTGCAGGTACGCCCCCAAGCCGTCAACACCTTGGCAGCACACCTGGCGCAAGACCCCAATACCCGTTGCCTGTTCGGTACCAGTGGCCCTTCACAGCTTTTCTGGCATATTTTGTGCAGAGACAGCCTGCAGCTCTGGGATGTGGTGACACGTCGACTGGGGGAAATAGAAGGCGTGCTCAACAGCAATGTTGCTGTCGTCATGCAAGCTCATAAACGCTGCGGCGTCGTGCGCGGCCAAGAAAAAGCACTGGAATAGTCAGCGCGAAACGGATGACGGGCCAGCCTGCTAACAGTCAAGCTGCACTGCTCATGCCGCCCAGCCGTAAGCGTCTGCACTTGGCAATCAACGCAAGGCTTGCCCGCTCCGGATCAACCATGCCCATCTGACGCTTACGATGGTCTCACCCAGGCGGGCGTGCCAGCGGCAAAGCCCGAGATACCAATGCAAACGGACACACGTTGACGTCCGCCCACCTGAATGACGAAGGCAGGCGGCACGGGTTTCTCATCTACTCCTCGACAACCGGAGCATCGGGTATCCCTTTCTTCACGGATTCAATACTGTTTTGCGCGCTCTGCTTGCTGGTATAGCCTTCCGAACTGACACAAATAATATTTCCATTCGCCGCTTTAAATCGCCACCGCCATTCGCCACCTTTGTCTTTATAAAGCACAAACTTCATGATTCTCCTCCCTGAACAAGAACGCACGTCGCGCTGTTCTTATCCTAGGGCCGGGCAGGTTCAGCAGAAATTAGGGTTTACCTGAGCGTCTCGGTACGCTAAACCACGTACCTAGGCGAGGACTTGATAAACACCAATGCGAGACCCTGATTTATCCACTACGCTTTCCCCTTACGACTACGGTCATGCAATGTACATGCAACCTACCTGGAGAGAAGAAAAAATCATGTATTACGGTGAACGATTCAATGCCTGGACCCATCTGATCGGTGCAGTTCTGGCTGTGGGCGGCGTATCCTGGTTGCTTGTCATGGCCAGTTTTACCGGTGATCCCTGGCGCATCACCAGCACGGCCATCTATGGCGCCACACTTATCCTGCTTTACCTGATCTCCACCCTGTACCACTGCTTCAAGGGACGAGCCAAAAACGTATTTCGCAAGATGGATCACTTTTCCATCTACTTGCTGATTGCGGGCAGCTACACGCCCTTCTGCCTGGTCACGCTGCGAGGGCCTTGGGGATGGAGTCTGTTCGGTGTGGTCTGGGGCTTGGCACTGATTGGCATCCTGCAGGATATCCGCCCTCGTTCGCCGGCACGCAGATTGTCCCTGGTGATTTATGCCGTTATGGGGTGGATTGTATTGTTGGCGTTAGGGCCACTGGCCTCCAATTTGGGCCCGCAGGGCTTTTCCTGGTTGGCAGCAGGTGGCGCAATTTATACCGCCGGAATCATTTTCTTTGTGTTTGACGAACGCTTTCGTCATTGGCACGGTATTTGGCATCTATTCGTGCTGGCTGGCAGCGCAGCGCATTTTTTTGCTATATCTCGGTATGTTGTGACGTAAGGTGAAGTACAAAGATCGCTGAACCAATGGGGGGGGCAGACTACCTGAACGAACAACTGGAGAAAGCGCCAAAATAGCCATGCCCTCCCCCATTCATGCCCCCAAAATACCTTAGCGGGGCTTGGCACAGCTTGGAACGCTGGGCAACAAAAAAGCCCCAAAGCATTGATCTTTGGGGCTTTTCTTGGCACAGCTTGGAGCTGTGTGCATGTATTCTGGTAGGCAGTACTGGATTCGAACCAGCGACCTCTACGATGTCAACGTAGCGCTCTAACCAACTGAGCTAACCGCCTGCGGTGAAGAAATGAAATAATAGATCTTCCCTATGAGGCTGTCAACACTATTTCGTGTTTTTATATAAAAAAAGGTGATCTTTTTTTTATGATTCTTCTACAAAAGTAGCCTCTTAGATAAAAAAGTATCGCAATTCTTTGTTTTATAAGAATTAAATGAAAAAACAGGCAGGTTTTCAAAAATTCACGTCCCTCCTGTCTCGGCAGAGTGATGAAACATATAGATACACACAATCTGTCTCCAGCCAGCATCAAGCTACCCCACTGCCACACGATTTTTCTATTCAAGTTCTTCGGGCAAAAATAAAATAATTGCTTTACGCCTGCAGATCATCGATCTCGTCTGAAACGGATCTGCGGCCGCTACGGGACACCTACGCACATGACTTGCTCTTCTCTCCCGCCTACCCCGACTCAATTCCTGGATTTACCCGGCACTCAGGAAACCACATTGGAATCGGTGCTTTATACGCCACCCAATGACGAGATTTTTGATGAAAACCCCTGTTTAAGCTGCGGCGTGTGCTGTTCCCATTTTCGGGTCTCTTTTTACAGCGGTGAGCTAAGCGGCGAAACAGGCGGTACGGTGCCTGTCGAGTTGACCACTCAGGTTGGCCCATTACGCGCTTGTATGAAGGGGACAGAGCAAGGTGAAGGTCGCTGTATTGCTTTACGTGGCACCTTAGGCCAGCCTGGGATTCATTGTGCGATTTATCCAGATCGCCCCACCCCTTGTCGCGACTACCAAATCTGGGAACTGGATGGCAGCCCCAATGTGGATTGCCAGCGTTTGCGCAGCAAGCACGGTTTGCCTTTGCTGCCGAATCGTCCACTACCTGCACCCCCTGCCTTGCCGGAGCATGATGAGGCGGCCTGAAACAGCTCGGCACTACAGTCGTGCCTCAACGCAAAGCCATCGCAAATAACTTGCGATGTTTTTTTTATGAAGAATCTGTTCAATCGGCACAGCGGCAGGCTGGCTAAATACGCTACCATGCACGGTTTGTAGGGCCGCCCGGCCCTGCGTTTTCGGGAGTCGAAGTAAATGAAATACCGCAAGCTGGGCAATACAGACCTGGACGTCAGCCTGATTGGTTTGGGCACCATGACGTACGGGGAGCAAAACAGCGAGGCCGATGCGCACGCTCAGTTGGACCTTGCCCTGGAACTGGGTGTGAATCTGGTGGATACCGCCGAGATGTACCCTGTTCCCCCCATGGCGGCCACACAAGGTTTGACCGAGCACTATATCGGCACCTGGCTGGCTAAAACCGGCCGCCGCAAGGACATTGTTCTGGCCAGCAAAATCGCCGGTCCCCAACGTGACCCCAAGCGCCCTGGCCATATCCGCAATGGCGGCACCAGCCTGGATCGCAAGAATCTGGAACAAGCCCTGCATGACAGCCTGCGTCGGCTGCAAACAGACTATCTGGACCTGTATCAGTTGCACTGGCCAGATCGCAGTACAGTGACGTTCGGGCAACGTAGCTACCCCTGGAAAGAAGAAGACACCATCCCCATCGAAGAGACCCTCTCGGTACTGGACGAGTTTGTGCGTCAAGGCAAGGTGCGTCACATCGGTGTGTCCAATGAAACACCCTGGGGTGTCTCGCGCTTTCTGGAGTTGTCGCGCTCCCGCTCTCTGCCTTTGATTGCCACGATCCAGAACCCCTACAACCTGCTGAACCGCGTGTTTGAAGAGGGGCTATCCGAATTCTGCCGTTATGAGGGCCTGGGTCTGCTGGCGTATTCGCCGTTGGCGATGGGCGTGTTGACGGGTAAGTATGACCACGGTGCGCGTCCCGAAAAAGGACGTTTGACCTTGTACAAGCGCTTCACCCGCTACGATGCCCCTCGTGCCCGTGAGGCCGCGCTGGCCTACAACGAGCTGGCTTGCGAATACGGTTTGACGCCCACCCAACTGGCCTTGGCCTGGGTGAACCAACAAGCCTTTACCAGCAGCAATCTGATCGGTGCGACCACGCTGGAGCAACTACGTGAAAACATCGCCAGTGTGGATGTTCAATTAAGTGATGAGCTGATCACCAAGATCAACGCGATTCATCATCACACCCCGAACCCTGCGCCTTAAAGGGTTTTCTCCCCGCTTTGAGCCCAAGAGTCCAAAGCGGGGCACCCCTCTTTTTTCTTCCCCTCTCCCGTTCTTGTGCTTGCAGAACACCGATTTTTTATTTATGCTCAAAAAAAGCATAACAATAGAGACACTCTTCTTTTCGCTCAAAAAGTCATATTTCCCATTTTTTTAATCCACTTATGCTCAAAGTGAGCATCAAGGACGAACATGATTCAGCATTTCCCCATTGATGTCTGTCAGCCCGGCGCTAAAGACGCGTTGAGCCGTCAGATTGCCTGGCATGAGGTCCCTTCCAAACTCAACCTGCAAAGCGATAAGGCCACCTTGAAACAAACCTTGGCCAAGCAGTTAAAGGAACAAGACGCCGTACTGGTCGCCCACTACTACACAGATCCTGATATTCAAGATCTGGCCTTGGAAACCGGGGGCTGCGTGGGTGACTCTTTGGAAATGGCACGCTTTGGGCAGGAGCATGCGGCCAGCACGGTGTTGGTGGCCGGTGTGGGCTTTATGGCTGAATCTGCCAAAATCCTGAGCCCTGAAAAGCGCGTACTGGCTGTACATGACGAGGCAACGTGCTCGCTGGATCTCGGTTGCGCGCCCGAGGATTTCAAGCAATTCTGTGCTGCGCACCCAGACCGGGAAGTGGTGGTGTATGCCAATACCAGCGCAGCCGTCAAGGCTCAGGCGGACTGGGTGGTAACGTCCTCTATCGCCCTGGACATCGTGCGGCATTTACACGCACAAGGCAAAAAGATTCTGTGGGCACCAGATCGTCATTTGGGCTCTTATATTCAGAAGCAAACCGGCGCAGACATGCTGCTCTGGCAAGGTTCCTGCCTGGTCCATGACGAGTTCAAGGCCGATGGATTGAAGGCCTTGATGAGCGAGCACCCCGATGCCCAAGTACTGGTGCATCCCGAATCGCCCGCCTCTGTCGTGGCGCTGGCAAATGTGGTTGGCTCAACAACGCAACTGCTGCGCGCTGCCATCAACCATCCTGCCAGCATCTTTATCGTCGCCACTGATCAAGGGATTTTGCATGCCATGCGCCAGCAGGCGCCGGGTAAAACCTTTCTGGCTGCTCCCACAGCGGGCGAAAGCGCCACCTGCAAAAGCTGCGCCTTTTGCCCCTGGATGGCTTTGAACAGTCTGGAGGCGTTGCATCAACGCTTGAGTCAAGCAGGTCCTGGTATTCAAGTGGACCCTGACCTGCGTGAAGGCGCACGACGTTCCTTGCAACGCATGATGGATTTTGCTGCTGCACTGCAAAACAATCTGCGCGTAAGCACGGACTTGGCCGAACACAGCCAGCAATTCCAGCATGTAGGAGCCGCTTGATGCAAGCAGGCTCAACACAGACGGAGGTGCTAATCATCGGCGCGGGACTGGCGGGTACCAGTCTGGCCCTGTCCTTGCCCTCCTCGATGCAGGTAACGTTGCTCAGCAGTACCCCCACGCCTTGCGGGGCCAGCCCCATGGCCTTGGGCGGTCTGGCCGCCGCACTCAATGCCGAAGACAGTCTGGAACAACACATTGAAGACACACTGGAAGCCGGTGCGCAGCACTCGGATCAGGAAGCGGTACGCGGAATTCTGCAAGCCGCACCCGCTGCAGTGCATTGGTTACTGGAAAGGCAGGTTCCTCTGGACAGAACGGAAGATGGCCAATTGCATCTGACTCGCGAAGGTGGGCACAGTCAGCGACGCATCGTACACGCAGCCGATGCCAGCGGTTACGCCATCATGCACGCTCTGTTTCCCCAATTGGCTCAAGCCCCTCATGTCCAGCAGCGTACGGACTGCCTGGCGCTAGCCCTACGCCGCAACGAACAAGGCGCGGTGGCGGGCGTGGATATCTACGACAAACACAGCCGCCGCTACGAAACCATTGTGGCTGACCACGTGGTGTTGGCAACAGGTGGGTTGGGCAGTCTGTATGCGCACAGCACCAATCCTGACAGCGCCTTGGGCGAAGGGATTGCCTTGGCCTGGCGCGTGGGTGCTGCGATACGCGATCTGGAATTTGTGCAGTTTCATCCGACCTGCCTGCATGCTCAGGGCCCGACCTTTCTACTGACCGAAGCCTTGCGTGGTGAAGGAGGACATCTGCTGGACAAGCAAGGCCGCCGCTTCATGCCGGACTACGACGCTCGGGCCGAGCTGGCGCCGCGCGATATTGTGTCGCGTGCTATCGCAGCGCAGNATAATCGATCAGATTCGAGGCAGTAATCATGATGCGTATCCTGAGGTGTCAACTAAAACAAGCTTGAAACCATGGTAACTGCCCACCTTCAGAACACGAAGTCAACGATTGTCAAGAACAGACACAGCGCAGACACAAAGACGAGAACCGAGCTACACAAACTTACTTCTGCGGCAAAAAAAACAGCAAAGGCTCACAACGCGCAACAACAGGCCACACAAAGACGCTTTGCATCTGTGCCCTATCACTTAAGAACGGTAAAAATCACATAAACCACAGGGACAGCCAAGGGCGTAATCATTAATAAAGCCGTATCCCGTTTCCATGTCTGGGGACGGGTATGACAGAGTGTGATGCCCAATAACACCATCACCAGCAGATATACGCCCACAATAATGACAGCAGCAGCCATCCCCTCTCCCTTGCGATTGTTCTACTCTGTTGTTTGTTGGGTAATCACAAAGCCAGAATATCCTCCGCGCTTTGCCCGAACAGAGGCGGAAACGTATTGGCCGCCCACTGTCCCAACCGTGCTGCCGCTGCCTGGTTGGCCAAATCCAGGGCCTCTGACGGTTTCAGGCCCCGTTTCCAGGCCAAGGCAAAGCTGGACAGGAACGCATCCCCGGCCCCAACTGTTGAACGCACCATGACTTTGCTCGCAGGCTGCACATACTGCTGTCCATTGAAAGCCAGCACCGCCCCCTGCACACCCAAGGTAATCAACACAGCTTGCCGGGAATGATGTTGCACATGTCGAGCCAGCTCGTACGCTTCCTGAATGGATAATTCCAGTTGAATATCAGCGTCCTGAACGCCTGCCAGCATTTGCGCCTCCACCGCATTCAAACCCAGCACATCTGCGCGTGCGTAGACCTGTTTGAACCCCTGGCCTTGATGCTGCAAACACGCCACACTGGGATTGACCACCAAGCAAGCTGAGGTATCCCTTCTTTCCGCCAAGGCCTGCGCCACACTTTCCATAGGCTGCAAGGCCAAGGGAGCCACATAAATCAGGTCTGCTTGCAAGTCTTGAGCCTGGACACGCAGGCAGGCATTTGCCCCACGTCGTGCCAGCACCGAAGCACTGCCGGACGGCTCGACCAGGACAATGGCTTTACCGGTGAGCTGATCAGGACAGATCTGCATACTGCTGACATCTATTCCCAACTGCTTGATCTGTGAGCGCAAACGCGCCCCCAGGCCGTCTCGACCCAGCGCCCCCAGCAGCCGAACCGACTCGCCTTGCCCCATAAAGCTGGCTGTCGCATTCAGCGCACCACCTCCGGGGTACAAATCGATCGAACCCACTTCCTGCTTGTCGCCACGCGCCAGCTCGGCTGGCATGCCTGAGACCACAATATCAACGGTAATACTGCCAATTACGACAAGCTGCACCCTGAACCTCGGCCATGAAAAAGAAAGCGTAAATCTGTTTGAAGCAGTATACCTACGGGCTCGGGTAGATCGTCTATGGTGGAAAATCAGGGCTGGGCGAGCTGTGCAAAGCCGAACAAGCGCACGCATCTTTTCAGCCTGTTTGGGGGTGCAAAAAAAAGCCGACTCATAGTTGATGCCACAGACATCACAAAAATCTGGCTCAAGATAAAAAGACATGCTAAATTACTGTTTATCCATACAGCAAAAAGAAGCATCATGTCCTATACCATCACTTTGCACGACGCTCCTTCCGATATCACCGAACGCGGCCGCCGCGAGGCTGAGGAGCGTTTTCGCCGCAGCTTAGAAAAAGTCATGCAAGGCCCGGAGGCCGTGGTCCAGGCCTATCGAGCGTGGCAACTGGCCGAAGAAACGGCAGAGACGGAATTGTCCGGGGAAGACATTGCCCTGGCCAAGAAATGGATTGCCGCCGCCACGCGCGCCATGAGCGATGGCTTTCGTGATCTGGGCGAGTCCGAAGCCTACTTTGAGGTCCGTATCGAACGCTAATATAAAAGCCAGCAAATAGCTGGCTTTTATGATCTGACATCAGGACTTTGCCGAAGGGTGGTCACGGCGCATCAGCTCCCACTCTTCAATCACCGTGCCATCCGGCAAGGTACACATGCCCACTTGCCCTGTTGGTGTGTTGACGATATCCAAACGCCCGCCCTTCTCCAGGCAATAAGCCGAGGCCGGATTGGCAATACCCACGGGTGGTTGTGTCGAGGCTTGATTGGCGCAAGCAGACAAGACGCCAACCAGTCCCAGGATTCCCCATTTCTTCATCGTGTTCTCCGGATAAGTTCTGTACTGCAGTGTACTGTGCACGGACTAGTTTTCGGGCTGATCTTTTGGTGCTGTCAAAGGATTGGAAATATTTCCCCAGTGCTGGCAGTGAACTGAACGGTGTTCGCCGTGTGAAATGAGCTTGCAATTCATACCAACCTTGGCTTTGCCCTCCACAAAAGGAAAGGCAAAATCGTAACGGGCCGGAATCCAGATTTTCAGTGATTGATCGTGAAAGCCCATCTTCCCTTTGGCGACGAAACGAGCCAGACCCTCTTCAAAATAATCGGGGCCGTTGTCGTAAATAAAGGGGCGCAGAACTGCTTCGCCCCTTTCATTTACATAAACCCAGCCTTGTTCATCCTGTATCAGGCTTTGCCCTTGTGCGGCGGGGCTGAATACAGGTTGTAGAACCAATATAAAAGCAGATAGGGCTGAAAGCATCCGTCGTCCGGATCCAAGTCCAACAGCTTGCAATCCTGCAATTGCTGTTGCTGTTGCTGTTGCTGTTGCTGTTGCTGTTGCTGTTGCTGTTGCTGTTGCCGTACCAGTATCCACGCATGAACCTATGCCATTGCTCATATCGCGTACGGTTTCCACCTTGGCCACCACACTAATACGATTACTGGCACCAGTCCCAGTCCCAGTCCCAGTCCCAGTCTTACAGCTTGCGCGCTTCAAACGAAATAATTCCGTCAGTGTCCTGCGGTGTCTTGCCGTACTGATACCCGCCGGAGATAACAATCTCGCCAAAGCCCACTTGCTCCAGCGCCATGCGCAGTTCCTGAACACCCCACCAGCGCAGCGAGAATTGTTCCAGCTGGGTTTCCAGCAAGACACCATGCTCCCACAACTCGTAGCGATGCATTTCACGGCTTACCTGGGCGCAGTAATCTTTGTCCAGAGCGGTGGCATTGAGGGTAATCAGTCCATGCGGAGGGGCCGACCAGGTCCGCATACCGGGATGCACATTGACAATCGCCGCGACCGGGTCCAGATCCAACAACAGCCGTCCACCTGGCTTCAGGTTGGCATGAAAACGGCGTAGCGCGGCCATGCCTTGCTCAAACGAGTCCAGTAGTTGAAAAGAGCCGGCCGGCACCACGATCGCCTCCCAAAGACGATCTGCTGTGAAATCCGTAAAACCGGCCAGTTGAATCTGTGAGTTCAAAGACCGCAGGTCCAATTCACGTTGGCAGTAATCCAACATTTCCTGCGACAGATCGAAGCCGCTGACCTCCAGCCCCGCTTGCAGCAAGGGAATCAAAATACGCCCTGTGCCTACTGCGGGTTCCAGAATTGGCCCGCTTGTTCCTCGCAGACGCTCCAGGTAGTACTCCACATCCCCGAAAGAGCGTCCTACCGGCTTATCCAGGTGATACACCAAAGAAGCCAGCTTGCCGTAGCGATTGTTCATCATCGTTCTAACACCCTGCTATTTATCTTGCTCAACAGCTTGAACACGCATTTCAGCACCTTCTACTGCCAAGACCACAACCGCAGCGCCCTGCTCCAGATTCCGGGTCGCAGTAGCACTGTAATAACTATCGTTCAGCCGAATACGTCCCCGGCCATTTACAAAACCTTCGCTAACCTGAGCATGAGCACCAACATAAGCACTCAAGCCGGTATTCAGAATGTCGGGCTGATTGCTCCGACTGCGCCGCTGCCAGCGCACACCGACCACCACCCAGCCCAGCATGGCAACGGCCAGAATCAGCCATTGCAACCAGGAGGGAGCATCCGGCCAGACGGCGGCAAACAAGCCCACCGTCAAGGCCCCCAGGCCCAGCCATAATAGGTAGACGCCGGAAATAAGGACCTCGGCGGCGACCAGCACGACACCAGACACCAGCCAATACCAAAAGGAATCGAAAATGAATGACAAGATCAGCACCTCCCGCTGTTCGCTTAGCCTTGCCCCGCCTTGTTAGCGGTGGTCTTGAGCAGCTCGGTCACACCCGCCACTGCACCAGTAATACCGCTTGCCTCCAAAGGCATCAGCACCAACTTGCTATTCGGGCCTGTACCCACCTCACGCAAGGCTTCCACATACTTCAAGCCAACAAAATACTGCAAGGCCTGAACGTCACCACTCTTGATGGCTTCGGACACTTCACGGGTGGCGCGGGCCTCAGCTTCGGCTTCACGTTCACGCGCTTCAGCACGCAAGATAGCAGCTTGCTTTTCACCTTCAGCACGCAATACGGCTGCTTGCTTTTCGCCTTCAGCCTGCAGCACTTCCGCTTCTTTCTGGCCACTGGCCTTGGTCACGGCAGCACGACGATGGCGCTCTGCCGTCATTTGCAAATTCATGGCTTCCTGCAACTCAGGCGCCATATTCAAATCACGGATTTCCACGCGAGTGACTTTCACCCCCCAAGGTGTGGTGGCCGCATCCACTGCCGCCAGCAAACGATCGTTAATGACTTCGCGGTTGGACAGCATATGGTCCAGTTCCATCGAACCCAGAACCGAACGCAGGTTCGTGGTCGTCAGGTTCACAATGGCCAGTTCCAAGTGATCAATCTCATAGGCAGCCTGGGCCGCATTGTCAATGCGATAAAACACGACGCCATCCGCTGTCACCGCCACGTTGTCGCGGGAAATCACACTTTGCGAAGGCACATCCAGCACAGACTCCATCATTTTGAGCTTGCGGCCCACGCGATCCATAAAAGGCACCAGCAAGGACAAGCCTGGTGTCAAGGTGCGGGTGTAGCGACCAAATCGCTCAACTGTCCATTGCTGACCCTGGGGCACAACTTTGACCCCCGCCATCACCACGATCACGGCCAAAAACGCCAATACCACCATAAAAGTAAAGGAGCCACTCATATCGATACCTTCTCCAAGAACACAACTGAAAAAGCGATTTTAGCCCAGCCTTAGTGACAGATCCGCTAAAGCGGATGTTTGACCACCCCGCAGCCTTTCTCAGTGCTGTTCAAGCTGAACGGCGATGAAAGCTATGCACGTAAAAGTCAACGAAAAGACACGATCAAGCTTTAGTAACGCGGTGCAGGGGCATAGTGCCCATTGCCCTTATCGGCAGGAAAAGGATTGGGCGACCGCACGGCGGGTTGGGCAGACGTCACCGGGCGCACTTCATACAGCACCGTACCGATCACCCCAATATTGCGCGCGTCGCCCGCCAAGGTATTCGCGGCATAGGACCTATCTTTAGGAGAAAAACGGAAAGCCGCCACTTCATCAGCACTTTTACGAAAGCCTTCAATACGCAAGACAGCGCCAGCCTGCAAGAGATAGCCGTTATGACTGCGGCTGCCCGGTTTGCCCGACAAGACATCCAGGCCATCTACCGTGGTGACGATCTCATAAGGCCTGGAGCTGCGATTGGTATAGACCAGGACGTACCGCTCGCCTGCTTTGCCCGCCAACTGATAGTTTTTCTGCCCGATGCTGCTGTAAATCGTCAAAGGCACGTCACGTCCATCATGCACAGACAATTCCACTTTACCTTGATCCAGCAAGATGCTGCGCTGGGCATCCAGGTTTCGGCCCAAAGCCTGATAAATACTACGCTCATCGGAATAGGTCAATTGCAGCTCATCGCGCTGTGGCTCGATGGGCTGGGCCTGGACGGAATAGACTCGAGACTCACGCCCTTCTCCCCATTGCGTACCCAAGGTCGAGGCCGTTTGTGGGACAGTCGCCAAGACCGCCTGGCGCTGTACCGATTGTTGAGGCACACTGCTGCAAGCCGATAGCAACAAGGCAGCGGCCAACACGCTCCAGCATCGATGATGGCGTGCAGATAATAATGATTGAGACAGACTCATGCGCTTCCCCTTTTGTCATTACAAGTGCCATGACGAACCCTTGTTGAGCGCGAGTATTACTGATCTGGCTGCGTTTGTGACATCAGCAAATTTCTAAATTGAAATCGCCTGTATCAGGAAAAATTGATAAGGCGGCAAATCAAACGCCGCAAACAGGCCTACTATAAACAGCCCCCCTTCAAACGAGCCACAAAAGCATGGATATTCAGAACCTACCCTTTTGCACCGTCAACTGGTCTGACATTACGCCCACTGAACACAAAGGCGAAACAGGCATGGCCTTGTGGCGCACCCAGCAATTTGGCCCCATTCGCGTACGCATGGTGGAATACAGCCCCGGTTATCTGGCCGACCACTGGTGCGTAAAGGGCCATATGTTGCTGTGCCTGGAAGGCAAACTTGATACTGAACTGAAAGACGGACGCTGCTTCACCCTGGAGCCAGGGCAGTCCTACCATGTGGCTGACAATGCCGAGCCGCATCGTTCCTCCACCCAGACGGGCGCCAAGCTCTACATCGTCGATTAAAGCTGGTTACGTAAAAACATCCTTTGGGCGGTCAGGGCTGGCTGCTTGAAGGAGCACTAGCATTTTGATTTCCCCTGCAGCAGGCAATTGGTTTTACGCTGCTCTCGAAGTTGCTCTTGCATCAATCTACGGTTTTCTTCTTGTTGCGCGCGCAGTTGCCGCAAGGTCTGCACCCGCAAACCGTAATCCGCGTCCTGTGCATAACCGTCTCCCAAAGGACGTTTGGCCATTTGATAGCCAAAAACCGGAATCCGGGGAAGGTGCACCCGATTGCTATACGAAACCCGGTATCCACTGAGCCACTGCGCATAACAAGAGTCCGTATAAAGAACTCCTATGCGCTTATCGTCATCGCTAAGCGCATAGCGAATGGTCAGTGGGGTCTCACCATAGACGTTGCCATTGCAAACGACAGTGGCTCCTTCGGGGTCGCTATGATAAGTAACGGCGATACTGGAGCAAGCGCCAAGAAGCAGGGGAAAACATAAAACAAACAAGGTCTTGACGCCCGTCATTCTTTTTCTGCTCCGTATTGTTTCAAGCCACCAAGCGCAATAAATCATAATTTAAGATAGCCCAGTGGGGATTCCCTGTCATAGGCGATTCAGCATTGAAATATTATCAATAAACGACAGGGTGAACCTTAAAATACATCACTACAAAAACCAGAACACTTAAACACCAATGAAAAAGCCGCCCATAGGGCGGCTTGGCTGGTTAATGGTCTCCGTTTTTCTTGGAAATCTTATATTGAATCGTGTTTACTCGGGAAATCACTGGGCCAGTTCATGGGCATATCATTCATATCCAAGCCTCCTGCTATTTATGTAATAAAAAAGCCTAGGACGAGTTTTCATCCTAGCAAAAAAATTACAAACTTCAAGGATTAAACAACATATTCAGTGTTTACCCTGTACAAATAGAAACACAAACAAAACGGGCACTTCCCACAACAACATGGGAGTTTTCAAGCTTTTTGTATTGAACTAAAAAAAACACCCATAAAAACATGAGGCTTGGCCTTGCCAAGCGGATGACAGACATAAAAAAGCTCTCGCAAGGAGAGCTCTTTTTCACAGACCTAGGCGGGCCTATCACATCAGGAACGTCGCGCCATGGCCAGGATCACACCAAAACCTATCATCATGCTGCCGCTAATGCGGTTCACCCAGCGCAGACCACGCGCATTTTGCATCACGCCGGACAGCCTGGTCCCCACATAGGCATACGCCGCAATCGCGATCACTTCCAGCAGCAGGAAAATCACACCCTGTGTCATGAAGCTGGCCCAATAGTTATTCATATCCACAAATTGCGGGAAGAAGGCGGTGAAAATCAGAATGGCCTTAGGATTACCAATCGCCACGAAGAACTCCTGACGCACCAGGCCCCAGATATCTTTTTTGCTCACCTCAGTCTGCTCTGCTGACGTTTTACCACTGGCACGCAGTACCTTGATGCCCAGCCAGATCAGATACGCCGCCCCCGCGAGCTTGACCACGGTAAAGGCCGTTTCCGAGACCATCAACAAGGTTCCCATTCCCAAGGCCGCCACCACAATCATGATGGCAAAAGCGACCAGACGCCCCATGGCCGCCACCAGGGCAGTCGACACGCCTTGCTTGGCCCCTACCGTCATGGACAGCAGGTTGTTGGGGCCGAAGGCCATATTCAGAGCAAAACAGGCGGGTAAAAATAACAAAAAACTGCTGGCGGTCATGATTCTGGCTAGCTCCATAGACAATGCCAGCCATTCAATTTGAAAGGCTGGCATGCGTCGATTGAAAACGGTGTAGATGAACCTTGCTTCTGGCAGCCCCACAATCAGGAAGCTGCCGGAAAGAACAAGTATAACGATCTGGAGCCTGTTGGCACGACTCAAGCCCGTTGAGAACTTGGCATGACCATTTCTCCACCTGCCCTGGTGCTTTCAACCTACCACAGCATTGAAAGCCACTTTAGGTGATGAACGCGAGGATGCCAGAAACACCAGAAACGCGAGCATGGCGATAAGTCCCGGTACGGCAAAGGCCATGAAATTCATCTGCAAGGGCAACTTCGCCGCCATCAAGGTACCGCCCAGGAAAGGCCCGGCAATGGCACCGATTCGCCCTACTCCTGACGCCCAACCCAGGCCCGAAGAACGCATGGACAAGGGATAGAACTGCGCCGTATTGGCGTACAGCAGGATCTGCGTGCCAATGGTGGTGGCACCGGCAATCACGATCAACACGTACAGCACCAGCGTCGGGCTCTTGAAACCCAGCAAGGTAATGGACACCGCCGACACCAAAAAGAACCAGGCGACCACTTTAGGCAAGCTGAAACGGTCTCCCAGCCAACCACCCAGAATCGCACCAAACATGCCGCCCAGGTTCAAGGCCACCAAAAAGGACAGGCTGGAACCCAGGCTATAGCCCGCATTGGCCATCAGTTTAGGCAACCAGGAACCGAGGGCATAGACCATCAAGAGGCAGCAGAAAAACGCCACCCAGATCATCAAGGTGCCCAGCAAGCGCCCTTCCTTGACCAGATCCAGCATGGGCACGCCCGTCTGTTTCTGTTCATTCAAAGTCAAAACGGTATCTTGAGACACGCCCATTTCAGGGGCCAGAGCCTGAACAATACGCCGTGCTTTTTCCTCTTGCCCCTGACGCATCAGAAACGCCAACGATTCTGGCAGCTTCCAGACAATGAAAGGCAGCAGCAACAACGGAATGGCCGCACAGAAAAACATGGACTGCCAGCCAAAACGCGGCAGCATGTAGATACCGATCGCCGCCGACAACAGGCCGCCCAATGAATAGCCACTGAACATGATCGCCACCAAGGTACTGCGCGAACGTTTAGGCGAATACTCATTCATCAAGGCTACGGCATTGGGCATCAAGCCGCCACAGCCCAGGCCAGCCAGAAAGCGATACACACCAAACTCGGTCGGTGAACTCGCAAAACCATTCAAGAATGTAGCCAGACTGAACAAGGCAAAGCAGATCGTCACGCCTTTTTTGCGGCCAATCTTGTCTGCCAGCGGCCCGAATACAAATGCACCAAACATCATGCCAAACAAGGCGTAGCTGCCCAAAGCCCCGGCTTGCACCGGCGTCAAATTCCACTCGTCCATCAGCACCGGCAAGACCACGCCGTAAATGAACAGGTCATAGCCATCGAATATCAGCAACAAGGCGCACAGGCTCATCACCATCCAGTGAAAGCGCCCGAAGCGCGCCTGCTCAATCACTTCATTAACTTCTCGTGTGTTCATGATTTGTCTCCCCCAAATGGAGTTTTTTTGTCTTGATGCCCTTCGCTCTACCAGCCGCGCGCATCGCTTGATCAGCCCTGGTCGCCGCCTCCTACTGGCAAGACAGTGCCGGTGATATAGGACGCCTCGTCCGAGGCCAAAAACAAAATGCTGGCGGCCTGTTCATCCAGGCTGCCGTAGCGCTTCATCAAACTGCTGGACACGGTCTGATCCACAATCTGCTGATACCAGATCGCTTCCTGGGGATCTTCCTGGTTCTGGGTATTGCGAGGAATGCGCCGTGGCGGTGCCTCGGTCCCGCCGGGTGAAACAGCATTGACCCGAATGCCGCGCTGGGCATTCTCGAAAGCCAAAGAGGCGGTCAAGGCATTGACGCCCCCTTTGGCCGCGGCATAAGGCACGCGGTTGATGCTGCGAGTGGCAATCGAGGACACATTCACAATGGCCCCGCTCCCCTGCTTTTGCATGCTGGGCAACACGGCATGACAGGACCACAGGGTTGGAAACAGGGAGCGGCGTATCTCGGCCTCGATCTGCGTCGGCGTGTAATGTTCGTAAGGACGCGTCCAGATCGTGCCCCCGACGTTATTGATCAAAACATCAATACGCCCCCACTTATCCAGCGCCGCCTGGGCTGCGGCCTGCGCACCTTCAACGGTTTCCAGATCCACTTCCAGCGTCAAGACCGCCTCGTCGGCCAGTTCCCGCACCAGTTCCGAACGGTCTACGGCCAGCACCCAAGCCCCTTCGGCCTGCAAACGCTCGGCAACACGACGACCAATGCCTTGGGCTGCGCCCGTAACAATGGCCACTTTTTGATGAAAACGCACAGGCGCAGTCATGATCTTTCCTTGTAAGAGTCATCCAGCACAGTACGCCCCGCCAAGGGGGCGCTGCTTGAATGCATTTATTGGCTGGTGATGAATTTTTCGTAATAGAAATTCATGGGGGCATGGGCTTGCGCATCAATGAACTGGCTGACCGCATCCACCATGGGGGGTGGCCCGCACAGGTACACATCCACCTGCCCCTCATGCCAATGCGCCGGATCCAGGTGCTGGGTGACGTAGCCTTTGCGTTCGTGGCGGGATTCTGGATCGACCACGCAGGTGGTGTAGCTGAATCCGGGCAAACGCTGGGTATAGGAATCCAGCTCAGCCAACATCACCAAGTCCTGATCACGCGTGACGCCATAAACCAGATGCACAGCTTGCGTACAGCCTTGCTGGACCAGGACTTCCAACATGGACAAGAACGGCGCCAAGCCTGTGCCACCGGCCAGGAACAGCAAGGGGCGCGTTACCTGACGCAGATAAAAACCGCCCAAAGGTCCGGTCATTTCCACCTGCTGACCTAGCGGCTGCGCCGCCAGCCAGGAACTCATCAGGCCGCCCGGCACTTGCTTGATCAGGAAACTCAAACGCGGCCCTCCCGGCGCAGAGCTGAAGGAATAGGAGCGATGCGCCTGCCCGCCGGGCACCGTGATATTCACGTACTGCCCAGGCAGGAAAGGCAAGGCCTCATCGGCCGCATCAATCTTCAGTTCGTAAGCCGCATCCTCATACTGACGGCATTCCGATACCTGCCCCTGCCACTTAGCCACGGCGGTCTTGCACACACCCGATGAAATCGGCACAGCAATCACGCAGTCCGACTTGGGAATCATCTGGCAGGTCAGAACCAAACCCTTGTCCGCTTCCTCTTGCGTCAGGGCATCCTCGATATAGTCATCGCCCTGCTCATACTGACCACTTTCGGCCTGACATTTACAAGTGCCGCACACCCCGTCCGAGCAATCCATAGGCAGATTGATCTGATGGCGATACGCGGCATCCAGCACTTTTTCGTGTTCCCCACAGTCCACGAAACGGGTGACACCGTCCTCAAAATTCAGCGCAATACGATAGCTGTTCACGACTAACCCCCGGCTTTAAATGTGATACACATCAATCACTTGACGGATATAGTCGTTCTTGAGCACTACCTTTTTTTGCTCGATCAACCAGCCCTGTTCCTGAGACGACAAAGTCAGATAAATGGTGCCGAAGAACTGATCCGTCACCCGGTAGCGATGGTTCATCGTCAAAAAGTTATAGCGGACGTCCACCTGTCCCTCGCGCTCGGCCAGAATCTCAATATTGCTGAGCATATGAGCAGTACGCGGCTCCGGCGTAGAAGCACCAGAACGCTCGGTCTTGATGCGAAACACCCGATCTTCCAGACCGTTACGATTGGGATAAAAGATCAAGGAGATCTCGCTGTGCGGATCTTCGGTCAGTTGATCATCATCGTCCCAGCAAGGCATCCAGTATTGGGCGTTGGGGCTATAGCATTCCAGCCATTCATCCCACTGACGATCGTCCAGCAAACGGGCTTCGCGATAGAGGAAAGCGCAAATCGAGTGATACGTTGCGTGCATGGCTTAGGCCTCCCCGTTTTCTGCTTTCAGTGCCTGGCTCATGGTCTTGGCCCAGTACTCGTGCTGGCAGACAAACAAGCCTTCATCTTCACTACGCCCGCCACTGATCAAGGGCTTCATGCCCATGGCAGTAGCGTTCTCGTCCGGGCCTTGCACCCACAGGGGGGCGCCTCGGCTCAAGTCATTCCAGGGGGCAGCCATACCGGCATAGCCTTCCTGACAGGCACGGAACTCCTCCAGATCGTCTGCCGTTCCCATGCCAGACACATTGAAAAAATCTTCGTACTGACGGATACGGATGGCACGCTGCTCGGCGCTTTCACCCTTGGGGCCAAAGCAGTAAATCGAGACTTCCGTCTTGTCCACGCTGATAGGACGCGTTACCCGAATCTGGGTAGAGAACTGGTCCATCAGATACACGTTCGGGTACAGACACAGGTTGCGGGTCTGATTCACGATGAACTCGGCACGTTCCTCGCCCAGACGCTGCTTCAGCTCCTCGCGGTGCTCATAGACCGGGCGCACGGTTGGATTCATGGTCTTGGTCCAGAGCAATATATGGCCATAATCAAAGCCATACACACCGCCCAGACTTTTGCTCCAGCCGTTCGCATCCACCGCTTGCGTGCCGCCCTCTTTGCGACGACCCATCGTGGCGGAATAATTCCAGTGCACGCTGCTGACGTGGTAGCCGTCGGCGCCGTTTTCAATCTGCAGCTTCCAGTTGCCGTCGTAAATATAGGAAGAATTGCCGCGCAGCACTTCCAGGCCTTCAGGGGCTTGATCCACGATCTGGTCGATGATGACCTTGGTTTCACCCAGATATTCGTCCAGAGACACCACATCCGGATTCAAACTGCCAAACAGAAAGCCGCGATAGTTCTCAAAGCGCGCGACACGCTTCAAGTCGTGCGAGCCTTCGGTATTGAACTGCTCGGGATACTGGGTGTTCTTCTCATCCTTGACCTTGAGCAGCTTGCCGGCGTTATTGAAGGTCCAACCATGAAAAGGACAGGTAAAGCTGCCCTTATTGCCATGTTTACGGCGACACAGCATGGCGCCCCGGTGCGCACAGGCATTGATAAAGGCATTCAAGCCGCCGTCTTTGCCGCGTGTCAGAAACACGGGCTGACGACCAATATAGGTCGTGAAGTAATCATTCACATTGGGCAGTTGGCTTTCATGCGCCAGATAGACCCAATTGCCTTCAAAAATATGCTTCATCTCCAGCTCGAACAAATCCGGATTCGTGAAGATGTCGCGACGGCAGCGATACACGCCTATTTCTGGGTTTTCTTCCAGGGCAGTATCAAGCAAGTGCCTGATATCGTTGGTTTTATCCATAAGGACTGACATGATGTGGCCTTTATGAGAGTGGCAGCCGTCCCTGCCCATGCCCTTGAAGGCATAGCAAGTACGCGTGATAGAAAAGAAAAATCGCTCCGGATTGAGACCGGACTGACTCGTGGCAGCGTATTGCTGGCTTAACCTTGAGCCTGATTCAAACCCGACAGGGACACCATCGGGCTGATATTGCCCAGCCCTTTTTATCTAAAAACCCTGGGCTGTTCTGCATGGCTTTCATTACAGTCTTTGGAGTGGCAGCCTTCCAATACCATATTGGTCCCGCTTCATAGCAAAATACTATAGTTTGTTTTTTTATGAATAAAATCAACACCTTGAAGAAAAACAAAAACAAAACCTATCGTTAACCCTAGAGCTTGTCGGGTATATGCTTGAAGCTTGGATGGTCGAGATAGGTGATATATTGGTCCGGATTTTCTGGACCTGGACCACAGGCATGGACTTGAAACAAATCCGCTATTTTGTTGCGGTCGCCAAAGCGCGTAATTTCACTCGTGCTGCCGAACAATTACACATCGCCCAACCTGCACTCAGCAGGCAGATCCAGTTGTTGGAACAAGAACTCAATGTGCTGCTGCTATCACGTGAGAGCCGCCCCCTGCAACTGACCGAGGCAGGCCGCATTTTTTACGAGCAATCCCTGCAATTGCTCAATCGTGTGGAAGTGATGAAGGCGGCGACCACTGAAGTCGGTCTGAACCAGCGCCCGCAATTATCAATTGGCTTTGTGGCCTCCACCTTGTACGGTGGCCTGCCCATCCTGATCCAGAAGTTCCGCCACGCCTACCCGGATATCCGCTTTCACTTTCTGGAGCTGACCTCCAGCCAGCAAATTGCCGCCTTGCGCGCCGGACGCATTGATATTGCTTTTGGACGTGTGCGTATTCATGACAGCGCGGTCTGTCGCACCGTTCTGCGTGAAGAACGCCTGGTGCTGGCGATCCCGCCCAAGATTGACTTGGCCAAGGACCGGGGGCCAGTGTCCTTGCAAGTCATCGCTGATCACGCCTTTATTGTGTATCCCAAGTCTCCACGGCCCAGCTTTGCCGATCATGTATTGAACATTCTGCACGACAACGCCGTTTTCCCCTCCGAAGTACACGAGGTTAAGGAACTGCAAACGGCCATGGGACTGGTCGCAGGCGGCGTGGGTTTGTGCCTGATTCCTTCCGCCGCCCAGATACGCAGCGATCTGGTGTACCGACTGATTGACGACGAGAAAGTAACCTCGCCCATTATTTTCAGCCACAGAAAAAACGACAACTCCTGGTACATCGCTCAGATGCATGCGTTTATTGAAGAGATGTATGCGGAAAAACCACCCTGGCTAATTCCAGGGCACAGCGCCTTTAGCAACGGGCCGCCATCCTGTTGATGGCTGCAAGCCTATGGGCAACTGGCCTGCTCAGGCTTGCAGCGAAACCTTCTGCCTCGGCTGCTTGCGCTGATACGGTCAGACGGCAAAGCTGCCACCGACTAATACAAAAAGGCCCTGCAAAGCGTCGTTAACGCGTCTTGCAAGGCCAGAAAGCTGCGGCGTTCACGACCACCAGCCGCAGATCTTTTCACTGAAAAAAGTCTGGTCGGCAGTCAGTTAAAACCGCTTAGATACGCTTGAACAGCGCTGAGCGTACCTTGCCGGTTGCACCATCCGCGGCTGTCAGGAATTGTTCCATGTGAATATCGCGCTCGAAGAGGCGGCTTTGCATCAGGGTGGAAATCGCCGCTTCAATCATGGGAGGCGGGCCGCACAAATAGGCTTTATTGCCTGAACAACGTTGCTCAAAGAACTGACCCACGGCTTCATGCACAAAGCCCACAAAACCTTCCCAGGCATCATCCGGCAAAGGTGCATTCAAGGCCGGAATGTAGTGGAAATTGTCGTGCTTTTCGGCCAGTTGATAGAAATGATCCGCGTGATACAGCTCGGCTTTATTGCGCGCACCCTGGAACAGATAGATAGGACGGGTATCGCCCTCTTCCAGCAAATCCATAATCATGGATTCGGGGCTGGACAGGCCCGAGCCGCCGGCGATGAAAATCGCGCCTTGCGGGTCGGACTTGCGCACAAAGAACTGACCATAAGGGCCGGACACATCCAGAGACTGCCCCACTTGCAGTTCATCATGAAGCCAGGTCGTGCCTGCGCCCCCTTCTACCTTGCGTACGTGCAAATCAATAATGCCGCTCATGGACGGCGGATTCGCAATGGAGAAAGCACGGGTACTGTCGATGGACGGCACATGCAGGTTGATGTACTGCCCGGCCTGGAACGCCATCGGACGATCCAGTTCCAGACGAATGTGCTTGATCGTGGGCGACAAGTCTTCAATCAGGACAACCTTGCCCTGATAATCCTCGACGGGCAGGCCTTGGAAATCCGGGTCCACGTCCACGTCGGCCTCGATGACCATATCGGATTCGGGCAGGCAGCAGCAAGCCAGCAGCTTGCCTTCGTCCCGCTCCGAATCCATCAGGGCAAAGCTGGACGCATCGCCTGCGTCTGCATAGCCTTCCAGCACCTGCACCTTGCAGGTGCCACACGTGCCATGTCCACAGGCAAAAGGCAACCAAACCCCTTGTCGCAACGCAGCGTCCAACAAGGTTTGTCCATCTTCCACCTCTACCACATCACCTGTGGGTTCTACGGTTACCTGATACGTCATTGCTGCCTCCGCCTCTTATACGCCTGTACCCTTGTAGCCATTCAGGCCAGGGGTTTTGAAACGCAACAAGGATTTGTGATCGAAACCCTTGGCACCCAAGGTGTCATCAGGATTCAGTTCGACCGCTTCGCCATTCAGATTCCATTGCACCTTGCTCCATTCGATCTGCTCAAAGTCAGGGTGCTGGGCAAAGCCGGCAGGCAACAGTTGCTGGATCATCTGAGACACGGTCATCTCGGGCTGAACCAGAAAGGCCTTGGCCGAGCAGAACAAAAGGTGCTCGTCCCAGCCTATATACAGCAACATGCTGTCGCCATAGTGCGACTGCTGGTCGCGCGCATAGCCTTGGTAGTCCGGGGTAATTGCAGTAACTGCCATATTGATCTCCAATTTTTATAGGTAGTGGCAGTGCCTACCGAGGCACTGCCCTTTTTCTCGTGTGACTAGGCCGTCACTCCTTTCCATTCGTTCCAGCGTGCCTCGTCCACCGAGCCCTTGAAGTCCATATTGTCGACACCCACGTTCAGTTGGTAGTAGTCGCTCAGGATCTTCTCCAATTCGGGGCCACCGCAACCGCCTTGCAGGATCTGGTTCACCGGCAGCCAGGCCTGGATGTACTTTTCAGGCTCGTGCTCGAAAATGTCGCGGCAGCCGTCCGAGCAGGTGTGGTAACGCTCGCCCTTGTACTGGCTTTGGCGGTAGGTAATTTCGTCGGGTTTTTCCATGTCGGTAAAGGTCATGGGCACCTGACATACCTGGCACAGCTGGGGCAGACCGCTGGAGTAGAAGCGCTTGCCTTCGGCTTCCATTTTCTTGGCCATTTCCCAGCGTGGGCGGTAGTACTTGTCGAAGGTGTCGGGGTACTTGGCGCTGAGCCAATCCAGTTCCTCGTCGCTGGGGATCCAGGTGTGGAAACCAGCAGCGTGACCGAAGTTGTAGAAAATCCACCAGGCCTGGTGCGAGATGTGCTCTTTCTCTTTCTCGATCACTTCGCTGTACTTGGGCATACGAATGCCGTAGCGAGCCAGATCCTTGAACAGAGCACCACCAGCCTGCTCGAAATAAACCTCCCAAGCTTCTTTCCAGGACATGACCTTGTTGGGCAACATATAGTCCATCATCATGCCGACCACGGACAGCAAACGGGTACCACGCCAGAACCACTTGTCGATCCACTGCTGAACGATAGGTACGTTGTCCTCGTGCTGCTCCAACAGGAACTTGATCACTTCCAGGCCCAGCGTCATGTGGCGTGCTTCGTCAGACTGCGAGCTGAAGCCGAAAGTCACCGTGGCCATATCGCCGTTGTAAGCCGCGCCCGACATGAAGGGCACAAACAGCAGGTTGGTCAGCACGTACTCGAAGGAGAAGCTGATTGCCAGCAGGAACTCGAAGGGACCAGCAGCACGGGCATCTTCAAAAAAGGACTTGGGCACGGACAGGTACCAGACGCGGTCGTGCATATGGCTCCAGTCCTGGAAGCCATTGAAAAACTTGTTGTAATGGCTCATGGCGTGAACCTGCGTCTGGACGTGACGCAGCTCGTCAATCGACTGCATCTGGCACGCAATACGTGCGCCGATGCCGCTGAATTGACGGCCCACATGGGAGTAGCCCTGATAAGCCTGGTACTCCAACGGGGTCACCGCGGTCAGGAACACCTTGATCGCGTTCAGGTAACGCGGATCGGAAATATTCATCTGGCCATTATTCTGCGCGAAGGCATCAAAAATGGCGTACAGCTTCTTTTCTTTTTCGGCCTGGTACTTCCAGTACGCGTCCATTGTCAGACGGAACGGATCTTCCCATTTGGACCAATCGGTAATCTTGATGCCCTCGAACTCCTCGTAGGGGAAGGCGTCCTTGCGATCCTGGTAGCTGAATTCCCAGTCCAGATCACGCGTCAAATAGCGATATTTGTCTTTGATATTTAGTTTTTTCGTGGCCATATTGCCCCCTTTTCTGATTTAGCTGTTCCAGTGCAAAAACAAGCGGTCTTCATCTTCATCCACGTTGCCACCCAAGGTGATCAGATTCAGATGCAGCTCCTGCATGTCCCACTGCTGTCCATACTTTTCTTCCACGGTCTCGCGCTTGACGGTCAACTGGCCCACGCACTCAATGCGAATCATGGCTGGCTGATAAATCACCGTGGCGTCCGGGTTGTCTTCTTCGATGGCCTCGACGATGTAGCGCGACATGTCGTTATCTTGCAGACCGATATAAACCTTGGATGTCATCAGGCTTCTCCACCCAGGCTCAGGCCTGCTTTCGTGACGCGTTTGGCAATGGTTTCCTGCGCTTGTGTCCAGACTTGATCAGCCTGGTCGGCAAAGGCAGCCTGGATATAGGGCATGAAGGCGGCTTGCACTTGCGGCAACCACTGATTCAGCCAGTTTTGCAGTTGCTGCTTGTTTTCCTCGCTTTCAGCAGCCGCAATCTTGAAGACGCTATCGCTCCAGTTGGACAGGTCTTTATGGCACTCCAGCATGAACTCCAGCAGCATATCCAGATCGCGGCCGCCCTCCTTGGCCAGATCCGCCACCAAACCCTGATACACCACGTGATGCACCACGGTGTTGATCAGCAAGGACTGCACCAGCAGCAGTTCAAACCAGTCTTTCTGGACCAGCGTTTTTTCGCACAAGGCGCGCAGACCTTGCCAGGCCGCATCCTGCATCCAGGCGTCTTTGGCCTGGCTCAGGGAATCGGCGCTATTGCCATCAATCAGCAGGCCAATACGGGAGACGTACTGCGCCATACCCAACGAGTCCATTCCGGCATAGAGACAGGCTTGGGTAATGGTGGTGCCATAACCGTAGGCCGAGCCGGACATGAAATTCAGGTTCGCGGTTTGCTCGATGTGACGCAAAGGCAGCAGCAGGCGGGTGACCTTGGCTTTGACGTCCTCGCTCAGGTATTGGGCCAGCTCGCGCTTTTCAAAAAAGCCGTAATTGGTTTCAGCCGATTCCTGCATGCGAGCACGGTTCTGCACGTAAGCGCCGTAGTAGAACTGGCGTGGGTCACGGAACACATACCAGTCCTTCATCTGAATGGCAGTGTGTGTAGGGTCGTTCAGGGTCTTGTCCGGCATCCACAGGGGCCGGTAATGAAAGTTGGCCGTTGCCTGGGCGTCGTATGTTGCTTCCTGGTAGCGGGTAGCCGGCTTTTCACCAAAGCGGCGGGCCACGTTGGCGAAGGTTTGCCGCACGGGCTGCAAACTGGCCGTTTTAATTTCTAATGTCATCCTCTTGTTCTCCTGAATAAAACCTACTGGGCTTCAGCCTGGCGGCTGTTACCGACCAAAGTGTCATAACCAAAACGCCATTTTTCTTCGTTCTCGTCATTGACCCGCATTTGCTCTTCGCTCATGGGCTGGACATTGTTCTGCAGGCAAAACTGCTCAAATGCCGCTGGCGGCATGACCAATTCCACAAACAGGTCCGCCTGGCCAATCGCAAAATCAAATTCCACAAAGCGGGCATTAGCCGGACTGCGTACGCGTACGTACTTTGTCAACGTGGGCAAGCTCGTGTCTGACATCGGTTCTCCTCCTGATCAAGCTGTTGCATGAGTGTCCACAGCCTGTCCATAGCAAACCGCGTGCCAACTTTACATTTGAAGAATTTAACCCTTTAGGATTAAAGAGATAGGAAGAGTCAGAGCCAGATACCATGCGCTGTTGGCTGGCGGCCTGAATAGAAAATTGATCATTTGATCAAGTGCTTAGCGCCGTTTTCATCAAATGCTGAGCTAGGGTAAAGCCCTAGAAAAAACCGTTTTATCCGTCCTCTGGACACTATTCTGTTTTCCTTGAGTCGCCCGAAAGACAGGCGGCATACTGATTTTTAAAACACCCAAAACCACAATAAGAAACAACAGATGGAGACAGCCATGGGGGCTACTGAACTCACACTGCCATTAAGTCAGGACCTGATCGACGCCATTCGCTTTGATGCGCGGGAAGGCAAAATCTGGTTTGGCGAGCAACGCATGCTCTTGCTGCACGCCAGCGGTTTTGGCCAGCTTCGCAAGGAGCTGATTGCCTCTTTAGGCAGCGAGCGCGCCAAATACTTTCTGATGCGCTTTGGCTACCACGCTGGCATGAAGGATGCCGAAGTATCACAAAAAGTGCGCCCGGACCTGTCATTGAAAGAGACCTTTCTGGCCGGCCCGCAAATGCACACCATCCGCGGTATGGTCAAAGTCGTGCCTACTTCGCTGACCTTTGATCGCGATGCTGGCCGGTATTACGGCGAATTTGACTGGTTTGACTCCTATGAAGTCAGCAATCACCAGAAAGAGCACGGCCAATCCAGCGAGCCGGTCTGTTGGAGCTTGCTGGGCTATGCCAGTGGCTACACCAGCTTCTATATGGGCAAGAGCATCATCTACAAAGAAACCCAATGCGGCGCCATGGGCCATAGCCACTGCAAGATCGTGGGCAAGCCTGCCGAGGAATGGGAGGAGGATGACCCCGAGATTGACCGCTTCATGCTGCCCGACCCGGTCCAGGACGAACTGTTTGCCTTGCGATGTGAGCTGGTGAAGTTGCGCGAACAGGAGTTCAAGCACTCCAGCGCCAACTTCACCTTGCCCAACTCCATTGGTCAGTCCGCCGCTTACCAAGCCGCCTGTCATCTGCTGGAAAAGGCGGCGCAAAGCAAAGTCTCCGTGCTGCTGCTGGGAGAAACCGGCGTGGGGAAAGAAGCCTTCGCGCGCGGCCTGCACGCCGCCAGCGACCGGGCGGATCAGCCCTTTATTGCGGTGAACTGTGCGTCCATTCCCCCGGAGCTGATTGAATCAGAGCTGTTTGGTGTGGAAAAAGGCGCATATACCGGCGCGCATAAATCCCGCCCCGGTCGTTTTGAGCGTGCCCAGAGCGGCACCATTTTTCTGGATGAGATCGTAGAACTGTCGCCACGGTCCCAAGCCGCCCTGCTTCGTGTTTTGCAGGAACAGGAGCTGGAGCGCGTGGGTGATGAGAACATCCGCCATATCGACGTGCGTGTCGTGGCCGCCACCAACGAGGATCTGGCCGAGGCCGTACAAAAAGGCACCTTCCGTGCCGACCTGTACTACCGCCTGAACGTCTTTCCCATCCACATCCCGCCACTGCGTGAGCGCAAGGAAGACATTCCACTGCTGACCGAATACTTTCTGAACAAATACTCCAGCATGTACAAAAAGCACGTGCTGGGCGTGAGTGACCGCAGCCGGGAATTGCTGATGCAATACGACTGGCCGGGCAATATCCGCGAGTTCGAGAACATGATCGAGCGTGGCGTCATCCTGACCGAACACAATCATGAAATCGAAACCCACCACCTGTTCCCGCAGCAGAAAAGCGCCTTGCAGTATCTGAGCAGTCTGAACACGCAAGGTTTTATGGCGAAGGAGCCCTGTTTCAGCGCGAACCAGACGCAATATCTGGAGCATCTGCTGGAAACCCCCTTCAATCTGGATGATCTGGAAGAACAAATCATCCAGCTGACCTTGAAAAAAACGAACGGGAATATTTCAGAAGCCGCACGCAGGCTGGGGCTAACACGGCCTGCGCTGGCATACAGGCTTAAAAAAGTGGCTATGCCAGCGTAAACACCACCAGGCGCACCGGTACCAAACCGCCCACCCGGCGTGCCGGGTGGGCCTGATCTGGCGCTTGCCTTAACCAAATAGATGCAGCCCTTGTAGCAGCCTTGCTCCTATACCTGCAGCACCCAAGGCAAGCAAACCGATCAAAATGGCGTAAAGCACTGTCAGATACCAGCCCAGTCGTTTACCGATACGCTGACTGGCTATCGGTAAAGCACAGCAAACACGGTCGTACGCGCGGTTCATGGCAAAAATCAAACCAGAAAAACACAGACCCAAGGCGGCAAATACATAATTGATCAACGCGAATTGACGCTGCGGGTTCGCAAACCCATCCACTAAAAACACCAAAGACAGGAGCAAGACTAATAAGGACAGCCCTAGTCCTGATGTAGAGGCAGCGCAATGGAAAAATACTTGTCTTTGACGTTCCACGGTTTATCCCAAAGAGCCTGCAGCGCGATAGCAAGACACGGCGCGTCAAGAGCCCATGCACACAGAAGCGGCAAGCACCTTGACCTCGCTATAGCGCCCTTGACTGGTCTTGACCATAACGCATGTTTGGCTGACACGATTCCACCAGGTCGTACTCAAACCTTTTGTGTTTACTGCGACATACCCTTCTCTTTGCAGCCTCATTTCTCCCCCGGCCGCACGAGCACCTTGAAGGCTGAGCGGATCAAACTTCGACGCCTGGCCCTGCCCAGACTGCACGGCTTGCACCTGAATGACCGAACCCTCTTGGCTAATGAGCGCCTCTTGACTGTGAATCACGCTATCTTTGCCGATCACCACTACATTGCCCGACGCTTTCAACGAATCCGTCCCCAGCATTTCAATGCGGTCCGCCTGCACATGAACCCGCCCCACACGGGCATTTTCTTGCCCGTTGGCGGCGAAAGCCGAGGTAGACACCCACACCAGCCCCGCGGTCAGCGTTATACGTAGCATCGTCATTATTTTCCTTTCCTATTTTTCATACAAGCGTTAAGAGTCCATAGACATTACAAGGTTCCGTGATCCGACTCATCCCCTCGCTTGTCAGCCCCCATAGAACCCGCATCCGCGGCACAACTCTGGCCTGATTTTCCCCACCTACTACAATGGGGGCTTATCTAAGGAGTCTTATGTTGGAATTTCAGCCCCGTGAACGGGCGTATTTATCTGGTATCCGTGCCCTGTCGCAAGATCAGGACGACCATGAAGTGTTTGTAGGTATGACCGTAGCCGAATCCATTTGGTACGCAAACTACGTAGCGCAGTCATACAAAGGGGATGTAGCGCGAGGCGATGAGGCCGAGGCACGTTACCTGGCCCTGCATGATCAGCACGAGCAGGCACGCCGTGCCGTACTGGCAGCAGAATCTCTGCTGCAATCGTTCGACACGCCCACTCAGCGATCCTGAGTACATCGCGACACACTCCAGGCCGGGCTTGCATGTCATTAGCCCTGTTTCATCAAGCCTGGATTACTCGCTCATAAAAAAGCCCGCCCATTTTTCAACAGGCGGGCTTTTTTTATGGATGCGCACTCCAGCGTCTGCTACGCACAGCTTGGCTTGGCTTGGCTTGGCTTGGCTTGGCTTGGCTTGGCTTGGCTTGGCTTGGCTTGGCTTGGCTTGGCTTGGCTTGGCTTGGCTTGGCAATCATCAAACCAGTTGCCGAGCAAAGACACAAGCTACAGACGCAGTTCCTTGGACAAAAAGGTTTGCACGCGCTGTGGTCGGCCCTCCAGATCACCAAAAAACACATCTGTGGGCACGTCCTCCAGAATCTGGCCCTGATCCATGAAAATCATCCGATCCGCCACTTTGCGGGCAAAGCCCATTTCATGGGTGACGCACATCATGGTCATGCCCTCTTCCGCCAAGCTGACCATCACATCCAGCACTTCGTTAACCATTTCCGGGTCCAAGGCCGAGGTAGGCTCATCAAACAGCATGCAGACCGGATCCATGCACAAGGCCCGTGCAATGGCGACACGCTGTTGCTGCCCGCCCGACAAGCTGGCCGGATAGCGATCCGCCATCGCTTTCAAGCCCACGCGATCCAGGTACAGCAAGGCCCGCTCATTGGCTTCATCACTACTCCTGCCCAGCACTTTACGTTGTGCCAAGGTCAGATTGGCCACGACATTCAAATGTGGAAACAGCTCGAAGTTCTGAAAAACCATCCCGACCCGACTGCGCAAGTCTGGCAGATTCGTTGCCGGGTCACCAACGGAAATCCCATCCACAACAATCCTGCCCTGCTGAAACGGTTCCAGACCATTGACGGTTTTCAACAAGGTGGATTTGCCTGAGCCCGAAGGCCCGCACACCACCACCACTTCCTGACGGTCCACTTGGGCCGTGCAATCCCTGAGCACCTGAAACGTGCCATACCACTTGGAAACACTATCGATACGGATCATTTGCCATCCAGTCGCAGATGTTTGTCATAACGTCGGGCCACCCGATTCGCAATCAACTCCAGCGTTGCGCAAATCACGTAGTACATCAGCCCGACAAACAAGAAGATTTCAGTGGGGTGCACCATGACCCGATTGCTGACCTGAGTGGCAACAAAAGACAGCTCCGCCACACCAATGACATAGGCCAGCGAGGTGTCCTTGATCAAGGCAACCCACTGATTAATAAAAGAAGGCAGCATCACCGGCAAGGCTTGCGGCAGGATGATGGACTTCATGATTTGAGCGGTTTTCAGGCCCAAGGCCTTGCCCGCTTGCCATTGCCCCGCCGGCAAGCTGCTGATACCCGCAAACACCGAGTGCGCCAGATACGCACCGCCAATCAAGGACAAGGCGCAGACCACGGTAAACAAGCCCGGCACATCCACCTTGAACAGAATGGGCAGTAGAAAATACACCCAGAAAATCAGCATGATGACGGGGATGGCGCGGAAAAAGCCCAGAAACAGCAGCAAAGCGGTATGCGCCACACCGCGGCTCAAAACCAGAGCCACCCCAAAAACCAGCCCCAGAACGGCGGACAAGCTAGCCGATAGCACGCTTAACAAAAGCGTCAGCGCCGCCCCACCTAAAGGGCCATGCGGATACGCCCCCACCAGGAAGTACAGCAGATTGTCATGAATTACGTCGAAGTTCATGACAGCCCACCTCTCACTTGCAGACGATGACGCTGCAACCACTGCCCACCCACTTCCACCAGCATGACCAGCAAGACATACAACAGCGTCGCAATCCCAAAGGACTGGAAAGTCTTGAAGGTTTCAGTTTCCACCTGACGGGAGGCATACGACAGCTCTGCCAAGCCGATAGCCATGGTCAGCGAGGTGTTCTTGATGACATTCATGTACTGCCCGATCAGCGAGGGAAAGGTATTACGCAAAGCCTGCGGCATCACTACATAGCGCCAGACCTGCATGGACGACATGCCCAAGGAGGCTGCTGCTGCCCATTGACCTTTGCGCACTGCCCGCACGCCGGAGCGGAACTCTTCAGCCACAAACGCCGTGGTGTAGATCGTCAAACCCACAAAGGCGGCCAGCATCTCGAAACTGGGCCAATGCACATCGAACAAGACCAACTGCAAGACATGCTGAGTATTCAACCATTGAACCAGCTCCGGCGGCATCAAGGCCGAGGCCCCGAAATACCAGAAGAACAATTGCACCAATAAGGGTGTATTACGGAACAGACTCAGGTAAGCACGTACCGGCCAGGCCAAGCAGGCAAAGGGCGACAGTCTGGCAATACACACCAGAAAACCCAAAACAGTTGCAGCGAAGGAGACGACTAAAGAGAGCTGAATCGTGACCCAGAACCCTTGAAGCAACCAGCCCACATAGTGGGGTGCCAGCCAGAAATCAGAAGACGGCATAGCAAACACCAAAAAGCAGGATCAAGCGATCCCGCTGTTAAAAACACAAACAGGAAAAGGCCAGCCTGAACATTCAAGGCTGGCCTGCAAGCAAGTGATGACTTACTGTTGCTGACCGATGCGGTACAAACGCTCCAGCGGCGTTTTGGACTGAGGGCCAAACCAGACGTCGTAAATGGCTTGTGCCTTGCCCTGGGTTTCCAGCTCCAGCAAGGTTTCATCCACAAAAGACTTCAGTGCTGTCTCGCCCTTGGGGATACCAATGCCGATCAAGTCCTCGGAAATGCTGAAGGCCGGGATTTCATAGTTTTCCTTGTCCGGCACATTGGCCAGCAAACCAATCAGCTTGGGACCATCCTGAGTGATGGCTTGTACATTGCCGTTACGCAAAGCGGTAAAGGCGAAGGGCGTATCGTCATAGGCCACCAGCTTGGCCTGAGGGTATTTTTCACGCAGGACGATCTCATTGACCGTCCCTTTATCCACGCCAATACGCAGCGAGTTCAACTGCTCGGGCGAGGACAAGACGCCTTTTTTAGCCAGGAACTGCTGGCCTGATGCAAAGTACGGAATGCTGAAATCAACCTGCTTGGCGCGCTCTTGCGTGATGGTGAAGTTGGCCAGAACCAGGTCTACTTTATTGGACGTCAGCAGCGGCACACGATTGGCCGGATTGGTTGGCAAGACTTCCAGCTTCACGCCTAGCTTGTCAGCCAGAGCCTGGGCAAAATCCACATCCAGACCTGTGATCTGACGGGACTTCTGATCCACAAAACCAAACGGTGGATTGCTGTCGAAAGACGCTACTTTCAAGACACCCGTTTTCTTGATGTCATCCAGACGATCAGCCTGGGCCACGCCAGCCACCAACGCCAGGGTAAGGGTCGCGGCAATGCTTAAAAACGACTTCATAGTAAAAACATTCCGATAAAAAAATGGCACGTCCGATACATACCGTCGTGCCATTCGACCACAGCCACAAGCTATTCAAAACGATCTAATTTCCCCATGCTTATTACTAAAAACCCTAAGGAGATGCTTTGATTTATGCAGGTGTTGATCGAGCCATTACCGAATACGCGCTACTTGTTGGTCGGTACTACCTTTTGCACCGCGAAGCCTTGCGCGGCTGCGTAATCCAGCAATTGGTTCACGACCTGCGGATCAGCCTGTTTTTCCCTGGATAGAACCCAGAGATATTTCCTGTCCGGTGTCCCGACTAAAGAGTATTGATAGTCCCCTTCCAGCTTCATGATCCAGTAATCGCCCCAGACCATGGGAAACCAGGACAACCACTTCGGAGCAAAGCGCACTTCCAATATTGCCGGATCCGCAGGTTCCATACTACTGGACAGTCGCCCTTGACCAATGGCTTCCTGCTCTTTTCCGTCCACACCCTGGCAGCGGTTGGTAACGGTAATCGTCTTGTCGGCTTCCATCACGTAATTGGCTTGCACATCCCCGGCGCACTCGCGCTGAAAACTATTGGGCAAACGCGCCTGCTCGTACCAGGTGCCCATGTATCTGTTCAGGTCTACGTCTTGCTGAGTCGCAAGGTCAGCGTTGGAAGAGGCGCAAGCGGCCAGTAACGCAGACAGCGACAGGAAAAGGATTGGTTTCATCACAGCGTTGTCCTTGTACATGAACCAGGATCAGGAAAACAACTTCACTACCTCTTCGCCCGTCATCTCCCGCGTTTTATTAGCAAACGCATAGTTATCAGGTTTATCATCAATAAAGACCTGCAGCGCGAACGGCCAGCTCCCACTATCCTTGAACAAGCCAGCAGAAATAGCATGAAAACCACCCGCCTTGAGCCGGTAAAACAAATGCGTGCCGCATACAGCACAAAAACTGCGCTCCGCCCACTCCGAGGAAGCATAGGAGCGTACGTGCTCCTCCCCTTCGACCACCGGGATTCCATGGGACTCCAGCGACAGGAACGGACCACCGGACCAATGGCGACAGATGCCACAATGACACGCACTGACCGAAGGCTTGTCTTGCTGAACACGGATTGAAACGGCACCGCACAGGCATTTGCCGTGAATCATGGACTTGTCGTTTTCCATATGCGCCTCTTTAGGTAGGTAGACATGTCATTTTAGCGGCTGGATCAGCCAATGACAGCAAGCCGATGTAAGACGTCCTCAAACCGGTTAAGCCCCCATTCCCGGCTCTACTCTTGTCTTCTGACATAAAGCCCCAAGATACGCCCCTGGTGCGTGAATACACCACCTCAACTGACTTTTTATGTGTTTATGAAGATGACTAAAAGCGCCCTTAACCCGCCCACTGTATTCAATTCTTTGCAATATGGTTTTAGCCAAGGTCTGGTTGTTACCGGCCAACGCCGTGTCATGCTGTCCGGCCAAGTGGGAGTCGACGCCCAAGAGCAAACCGTCAGCGGCGGTATGCGCGAACAAACCGACGCGGCACTGGACAATATAGAACGGGTTCTGGCTGAAGCAGGCGGCACCATCGACCAAGTCATCATGCTGCGGATTTTCATTCGGGAAGATGCCAGCTCGCCCCAAGAGCAAGAGGCCATTGCCGCCGCATTGCTCAAACGCTTCCCCGTCAATCCCCCGCCCTCATCCTGGATTCTGATCCATGGTCTGGCCCGTCCGGAATGGTTGATCGAGATTGAAGCGGAGGCCATGCTGGATTAAACCCAGGCCTTTTTGCACGCTGTTGCCCGGCTCACCTAGTCTGAGCTGGGCAACCGCAACCAAGCCAACGCCAACTACATTCGCATAAGTCGCGCGGCATGGACGTCTCTTAGGCAATCCATCACGTCTCTTACACGCTAAAGACGGAGCCCCTTAACAAGAGACATTTAGACACACTGCTAAAACAGCGTTGCCCAAAATAGCACCGACGACGCCGCTATACTAGGCGACCGATTGTTTAACCTACAGGGGAAGTTTGTTTTGCATACCGTCATCAAAATCGCCGCCATGAGCAGTGCTATCGTTTTGCTTGCCGCCTGCGGTAGTGCCAAAGATGCCAATAAAAGCAATTTCAGCACGGCGATTCAAACGTATCTGGATACTCAAAAGGGACTATGTGCTGCCATTCCGGCAAAGGGCTCGCCATTTACGCTATCCAATCGTGGCACGATAGGCAGCAGCAAAGAACGGGCCGATGCGTTGGTAGAAGCCGGCTTACTCAGCAAACGCGATACCGAAGTCAAAGCGATGTTCGGTAACAAGATGGAACCGGGCTCCGAGTATCAGTTGACTGAAACCGGCCAAAAATTCCTGGTTCCGAACGGGGCCAACACAATGGGCGGACACGATGCCTTTTGCACAGGTAAATTCACCGTTGTAGCGGTAGACAACTTTACTGAGCCCAGCGACATGATGGGTGTCAAAGTCTCACAAGTAAACTATCGCTTCAAGCTGGAAGATGCAGAAGACTGGGCCCAATCCGAGGGGATTGGCGCCACTTACAGAAACTTTGCGAAGCAGGCAAAGGCTGAGGAAATCTCGGGTAAAGCCGCTCTGATTCTGACCAACGACGGCTGGATGCACGAGCGTTTGTTCAAACGCGGCTAAGCCTTCGACTCCAAAGACAGCACAAGCCCCTGCTTCGGGGGCTGATGCTGTTACCTCATACGCCGTCCAGCCGCCTGACTGAAACACATAGGATTTATAGCCCCCAGTGTCCCAAATCCGGATAGCGAGAAAGTCGGCCAAGCGCATGTTCAACAAGATGGGCACAATCGAGCAAGGCCGCATCGTGTCCACGCGGTGTCAGTAATTGAACGCCTGTGGGCAAGCCCGGCTCATCAAAGCCGGTAGGCAGGGAAATGGCCGCTGCTCCCAAGAAGTTGCCGGGACGCAGTAACTTCCCCAAGCCCGCATGCCGGACATCCTCGGGATCCAGCCCTTGGGCCACCTGATCACAAGCGGGCATCAACAAGGCGGCCCACCCCTGCATTGCTTGCGCAAAAGTGTGCATGTCGGCCCTGCGTCTTTGTAAAGCGGCCTCATAAGACGCGCTATCAATCATCCCGCCTGCCAGAATACGGTCCCGCACCACCGGCCACAAGACTTGTCGAGAATCAGTGGCAAGCTCACCATAATAACGATAGGCCTCATAGGCAAGCACAATTGAATTATCGTCTGCCAAACGGGTAAACGATAAAGTGGGCGGTGGTGTCCACGTTTGTATCTCCAGGCCCGCCGCTAGCAGGCGATCCAGCGTGTCCTGCCAACTCAATTGCGTTGCGTGGTCCAAGGTGGCGGGCCAGGCCTGGGCATCCAATACCGCAATGGGGCTATGTATCGGTGCCGCATGTGCACGCAGGGCGGCCACACAAGCGGCGGGCAAAGCCAAAGTCGAGGGGTCTGCTATGTCCGGCCCCGCCAATACAGCCGCCAACTGGCGTGCATCGGCCACACTACGAGCAATCGGCCCCAGAACATCCAGGGTCGCAGACAAGGGCAAGCTGCCCGCGCAACTGATCATTCCGGTCGAAGGCTTATAACCCACAAGGCCATTCAATGTGGCAGGCGCGCGCACTGAACCACCGGTATCCCCTCCCATGGCGATGGGCGCCAAACCGGCCGCTACCGCCACGCCACTCCCACTGGACGAGCCACCCGGAGCGCGGGCTACCGTGGCATCCCACGGATTACGTGCCGTCCCCTGGGTCAGGTTCTGTCCAGACAAACCGAAGGCGAACTCAGTCATTCTGGTTTTGCCCAGCACCACCATGCCTTGTGCAGTTAGCGAACGCAGTACGGTGGCCGTCTGCGTACTGATCGTGCCGGCACGGCTTTGCGAACCCAGAGTCGCCTCGGTTCCTTCCCATTGCATACTATCCTTGACCACAACGGGCACACCATGAAAGGGCCCGAGCACGATGCCAGCAGCCAGCAGACGATCGGCCGCGTCTGCTTGTGCCAAGGCGCGCTCGGCTGTGATCACACTAAAGGCATTGAGCTCGGCGGCACGCTCGATACGGTCCAGAAAATAAGTGGCAACGTGCCGGGCGCTGAATCGGCCCTGTCGAATCTCGAGACCGATCTGAAGAGCATCTCGAAAATGAAGGGCGACATCTTGTTTCAACATGGAGCTTCCTGAAAGTCACACAGCCCGCCTGGCGGGCTGTAGATGCCCGGCCTGACACCGGGCGAAACGGGCGCGATCAGCGCAGTTTTTGTCCGACTGTCTCGGGCATACGGATGAACGTGACCAAGGTAATCACGGCACCGGCCAAGACATAGTAAAAGAACCAGCGTTCCAGGCCGTTGCTTTGCAACCAGGTCAACAAATAAGGTGTGGTGCCGCCCAGCAACGCCACCATCAGGTTATAGGGTGCCCCGATACCGACCGCACGTACACTGGTTGGGAACTGTTCAGACATAATGGCAGGGCCAATCGAGGTATACATGGCATACAGCACCAGGCCAAACAGCTCCACCATCAGGATGGAACCGAAAGACGGCCCCAGCGTACTCATGAGCGGATAAAAGAAGAACAAATACCCGGCAGCAAACACAATCAATTGCGGCTTGCGTCCGATACGATCAGACAAAGCGCCAAACAAGGGCTGCACCACCATGAACACAATCAACGCCACCGTGTTGGCCGCAAAGGCCACCTTGGGGTCGGCCTGCACATGGCGGATGGCGTAGGTCGGCACGTAAGCGACAAAGATATAAAATGCGAAGGTCGTCAGAATGGAAAAACCGATGATACGCAGCACTTCCACGGGATACTCACGCAACAAGGTGCGCAAAGGCTGTTTTTCAACACCCGCTTTTTTGCTTTCGGAAAAAGCCTCGGTCTCGGGAATCGAGCGCCGAATCCAAAGGCCAACCACACCGCCCAATGCCCCCAGCAGAAACGGAATACGCCACCCCCACTCGGACATCTCCGCCCGGCTCAACCAGGTCGTCAGCACCCAGCCCACGGCCGAGGCCGCCAAAATACCGACCGCCGCACTGAAAAAGACGAAACTGGAATAAAAACCACGGCGATGAGGGGGCGCCATCTCGGTCAAGAAAGTGGTGGCCGATGCATACTCCCCTCCCAGAGACAAGCCTTGCAGCAAACGGGCCAGCGTCAACAAAAGAGGCGCCGCCAAACCTATTGCAGCATAGGTCGGGGTTACTGCGATAATAAGCGACCCTCCGGCCATCATCAGGATAGTCAGCCCTAAAGCGGCCTTGCGTCCGTAACGATCGGAGAAGATGCCAAGCAACCAGCCACCGATGGGACGCATGAAAAAGCCCACCGCAAAAATGCCGAAACTAGCGAGCAAGGCCGTGGTTTCATTGCCTTCAGGGAAGAACTGGCTGGAAAAAAAGATAGCAAAGGAAGCGTAAATGGTCCAATCAAACCATTCAACCGCATTGCCTACACTGCCAGCCACAATGGTACGAACGCGCGAGACCGGGGCAGGGTCGAGACCAGGTGGGGCGCTCGGACGATGAGAGGGAGAGCTCATGAATTCCTCAATTTATTTATTTTTAGACAAAAAAAGATTAAAAAGTTTATTTTTTAGCAATTGAAGAAGGTTAATTAGATGAATATGGTCACGTCAAGCAAGGGTAAACCCTTGCTGCCCACGATCGATGACACCGATCTGGCCTGCTTGATTGCCTTGCAAGCAGACCCACGGGCCTCCTGGCGGGAGCTGGGCGCAGCCGCAAACATTGCCGAACGTACCGTGGGCAGGCGAATCAAACGTCTTTTGGAAACGGGCGCATTGCGCGTCATTGCAGAAACCGACCCACTGGCAACAGGCAAGGGGGTCGTACTGCATGCCTGGGTGCGTTGCCATGCCGGTCAGGTCCCTCACGTGGCTGACGCACTGGCTCAAATGGAGAACTGCCAATTGGTTGTCACCTTGGCCGGCTCGGCTGACCTGATGGCGGAACTGACTCTGGCCGATGAAGCGGACATGCCCGAACTGGTGACCCGCATTCTGCCCTGCATGCCAGGAGTCGAGCACGTCGATGCTCGCCTGGTATTACGGTCTTTTCGACGCGCAGGCCAATGGCGCATACAGGCCGACCCAAACGACAGTACAGACACACGCTCCGCACACACCCCTCTTGCCCTCACCGAGGCTGAACAGCGGATCGCCAACTGGCTAAAACAAGATGGACGGGCCAGTCTGGCCGAACTGGCGGAACAGGCAGGCGTGAGCGAACCCACTGCACAGCGACTGTTGCAACATTTGGTGGAACGTAAGGCGCTGTCATTCAGGGTTGAAGTGGAGCCCGCTTTAGTAGGATTCCCAGTTGAGGCGGTGGTATCCGTGCAGGTACGCCCCCAAGCCGTCAACACCTTGGCAGCACACCTGGCGCAAGACCCCAATACCCGTTGCCTGTTCGGTACCAGTGGCCCTTCACAGCTTTTCTGGCATATTTTGTGCAGAGACAGCCTGCAGCTCTGGGATGTGGTGACACGTCGACTGGGGGAAATAGAAGGCGTGCTCAACAGCAATGTTGCTGTCGTCATGCAAGCTCATAAACGCTGCGGCGTCGTGCGCGGCCAAGAAAAAGCACTGGAATAGTCAGCGCGAAACGGATGACGGGCCAGCCTGCTAACAGTCAAGCTGCACTGCTCATGCCGCCCAGCCGTAAGCGTCTGCACTTGGCAATCAACGCAAGGCTTGCCCGCTCCGGATCAACCATGCCCATCTGACGCTTACGATGGTCTCACCCAGGCGGGCGTGCCAGCGGCAAAGCCCGAGATACCAATGCAAACGGACACACGTTGACGTCCGCCCACCTGAATGACGAAGGCAGGCGGCACGGGTTTCTCATCTACTCCTCGACAACCGGAGCATCGGGTATCCCTTTCTTCACGGATTCAATACTGTTTTGCGCGCTCTGCTTGCTGGTATAGCCTTCCGAACTGACACAAATAATATTTCCATTCGCCGCTTTAAATCGCCACCGCCATTCGCCACCTTTGTCTTTATAAAGCACAAACTTCATGATTCTCCTCCCTGAACAAGAACGCACGTCGCGCTGTTCTTATCCTAGGGCCGGGCAGGTTCAGCAGAAATTAGGGTTTACCTGAGCGTCTCGGTACGCTAAACCACGTACCTAGGCGAGGACTTGATAAACACCAATGCGAGACCCTGATTTATCCACTACGCTTTCCCCTTACGACTACGGTCATGCAATGTACATGCAACCTACCTGGAGAGAAGAAAAAATCATGTATTACGGTGAACGATTCAATGCCTGGACCCATCTGATCGGTGCAGTTCTGGCTGTGGGCGGCGTATCCTGGTTGCTTGTCATGGCCAGTTTTACCGGTGATCCCTGGCGCATCACCAGCACGGCCATCTATGGCGCCACACTTATCCTGCTTTACCTGATCTCCACCCTGTACCACTGCTTCAAGGGACGAGCCAAAAACGTATTTCGCAAGATGGATCACTTTTCCATCTACTTGCTGATTGCGGGCAGCTACACGCCCTTCTGCCTGGTCACGCTGCGAGGGCCTTGGGGATGGAGTCTGTTCGGTGTGGTCTGGGGCTTGGCACTGATTGGCATCCTGCAGGATATCCGCCCTCGTTCGCCGGCACGCAGATTGTCCCTGGTGATTTATGCCGTTATGGGGTGGATTGTATTGTTGGCGTTAGGGCCACTGGCCTCCAATTTGGGCCCGCAGGGCTTTTCCTGGTTGGCAGCAGGTGGCGCAATTTATACCGCCGGAATCATTTTCTTTGTGTTTGACGAACGCTTTCGTCATTGGCACGGTATTTGGCATCTATTCGTGCTGGCTGGCAGCGCAGCGCATTTTTTTGCTATATCTCGGTATGTTGTGACGTAAGGTGAAGTACAAAGATCGCTGAACCAATGGGGGGGGCAGACTACCTGAACGAACAACTGGAGAAAGCGCCAAAATAGCCATGCCCTCCCCCATTCATGCCCCCAAAATACCTTAGCGGGGCTTGGCACAGCTTGGAACGCTGGGCAACAAAAAAGCCCCAAAGCATTGATCTTTGGGGCTTTTCTTGGCACAGCTTGGAGCTGTGTGCATGTATTCTGGTAGGCAGTACTGGATTCGAACCAGCGACCTCTACGATGTCAACGTAGCGCTCTAACCAACTGAGCTAACCGCCTGCGGTGAAGAAATGAAATAATAGATCTTCCCTATGAGGCTGTCAACACTATTTCGTGTTTTTATATAAAAAAAGGTGATCTTTTTTTTATGATTCTTCTACAAAAGTAGCCTCTTAGATAAAAAAGTATCGCAATTCTTTGTTTTATAAGAATTAAATGAAAAAACAGGCAGGTTTTCAAAAATTCACGTCCCTCCTGTCTCGGCAGAGTGATGAAACATATAGATACACACAATCTGTCTCCAGCCAGCATCAAGCTACCCCACTGCCACACGATTTTTCTATTCAAGTTCTTCGGGCAAAAATAAAATAATTGCTTTACGCCTGCAGATCATCGATCTCGTCTGAAACGGATCTGCGGCCGCTACGGGACACCTACGCACATGACTTGCTCTTCTCTCCCGCCTACCCCGACTCAATTCCTGGATTTACCCGGCACTCAGGAAACCACATTGGAATCGGTGCTTTATACGCCACCCAATGACGAGATTTTTGATGAAAACCCCTGTTTAAGCTGCGGCGTGTGCTGTTCCCATTTTCGGGTCTCTTTTTACAGCGGTGAGCTAAGCGGCGAAACAGGCGGTACGGTGCCTGTCGAGTTGACCACTCAGGTTGGCCCATTACGCGCTTGTATGAAGGGGACAGAGCAAGGTGAAGGTCGCTGTATTGCTTTACGTGGCACCTTAGGCCAGCCTGGGATTCATTGTGCGATTTATCCAGATCGCCCCACCCCTTGTCGCGACTACCAAATCTGGGAACTGGATGGCAGCCCCAATGTGGATTGCCAGCGTTTGCGCAGCAAGCACGGTTTGCCTTTGCTGCCGAATCGTCCACTACCTGCACCCCCTGCCTTGCCGGAGCATGATGAGGCGGCCTGAAACAGCTCGGCACTACAGTCGTGCCTCAACGCAAAGCCATCGCAAATAACTTGCGATGTTTTTTTTATGAAGAATCTGTTCAATCGGCACAGCGGCAGGCTGGCTAAATACGCTACCATGCACGGTTTGTAGGGCCGCCCGGCCCTGCGTTTTCGGGAGTCGAAGTAAATGAAATACCGCAAGCTGGGCAATACAGACCTGGACGTCAGCCTGATTGGTTTGGGCACCATGACGTACGGGGAGCAAAACAGCGAGGCCGATGCGCACGCTCAGTTGGACCTTGCCCTGGAACTGGGTGTGAATCTGGTGGATACCGCCGAGATGTACCCTGTTCCCCCCATGGCGGCCACACAAGGTTTGACCGAGCACTATATCGGCACCTGGCTGGCTAAAACCGGCCGCCGCAAGGACATTGTTCTGGCCAGCAAAATCGCCGGTCCCCAACGTGACCCCAAGCGCCCTGGCCATATCCGCAATGGCGGCACCAGCCTGGATCGCAAGAATCTGGAACAAGCCCTGCATGACAGCCTGCGTCGGCTGCAAACAGACTATCTGGACCTGTATCAGTTGCACTGGCCAGATCGCAGTACAGTGACGTTCGGGCAACGTAGCTACCCCTGGAAAGAAGAAGACACCATCCCCATCGAAGAGACCCTCTCGGTACTGGACGAGTTTGTGCGTCAAGGCAAGGTGCGTCACATCGGTGTGTCCAATGAAACACCCTGGGGTGTCTCGCGCTTTCTGGAGTTGTCGCGCTCCCGCTCTCTGCCTTTGATTGCCACGATCCAGAACCCCTACAACCTGCTGAACCGCGTGTTTGAAGAGGGGCTATCCGAATTCTGCCGTTATGAGGGCCTGGGTCTGCTGGCGTATTCGCCGTTGGCGATGGGCGTGTTGACGGGTAAGTATGACCACGGTGCGCGTCCCGAAAAAGGACGTTTGACCTTGTACAAGCGCTTCACCCGCTACGATGCCCCTCGTGCCCGTGAGGCCGCGCTGGCCTACAACGAGCTGGCTTGCGAATACGGTTTGACGCCCACCCAACTGGCCTTGGCCTGGGTGAACCAACAAGCCTTTACCAGCAGCAATCTGATCGGTGCGACCACGCTGGAGCAACTACGTGAAAACATCGCCAGTGTGGATGTTCAATTAAGTGATGAGCTGATCACCAAGATCAACGCGATTCATCATCACACCCCGAACCCTGCGCCTTAAAGGGTTTTCTCCCCGCTTTGAGCCCAAGAGTCCAAAGCGGGGCACCCCTCTTTTTTCTTCCCCTCTCCCGTTCTTGTGCTTGCAGAACACCGATTTTTTATTTATGCTCAAAAAAAGCATAACAATAGAGACACTCTTCTTTTCGCTCAAAAAGTCATATTTCCCATTTTTTTAATCCACTTATGCTCAAAGTGAGCATCAAGGACGAACATGATTCAGCATTTCCCCATTGATGTCTGTCAGCCCGGCGCTAAAGACGCGTTGAGCCGTCAGATTGCCTGGCATGAGGTCCCTTCCAAACTCAACCTGCAAAGCGATAAGGCCACCTTGAAACAAACCTTGGCCAAGCAGTTAAAGGAACAAGACGCCGTACTGGTCGCCCACTACTACACAGATCCTGATATTCAAGATCTGGCCTTGGAAACCGGGGGCTGCGTGGGTGACTCTTTGGAAATGGCACGCTTTGGGCAGGAGCATGCGGCCAGCACGGTGTTGGTGGCCGGTGTGGGCTTTATGGCTGAATCTGCCAAAATCCTGAGCCCTGAAAAGCGCGTACTGGCTGTACATGACGAGGCAACGTGCTCGCTGGATCTCGGTTGCGCGCCCGAGGATTTCAAGCAATTCTGTGCTGCGCACCCAGACCGGGAAGTGGTGGTGTATGCCAATACCAGCGCAGCCGTCAAGGCTCAGGCGGACTGGGTGGTAACGTCCTCTATCGCCCTGGACATCGTGCGGCATTTACACGCACAAGGCAAAAAGATTCTGTGGGCACCAGATCGTCATTTGGGCTCTTATATTCAGAAGCAAACCGGCGCAGACATGCTGCTCTGGCAAGGTTCCTGCCTGGTCCATGACGAGTTCAAGGCCGATGGATTGAAGGCCTTGATGAGCGAGCACCCCGATGCCCAAGTACTGGTGCATCCCGAATCGCCCGCCTCTGTCGTGGCGCTGGCAAATGTGGTTGGCTCAACAACGCAACTGCTGCGCGCTGCCATCAACCATCCTGCCAGCATCTTTATCGTCGCCACTGATCAAGGGATTTTGCATGCCATGCGCCAGCAGGCGCCGGGTAAAACCTTTCTGGCTGCTCCCACAGCGGGCGAAAGCGCCACCTGCAAAAGCTGCGCCTTTTGCCCCTGGATGGCTTTGAACAGTCTGGAGGCGTTGCATCAACGCTTGAGTCAAGCAGGTCCTGGTATTCAAGTGGACCCTGACCTGCGTGAAGGCGCACGACGTTCCTTGCAACGCATGATGGATTTTGCTGCTGCACTGCAAAACAATCTGCGCGTAAGCACGGACTTGGCCGAACACAGCCAGCAATTCCAGCATGTAGGAGCCGCTTGATGCAAGCAGGCTCAACACAGACGGAGGTGCTAATCATCGGCGCGGGACTGGCGGGTACCAGTCTGGCCCTGTCCTTGCCCTCCTCGATGCAGGTAACGTTGCTCAGCAGTACCCCCACGCCTTGCGGGGCCAGCCCCATGGCCTTGGGCGGTCTGGCCGCCGCACTCAATGCCGAAGACAGTCTGGAACAACACATTGAAGACACACTGGAAGCCGGTGCGCAGCACTCGGATCAGGAAGCGGTACGCGGAATTCTGCAAGCCGCACCCGCTGCAGTGCATTGGTTACTGGAAAGGCAGGTTCCTCTGGACAGAACGGAAGATGGCCAATTGCATCTGACTCGCGAAGGTGGGCACAGTCAGCGACGCATCGTACACGCAGCCGATGCCAGCGGTTACGCCATCATGCACGCTCTGTTTCCCCAATTGGCTCAAGCCCCTCATGTCCAGCAGCGTACGGACTGCCTGGCGCTAGCCCTACGCCGCAACGAACAAGGCGCGGTGGCGGGCGTGGATATCTACGACAAACACAGCCGCCGCTACGAAACCATTGTGGCTGACCACGTGGTGTTGGCAACAGGTGGGTTGGGCAGTCTGTATGCGCACAGCACCAATCCTGACAGCGCCTTGGGCGAAGGGATTGCCTTGGCCTGGCGCGTGGGTGCTGCGATACGCGATCTGGAATTTGTGCAGTTTCATCCGACCTGCCTGCATGCTCAGGGCCCGACCTTTCTACTGACCGAAGCCTTGCGTGGTGAAGGAGGACATCTGCTGGACAAGCAAGGCCGCCGCTTCATGCCGGACTACGACGCTCGGGCCGAGCTGGCGCCGCGCGATATTGTGTCGCGTGCTATCGCAGCGCAGATGCGGCAAGAAGGAAGTAGCCATGTCTGGCTGGATGTACGCCATCTTGGTGCGGACACTTTGCAGCAGCATTTCCCGAAAGCCCTGGAAGAAGGCCTACGCCGGGGTTTGGATTTACGCCAGGACTGGGTGCCAGTTGCACCTGCTGCGCACTATAGCTGCGGAGGGATTCAAACGGATTTGTCTGGCCGCACGACCGTGCCCGGTTTGTATGCCGTGGGTGAAGTCGCTTGCACAGGTTTGCATGGGGCCAATCGCTTGGCCAGCAATTCCTTGCTGGAGTGTGTTGTCATGGGGCGGGCAGTTGCGCAAACCATTGCGGCAAGCAATAAGCTTCCGAGTTCGGCCTTGATCCCTGAGACAGCGACGGTAGCAGCGACTACAGCATCAACAGAGGCAAACATAAGCTCATCCTTAAGCAAGACTCCTTCTCTGCCCGCCTTGCGTAGCTTGATGCAAGAGCATGTCGGCTTGCTACGTAGTCACCAAGGCCTAGGCTATGCCCTACACACTCTTGGCGACTGGCGCGAGCAAATCAATGCGCTCCCCCGCAGCCTGGAGCAACACACCCTGAGCCTCCAACTGGATACGGCCTGGCTACTGACCCAGGCAGCCTTGGATCGGCCATACAGTCTGGGTGCGCATTACCGTTTGGACCAAGTCCGCAAAAAAGCAATCGCCAAGCAGTCGTACACAGCTCCCGGTTTACCCTGATTGCATACTTTGGCAAGCACAGCTACTGTAGTTGCGTCACTACAGGCGGTATGAAAGAGACCTGTTCAGTCAGGCGCCGACGGAGCAACCACCCCGGAATCTCTCAGGCAAAAGGATCGTACCAGCCCGACACTCTGGAGAGCGGCGTTTGACGCCCACCGAAGGAGCCCAACCAAACATGCAGGTTGGATAAACTCTCAGGTCACAGGACAGATGGGGTATTGCCACTATTCGGTGGTAATTCACCTGTCAGGAGCCTGTTATGTCGCATATTGCCGTCATTGGTGCCGGTATTTCCGGAATCACCACCGCCTACGCCCTCAGCCTGAAAGGCTATCAAGTTACCGTTATCGACCGCCTGCGCTACCCCGCGATGGAAACTTCCTTCGCCAACGGCGGGCAGTTGTCCGCGTGCAATGCCGAAGTCTGGAACAGCCGCAGCACCATACTCAAGGGCTTGAAGTGGATGATGCGCAAAGACGCCCCGCTGCTGTTCAACCCCAAGCCAAGCTGGCACAAATACAGTTGGATGGCGCAGTTTGTGGGCGCGATTTCCGGCTACGAGCGCAACACCGTGGACACCGTCAAGCTGGCTATTGCCGCCCGCGAGAATCTGTACCAATGGGCCAAGGACGAAAACATTGATTTCGACCTGGAACAGCGCGGCATTCTGCATATCTACCACACCCCTGGTGGCTTTGAGTCTGGCAAGAAAGTCAGCCAGTTGCTGCACAAAGGGGGCCTGGAGCGCCGCACGGTCACCAATGAAGAAATTCACCAGATTGAACCTGCCTTGCAAGGCACCTACTACGGCGGTTTCTTTACGCCTTCGGACGCCACGGGCGATATTCACAAATACACACGTGGTCTGGCCGATGCCTGCGCCAAACGCGGCGTGAAGTTCCTGCAAGATACAGAAGTCCTGGGTATTGATTGCGGCCCACCGCACCGCATCCAGTTGCGTACGGGTGAAGGCGCGCAAGCCCACACCCATACCCTGTCCGTCGATTCCTTGGTAGTTTGCGCTGGCGTAGGCAGCCGTCATCTGGCTCATATGCTGGGCGACTACATCAATATCTACCCCGTCAAAGGCTATTCAATCTCGGTGTACCTGGATACACCCGAAGCCCAACATGCCGCCCCGTGGGTCAGCCTGCTGGACGAAGAAGCCAAGATTGTGACCAGCCGCCTGGGCAAGGACCGCCTGCGTGTGGCCGGCACGGCGGAATACAACGGCGCCAACAAGGACATTCGCGCCGACCGTATCGCCCCGCTGACGAACTGGACCCGCCGCAACTTCCACGATGCCGCTACCGATCGTGTCGTACCGTGGGCAGGGCTGCGCCCCATGATGCCGGACATGATGCCGCGCGTAAAAGCAGGCAGCCGCCCTGGCGTGTACTACAACACCGGCCACGGTCACCTGGGCTGGACGCTGTCAGCCGCCACCGCGCAAATCATTACCGAGGTCATTGCCCAAAACGAGCGTCAGTCCGCACCTGCTCAATTTGCCACCAGTCCGGCAACAACTGCTGCACCCGCCGCTGCCCATAACGCTCATCCAGCAGATAGACAAAACCTTGATCCTGCTCATCACGAATCACACGACCCGCGGCCTGTGTAATCTTGCGTAGCCCCGGATACAGATAGGTATAGTCATAGGCCCGCCGCTCCCCAAAGAGCCGGGCCATGACATGCCGCACAGACTCGTTGGCCGGGTTCCATTGCGGCAAACCCAAGGTGGCAATAAAAGCACCGATCAAGCGTTTACCAGGTAAATCCACCCCTTCTGAAAACGCCCCACCCAGCACGGCCAAACCCACTCCCCTCCCGTCCAGCGTAAAGCGGTCCAGAAACTGCGTTCTTTGCAGATCATTCATACCCGGCTGCTGATGCCAAAGCGGCATATCCGGCCAGCGTTCCTGCAAGGCCTGGCTGACCTGCTCCAGATAATCAAAGCTGCTCAAGAACAAGAGATAGTTGCCCGGCTGCTCCTGATAGGCCTGCCCGACAATATCGCAGACCCTGCTCAGACTCTGAGCCCGGTCGGCATAGCGCGTAGACAGACCCTCATATTGGCGGACTCGCAACTGCTCGGCCCGATAAGGGGATGCCACGTTCACCTCTGCCGTGCTGGGCGGTAAACCCAAGACATCACGATAAAACGGTGAGGGGTTCATGGTCCCAGAAAACAACACGACGCCGTGCGCATCGCCATAACGTTCGGCCAGAAACGGGGCAGGCACGATATTGCGCAGGTTCAGAAGTACACCCTCGCGCTGCGCCAAAATATCAAACAAGGAATGCGAGCCGAACTGTCCGGCCAGGTCCACAAAGTACAGCAGCTCGAAATAAAACTGCAGCAAGGGACTGTCTTGCGGCATGGGGGTTTCAGCCACATAAGCCCCTAGGCGGGCGGCCAGATATTCACACTGCTCAAGCAAATCCTCCGGGATTTTTTCCAGCCCCCATTGGTCACCGCCCTCCTCGGGGATCAGACCCTCCATCAAACGAGTCAACGGCGCAAAATGACGCTTCAAGGCCGAAGGCGCGGCTTTACGCGCCATACGTAACTGCATTTGCGAGAAAGATACGGAGTACATGGAACGGGCTCGTTCGACCAAATTGTGAGCCTCGTCTACCAGCACAGCACTGCGCCACTGCTGAACCAAGGTCTGGCTATGCAACACTGCATACGTGTCGAAAAAATAGTTATAGTCGCCCACAATAGCGTCTGCCCACCGCAGCATTTCCTGACTCAAGTAATAGGGGCAGACCTGATGTTCACTGGCCACTTGCTGCAGGCGCGAGCTATTCAAGATGGGTTGCTCCAGAGCTTGCCGACGAGCCGCGGGAAGGCGGTCGTAAAAACCTTCGGCCAAGGGACAGGACTGGCCATGGCAGGCTTTATCCGGGTTGGGACACTGCTTGTCGCGGGCCACCATCTCCAGCACCCGCCATGCACCCTCGCCTTCCGGACTTAAACGCTGCAAGGCGTCCAGCGCCATTTGCCGACCCGAGTTTTTAGCCGTCAGATAAAACAGCTTGTCCAGCCCCGCCTCGGGCATGGCTTTCAGGCCGGGAAATATGACTGCCAAAGTTTTGCCGATACCCGTGGGGGCTTGCGCTAACAGGCACTGTGCATCGCGCTGCGCCCGAAATGCAGCCACCGCCAGTTGCCGCTGACCTGCACGAAACTGTTCAAAGGGGAATTGCAAAGCAGTACAAGCCTGATCGCGCGCGATCCTGTGCTGTTGCTCCTGCCGCCCCCACGCTACATACGCGCGACAGTGCTGCTCAAAGAAGGCCCACAGATCCGCGCGTTCCAGATACTCGGAAAGGCTGGTCTCTTTGTGCTTGTCCACGTGGTAATACACCACGCTGACTGTCATCCCCGGTAAGTCGCGCTCCTGGCACAACATGGCAGCATAGACCTTGGCTT